>CAXSGV010000008.1:19562-28605 GCA_964236615.1 uncultured Polyangiaceae bacterium
AGCGCGCAGTGCGTCATCTGCAGCGTCAATCAGCGGCGCAGCAGAATGTACACGGCACCCTCGCCCCCGTCGTCGTCACGTGCTGTCGAGAAAGCGGCCACGTGAATCGACGAGGATCCCTGCGAGAGCCAGGCGGCGATCTCACCACGGAGGACGCCAATCCCGCCCGGCGAGTGCTCCCCTTTTCCGTGAACGACGAGGACGCAGCGCTCGCCCGATTTGCGTTTGGTCTCGAGAAACGTGCCGAGACGGGCACACACCTCGACCGCGTGAACACCGTGAAGATCGAGCTTCGCGTCGATTGGAAACATGCCGCGGCGCAGCTTGCGAACCCAATCCGCCGGCACGTCGATACGGCGGCCCTCGACGCTGCGGCCGTCGTCGGCGACCTCGAAACGGGTTCCGCCTTCGACGAGCGCGCGCAGGTGCTCGTGCACCCCCTCGGCTTCGTCTTGCTCGACCGCGAGGCCTTTTTCTCGGAGCGAATCGGCGTTCGAAGGCTCGAGCCGCGCTTGCGAGAGTGGAATGCGTGCCTTCGTCCGATCGAGCGGCGTGACGCCCGCGACCATGCGGTGGAACGCGAGCGCATCGACTTCGGGCTCGTGACCCGTCCCCTCGGGCGCCGGCGTCTTTTTCGGGGCGGGGCGTTTTTCGGCGGCGCGCGTCTCGGGAGGCTTTGCCTTCTTGGCCTCTTCTTCGAGCGCCAGCTTGGCGCGAAGCGTCTCGAGCTGAGCGAACGGCGAGCTGCTCGCCTGCTGCTTCTTCTTCGAGCTCACTGGCGCCTCGTTGCGCGGACCGCGCTGACGACGCTCTGGATGCCCGTGAGGACGCCGTCCTCGTAGTGCCAGTCCGGATCGAGCAGCTCGGGGAAATCGTGCGGGTTGCGGATGTCCTCGGCAGTCAGGCCGGGCTTCAAGCGGCGGGCGAGGGCGACCACCTTCGTGCGCTGGAGCTCTTCCATTTCCGCGAGCATTCGGTCGAGACCTGCCTGCTCGATGCGATCGGACGTTGCAGCGGAGTAGAGCTCGAGCGCGTCACCGGCTTCGACCTCGGTCACGATTTGCGGCTGCGTCTCGGCGCCGTAAATCGAGACAGTGGTGCCATGCGCGGGGCACACGCCCTGGCAGGCCGTCTGCGTGATCCAGACGTCGGCGTAGGCCCGCGCCTGCGCAACCTCGCGCTTCAGGATCGAGAAGACTGCGTCGCCCGCTTCACCGCAGCCCGGCCCCAACGGCGAGTCCGTGGGACGCCGATTCTGGCAGACGAAGATGTGCGTTCGGGGTGCGAGCTGCGCGCGTCGCATGGTCATCACCCTAGTCGACACACATGGGGCCGCCATCTGTAATTTTCTTCCCCGGCGCGACGCGGTTCGACCTGTGGATCGCCTCCGATCCTCGCGCCTGGATCTCGGAGAGAAGCCGCGCGGCGCGCGCGCCGTCCGCGTTACGTGGCTTTGTGCGAGGGAAGACAGCGGATGCGTCGCGGGTTCACTCGTTGCATCGCTCCAGCCACAGGAACGCGAGATCGGAAACGTCATGACCCGCGCCAACACAGACTCGACGACCCCCGCCCGGAACGAGATCGTTCTGGCCCACGACCGCATCGTGACGCTCGGCCCCGAGGTCGGTCGTGGCACGACCGCGGGCGTGTACAGCGGCGTTCTCGAAGGGCCGTACCGGATTCGACGCGCCGTCGCGTGCAAGGTCTACGACGTCGTCGCGACCGATGATCGCGACGCCGTCGTCACCGCGCTCGCTCGCGCCACGCGTCACGCCGCGTTCGTGCAGCACCCCAACGTCGCCGGCATCTACGAGTTCGCCGTCATCCGCGACG
The DNA here is from genome assembly GCA_964236615.1 of uncultured Polyangiaceae bacterium. Lineage (GTDB taxonomy): Bacteria > Myxococcota_A > Polyangia > Polyangiales > Polyangiaceae > CAXSGV01. The sequence continues at coordinate 21,396 of CAXSGV010000008.1, forward strand.
CGCAGCCCGTCGTTCTCTCCGAGCTCGTCCTTGGTCGCCCGCTCAGGGCGTTGATCGATGCGTTCGCGCAAAAGGGCAGGCGCTTGCCGCTCGACTTGGGTCTCTTTCTCGCGAGCGAGATCGCCGAAGGTCTGCTCGGCGCGCGCGAAGCCCGCACGTTCGAAGGCATGCGCCTCAACATGAGCCACCACGATCTCTCGGCGCGCGACGTGCTGATCTCGTGGCGTGGCGAGGTGAAGATCACCGACTTCGGTGTCGCCAGCGCGGTGCGCGGGGCGTCGTCGATCCGCACGGTGCGCTCACTCTCACGCCGCGCTGCCACGATGGCGCCGGAGATCGCTCGCGGCCGTCGTGGCGATGCGCGCTCCGACGTGTTCTCGCTCGGTGTGCTCCTCCGCGAGATGCTCGTCGGTCCTCGCTTCGCAGCAACCACGGGTGATGCCACCGCGTTTTCGTACGCGCGCGACGGTCACGTCGAGACGAGCGTGCTCGCGCCGAAGCTTCCCGAGCCGGTCGCCTCGATCGTGCGTCGCGCTCTCGAGATCGATCCTGTTGCGCGCTATCCGCATGCGGGCGCAATGGGTTACGAGCTCCGCAAGGCGTGCCTTTCGATGGGCGTCGGGGACGGTCGTCTCTTCCTGAAGCATGCGATGAGCGACATGTTCGCCGCGCCGAGGAACGGCAGCGGCGACGAAGAGATGACCGCGCGTCACGAGAGCGACGCCCCTTCGCGCGAGCGCCTCACCGACGCGAGGGACAGCGAGGAACGGCTCATCGCCATCGAGCCTCCGTCGCTGCCCGATTGTAGTGATCCCGACGAGACCGCCGAGATGCCGGCGCAGGACAGCTAGCGCAGGCCAACTAGCGGCGCGAGCGAAGAAAGCGCTCCAGCGCGACGATCACGAGCGCGTGCGTCACGTGGCCGTGGTCGATGAGATCGGCGATCGACGCCGCGGGGATGCGCGCGACTTCGAGCTCTTCCAGCTCGTCGAAATTCGTCGCGCCCCCGAGGCGTGCACCGCGCGCGAGGAACGTGTGACAGACGTTGCCTTGGAGCGCAGGGTTGGGCTCGGTGGTGCCGAACGGCTCGAAGCTGTCGGCGGTGTAACCCGTCTCTTCGAGGAGCTCACGGCGCGCGGCGTCGATGGGGCTCTCGCCAGGATCGATGACGCCGCCCGGGATCTCGAGGCCGAGCGCGTCGGTGCCGAAGCGGTACTGCCAGACGAACACGAGCTCGTCGTCGTCGGTGACGGCCACGACGTTGCACCAGTCGGGGCACGTGAAGGTGAAGACGTCGGGTCGTTCCTTGCCGGCAGCGTCGAGGATGGCGTGCTTGTGCACGTCGAAGACCTTGAAGCTTCCCATCGCGGTCGTGCTGGCGAGCTGCCACTTCTGGATGGTCGGCGGGCGCGGGACGTATGGCATACGGGCATCGTAGCGGCGTCAGGTCCGTTCTTCGCGAAGGTCGCAGACGATCGCGTGGGCAGCGCGCGCCCCTTCGCCGGCGGCCACGATCGCAAGCTCCGCTCCGCCGGTGATATCGCCAGCGGAGTAGACGCCTTTAACGCTCGTGCGTCCGTGCGCGTCGCTCTTCACGAAGCCCTTCTCGGGCTCGATGTCGCAGCCGAGATCCGCGGCGAACGTCGTCGCGGGTACCTGGCCATGGTGGAGGAACAGCGCCGAGCGCGCGATGGCCTGACCACCTTCGAGGACGACGTGCGTGAGCCTGCCGTCCTCGTTGACGAGCCGCGTGATCGGCTCGCACACGACCCGGATTTTTTTCTTCGCAAGCACCGCCGCCTTCTCGTCGGAGGGGGCAGCTTGCCCGTCGGTGAAGTAGACGATGTCGTCGCTCCAGGTCGAAAGGCCGAGCGCCGCGATCGCGCCGTCGTCGCCGCTGCCGTACGCCGCGAGCGCGCCGTCGCGCTCTTCCCAACCGTCGCAGAATGGGCATTGATGGCAACTTTTCCCGTAAATCGCTTCGAGACCCTCCAGCTTCGGAACGCGATCCTTCATGCCGCTCGCGATCAAGATCATGCGCCCACGGGTGCGGCCTGACGCGGTCTCTGCCTCGAAGCCGCCCTCGACGCGTTGGACCGACAGCACGTGCTCGTCGCGCAGGCTGACGTCGTAAGGAGCGAGCTGCGCGCGGCCGGCGCGGCGGAGCTCGGCCGGGGGGATGTCGTCACGCGTCACGAAGCCATGCACGCCGATAGCGCGCGCATTGCGCGGTCGCCCATCATCGAAGAGCGCGACCGCGCAGCGCGCGCGGCCAAGGAGGAGAGCCGCGCTGAGCCCCGCGGGACCACCGCCGATCACAATCACGTCGACTGGCTTCATCGCTGTGAATTAGGGCGCGGCAAGGCGGGTGTCGCTACACGTCTCCCCGCAATTCACGAGGGCACTCTCCGAAAAGCCGCCCCCCTTATCGTGTTACTAGTCGCGCGCACCATGGCGGTCGAGAAGGCGAAGGCGAAGGCGGACAGCGAGAAGCTGATCGTGAAGAACAAGAAGGCGTTCTTCAACTTCACCATCGAGGACACTTTCGAGGGCGGTCTCGTGCTGCTCGGCAGCGAGGTGAAGTCGATGCGCGACGGTAAGGTCGACATGGTCGACGCCTTCGCCACGGTCGAGAACGACGAGCTCTGGCTCAAGCAGTTGTATGTTGCGCCCTTCGAGCAAGCCCGCGCGTTCCCGCACGACGTGCGCCGGAACCGCAAGGTGCTGCTCCACACGCAAGAGATCACCGAAATCGAGAAGGGGATCATGCGAGGCGGCTACACGCTGATCCCGCTGCGCCTCTACTTCAAGAATGGGCGCGTGAAGGTCGAGCTCGGCCTCGCCAAGGGCAAGAAGGTCCACGACAAGCGGCGGGACATCGCGAAGAAGACCGCCGACCGCGAGGCTCAGGCCGCCATCGGTCGCGGTCGAAAGGGCAAGGACCGATGACGTCGGCCGCCATCGCTTGGGCCAAGGGCGGAACCGCGCGCGTGGTGAAGCTGACCGCCGACGCGATCGTGCTCGTATCGACGACTCCATCGCCTCCGGGCTCGCGCATCGAAGGCGCGCTCGAGGATGAGCCCGCGACGCTCCTGCGCGTGAAGATTCACGGGTCGCGGAAGCAGCCCGACGGCAGCTTCATCCTCGAAGGGCGTCCGATCGATCTGGCGAAGGAGCTACGCGCGCGGATCGTCCTAGCCTTGCCCGTCGACTGAGAGCTCGGTAACGCGACTTCGCAGGATCAGCGGCCGCGGCGGATCGCCAGTGCGGCGCAGACCACGATGATCGCCGCGAGGGCGAGGACACTCCATTGCTGCGGAAGGTCGTTGGCGGGCAAGCCGCCGAGGAGGCTTCGGAGGTGCGCGCGCGGCAGAAAGACCGAGCCGAGCGACGCGAAGCTTCCCAGTAAAGCGTCGGCGATGAGCAGCGCGCCGCGGCCCCAGCGAAACGTGGAGCCAAACGAGAAGAGCGCACCGTAGGCAGCGCCACCGAGCGCCGCCACCCACGCGGTCGTGAGGAGATCGTCACCGAGAGGACGATCGGTTCCCGCGACGAGAAGGACGATGCCGCCGAGGACGACGCCCATGAGCGCGCTGGCGACGACGGCGGTGAGGACCGACGCCGCAGCGACGCGGGCAGGCGGCGCACCGAGCGCGACCAGCGCACGACCCGAGTGCGAAAGCGTGTTGCCGTTCGCGATCGCCGTCGCGATCCCGAACGCGAGCAGGGGAAGCGCGACGCTGCCGAACGCATGAACGAGCGCACCGCTCGCGCCGTGACCACTCGAGTGCGCGCGATCGACGAACGCGACGGCGATGGCGAGCGCGGTCCATCCGAAGAGCGACAAGAGCGCGGTGCGCGAGCGCGTGAGACGCGCGATCGGGACGCGAGCGAGAGAAGCGATCATGTGACCACCTCGGGCTGTGGCGGCGTCCGCTGCGCGCGGTCGAACGCAGCTTTGTACTCGGCCGCGAGATCGCCGCCGACAGCAGCGTGGAGCGGCGCGAGAGACAGCGGCTCGATGCGCATCGACTCGAGCTCGACGCCGGCCGCCTTCACCGCGCGAGCGATGGCGCGCGCGAGATCAACGGCGGACGCGCCGCGAACGACGATGCTGTGGGGGGTTGCCTCGACGCCCGTGACGCCGGCCTCTTCGCCGAGAGCTGCGAGCACGGCCTTGGCGTTCGAGACCACGATGCGGATGGAGGCGCCGCGTGCGCCTTCGATGGCAACGGGATCGAGCGGCTTGCCTTGGCGGCGCACGACTCCGCGCTCGAAGACGATCTCGTGGGTGGCGAGCTCGTGGGCTTCGTGCGTCGAAGCGGTCGTGAAGACGACGCATGCGCCTTCGCGCGCGCGGCGCTGCAGCTCGACGCCGATCGCCGCCGAGGCGCGCGGATCCATGACGGCGAACGGCTCGTCGAAGAGGAGCGGCCTGGTCTTGGTCGAGGAGATCGCTTCGGCCGCAGCCACGGCGCGCATCTCCTCGGGAGTCAGCGACCGCACGCGGCGCTTGGCGAGCGCACCCACGCCGAGGACGTCGAGCCGGGCCACGGCATCCTTCACGGGCTCGCCGCGAACGCGCGCCGCGAGGTCGAGCACCTCGTCGACACGCAGCGATTCGGGCAGCACAGCGTCGAGCGGGACGTAGCCGATGACGGCGCGCGTTGCTGCCGACAGCGGCGCGCCGAGGATCGTCAGCTTGCCCTTCTTGGCAGGCTCGCGTCCGGCGAGCACCGCGAGGAGCAGCGCCACGCCGTCGTCCTTCGTGCCGACGAGCGCTGTGATGCCGTCATGGATCGAGGCGGTGATCGGGGCGAGGGCGAGCGGAGGCAGGCGTGCGGTGACCTCCTGTAGCTCGATGACGCTGGTCATGAAGGTTTCTCCGCGTCGACGCGATCGGTCTGCTGCAAAACGATCAGCATGCAGAATACAGCGACGAACGAGAGCACGATGATCGAGCGCGTGAGCCGCATCAGGTCGAGGTGCGCCGGCATCAGCGCGCCGCGAAGCGAGGCGAGCGCCGCCGGAATCGATACGACGTCGTTCCACGTGCGTGGCACGAGCGTCGCGGTGACGCCTTCGAACAGCTCGGGAAGAAAGAGGAGCGCCAGGAGCCACGCGTAGCCGCCCATGCGCGAGCGTGCACCGAGCGCGGCCATCGACAGCGGCGCGAGGACGAGCGCGAAGGCAATCGCGTAGAGGAGCGAGGCGAGCGTCCCCTGCGCAGTGTCGAGCGCGAGCCCGCCGCCGCGCGCCGAGAGGATCGACACCGCACCGATGACGAGCGTGCCGCCGCCCACGACGAGCGCGAGGAGCAAGGCGAGCCCGCCCACGCGACCCCAGACGTAGCGATCGGTGCTCGCGCCGCGCGCCGCGAGGAGAGCGCGGATACCCTCGTCGTGATCGCGGCGGAGCGCGTGCGCTGCGCCAGCGAACGCGATGATGACACCGGCGCCCCACGCGAGCGCGCTGGCTCCGACTGCGGGAACGACCGCGAGCGGTGGCTGCGCCTCGTCGCGCGAGAGCACGATCGGGATGGTGACGGCGAGGAACACCGTGAGACCGGCGATCCCGAGTCCGACCTTCGACATCACGCCACCACGCGCGAGGGAGACGCCAAGCGCCAGGAGCCCTCGCTTGCGACGTCCGTTTCGATCGCCGTCGCCGGTGGAGCTCGCCATTCGATTGCGGCCGTTTTGCCAGGAATTTGCTGCGGACACAACGGGCGCGATCGCCTGAATCCAGCTACTCTGCCGCGCCCCGATGTCCGGCCTGCCTGCCAACGCTCCGAAGCCCGAACGAAGGCCGCCTCCGCGGTGGCTCGCGTACGTGCGCCGCCCGGCGTTCCTGCCCTTCGTGGCGAGCTCGGCGTACGTCGCCGCCGCGTCGCTGCGTGCCGCCGGCGGTCACGGCGTTCGTACGTGGGTTCTCGGCGTCGTCGCCGTCGTGATGGCCGCTCGCGCCTCGCACCGTGTGCAGCGCGGCGCCGCGCTCGCCGAGTGGGGGCTCGCGCTGGTTCTTGCATCGATTGCCGCGCCCGAGCCCGATGGTTGGATCGATGCGTTCGGCAGCGTCGGCGCCCTCATCGCGTGCGTTGGCGCGGTCCGCGCGATGTTCGAGATCGAGCCCCTCGGATGCGCCGCTCGCGTCGCGCAAGGCCAGCCGATCGTCGTTTACCTGCTGCTTGGTTTGACCTGGTGCGGAGCCTTTGCCTCGTACGCCGAAGCCGCGTCACTCGGTGAGGCCGGCGGAAATGGCCGAGTTCCGGGCACGATCGCGGGCGTCCTCGCGGCCGCTGTTCTGTTCGTCGCGTGCGTGCGCGAAGGCTCACGTCGCGCGCTCGAGCTCGGTGTTGCCGATCGCTTCCGCGTGTCGGCGATCTCGATAGCGCTCTTGTTCGCCCTGGCTGCCGGCCTAGCCCTCACCGCGATGGCCGCGCCCGATCGCGCTGTGCGCCTCGCCGCGGCCTTCGCCGGTCTCCTCGTCGCGCGCATCGCGATTCACAAGGACGCGGTCGAGGTGGCGCGCGCCTCGCGTATCTCCTTCGCGGTGGCGTCGGCGGGTGGGCCCGTCTTGCTGATCGGCGCACTTGCCGCGCTCGATCGTCCTCGCGAGGCGGCGGTAATTGCATTCTGCACGGGTGTTGCTTCGCTCGGCGTCGGCGCCATCGCGAGCGCGCTAGCCGATCCCCTGCGGCCGGCGCGTGGCGCTTGGCTCGACGCGATCGAGAAGGCACACGACGCCCTTCGCCGCTCCGATCCCGAAGAGGCCCTTCGCGAGCTGCTCGTCGCCCTGCGCGAGCCGGCGGGCCACAACGCCGCGTCGCCCGAGCTGTGGACCTTCGATCCGGTGCGTGTCCTCTCGATCGACGCCGCGGGGTACGTGCGCGAGCGCGACGGTCTCTTTCCGGGGACGATGGTCGAAGCCGCGTCAGGCGAGCCCGAAGCGGTCCTCCGCACCGAAGTGCTCGACGCGCTCGAGGTTCGCCGCCCCGATCTGCGCCCGCTCCTCCGCTGGATGGAAGACCGCGCTGCACTGCTTGCGGCGGTCGTCACGCGCGGTGGCGAGGCCGAGGGGCTGCTCGTCCTGCCACGCGGCGCGCGCGGCGATCTCGTGACGCTCGAAGAGGCTCGCGCCATCAAGCGCCTCGCCGATCAGCTGGGTAACAACTACCTGGACACCGGCCACTACCCCGAAGCCATCACGC
>CAXSGV010000008.1:28615-32060 GCA_964236615.1 uncultured Polyangiaceae bacterium
GCGTCGGTGTGCCACGGCCGCGGCGTGCTAGCGCGGAGCCTCGCGCGCGAGCATGCGCTCACGCGCCGCGCCGAAGCCGCCGACGAGGCCGCAGCGCGGCTCGATCACGACGCGGCGATCGAAGCCGCACGTCACGCGCGCGCCACGATGCGCCTCGCGCGTCCAGCCACGGTCGGCATCTACTCGGCGTCGTCACGTGAGGCCTACGAAACGCTCGAGCGGCGAACGCGTGCGGGCGCGCCGATCGCGATCGTGGCGCCGAGCGGGATCGATCCCATCCCGTACCTCGCGCGTGCGCATCTGTCGGGCGTCCGTGCCGGGGGCGCGTTCGTGCTCGTCGAAGGCACGGCAGCGCGCGAGCACGATCTCGCGCGCTGGATCGATCCCGCCTCGTCGCCGCTGGCCCTCGCCGACAAAGGCATGCTCGTTTTGGTCGACGGCGCCGCGCTTCCGCACGACGTGCAGCGCCTGATCGGCCGCGCGGTGGCGGAGCGCCGGCCTCCGTGGGAGCGCGCCGAGCCCCTCGACGTCGTGCTCGCGCTCACGACCGTCAACGAGCCCGAGGATTTGGTGAAGACCTTCGCGCTCGACGTCGCTCTCGGCTCGCGCCTCGCCGACGCCCTCGAATCGCCGGTTCGGCTCCCGCGCATTCGCGAGCGACCGGAGGACCTTCGCGCCATCCTCACCGATCGCCTCGCGCGTGAAGGCATGCGCGTCCTCGGCTCGCCGGTGGGTCTCGACGACGCGGCCTACGCGTGCCTCATGGATTACCCTTTTCCCGGCGAGGACGCGGAGATTGCGGCCCTCGTGCAGCGCCTCGTGGCCCGCTGCGCGGCCTCGACCCCGCCGCGTTCGGTGGTGCGCCCCGCCGACGTCGCGGACCTCCGGCTGGTCGTGGCGGAGGCCGCGCCCCCGGAGCGTGGAAAAATCCGCCTCGTCTGAGGACTTGTAGGGCCGCTTTTGCCCGTGGTACTCGTTTTGGCCTCATGAATCCCGCGCGCGCCCTCCTCCTGGTTGCCTTCGCCGTGCCCTCCCTTGGCATCATCGCGTGCGGCAGCAGCGACGAGCCGTACAAGCCGACCCCCGCCTTCTCGGGTCGCAAGGCGAGCTTGCCGCCGGTCCCGCAGCTCCCGACGACGCCGGTGAAGGCTGGCGACGGGTACACGGTCTACGGCGCGATTCACCACATGCGCAGCCGCATCCACAACACCGACGTGACGGCGAAGAACATCGCCATCACGGGCTACATCATCGACTCCAACATCCCGACCGCCCCCGCCTGCGCCGTCCACAAGACGGGCAAGAAGGATCCCGAGGGCTGCACGACCGAGATCCCGACCTTCGTCATCGCCGACACCAAGGGGGCCGACCCGAAGGATCCCAAGATCGCGAAGATCAAGGTCATGGGCTGGGCGTCGAACTTCGCCAACGTCCACGACGCGATGGAGAAGTACAAGCCGCTCAAGGAAGCACCGACCGAGAAGCAGATCTGGAAGGACGAGGTCTGGGGCATGGACGTTCCGTGGCCGCTCCCCGCCGTCGGCGCCAAGGTGAAGATCACCGGCAAGTACGGCGTCAACTTCGCAAAATCGTCGAATGGCATCGCCGCCGATCCGCTCAACGGCATCATGACGTACGCGGGTCCGCCCGACTCGAAGATCGAAGTCGTCGAGCCCGCGCCCGAGCCAGCGGCTTTCGGTACCGACACCGCCGCTCCGAAGAAGAAGTAGCTATCGCGTCCGGCCCGCGCTGCGTCCACTGACGCTCCATCACGCGTTCACGATCGGATCGATCGCCGACGCGTGATCCGGTGCGATCGAATCGAGCGCACCGGAGCGTCTTCGCCCCCCGAAGCTGCGTAAATGCGCGGCGTCGCTCGCGGCACGCGGGTTGCGTAACGGAGGGGATGAGCCCTTCGCTGCGCCTCGCTGGTCGTGTCGGCCTTTCCGCGCTCCTCGTCGTGTTCGTCCAGTGCTCGAGCAGCGAGCAGTCCGCGCAAGTGCCCACGACGACGCCCACCGAGGATGGCGGCGCCGCGGTCGACGGCGCGTCGCCCTCGCAAGAGGCGAGCGCCGATCCCGTCGATGCCGCAGGAGTCCCACCGGCACCGAAGGCCAACGTCGTCTTCATCCTCGCGGACGACCTCGCGTGGAACCTCGTCCAGTTCATGCCGCGCGTGTTGAAGATGCAGAAGGATGGCATGACCTTCTCGAAATACTTCGTCACCGACTCGCTTTGCTGCCCCTCGCGCACGTCGATCCTCACCGGGAAATTCCCGCATGGCAGCGGCGTGTTCACCAACACCGGCAATGAAGGCGGGTACGGCGCTTTCATTGCTCACGGCAACGAGACCAACACCTTCGGCACGACGCTCAAAGCCGGCGGCTACGCGACGGCGTTCATGGGGAAGTACTTGAACGGCTACGACGCGACGACACCGGGCGCAGTTCCCGGGTGGACGACGTGGGGCCTCTCGGCGGGCGCGTACTCCGGCTTCAACTACACGCTCAACGAGAACGGATCGCCCAAGAGCTACGGCTCGCAGCCCGCGGATTACCTGACTGACGTGATCGCTGCGCAAGGCGTCGCCTTCGTCGCGAAGCACGCGGGGAAGGAGAACTTTCTCCTCGAGCTCGCGAGCTTTGCGCCGCACTCGCCGTACACGCCAGCCCCGCGCGACGCGAGCTTGTTTCCCGGCCTCCAAGTTCCACGCGGCGGAGCCTACGGCGCGCGTCCCGACGCGATGTCGCCGCAATGGCTGCAGGACATTCCCGCGCTCTCGGGCGCCGAGAAGGACAGCCTCGACGCGGACTACCGGAAGCGCGCGCAGTCGGTTCAAGCGATCGACGACATGATTGGCAAGCTTCAAGCGGCCGTCGAAGCCGCGGGCCAAACGAAGAATACGTATTTCGTATTCAGCTCGGACAACGGCTACCACATGGGCGAGCACTCGCTGCGCAACGGCAAGCAGACCGCCTTCGATACCGACATTCGCGTTCCGCTCATCGTCGTAGGGCCTGGTGTGCCTGCGGGCCGCATCACCGAGGACATCGCGGAGAACGTCGATCTCTGCGCCACCTTCACGGAGCTCGGCCAAGCGGCGCCGCCCTCCGGCCAGATGGGACGCAGCTTGGTGCCCGTGCTCCACGGACAGACGCCCGGCGACTGGCGCAACATCGCGCTCGTCGAGCACCGGCGTCCCGGCTACGACCCGAACGATCCCGATCTGCCGCCGGCGTTCAGCGCGAATCCGCCGACCTACAACGCGCTTCGAAGCGCGAACGAGGTCTACGTCGAGTACATCGGCGGTGACCTCGAGTTCTACGATCACACGACCGATCCCGACGAGCTTCACAACACCGCGAGCACGCTGCCGGCGGCAAAGCAGCAAGCCCTCCACCAGGCGCTCGTGGCGATGAAGAAGTGCACCGATGCCGCGTCCTGC
>CAXSGV010000008.1:32070-35913 GCA_964236615.1 uncultured Polyangiaceae bacterium
TGAGCGGTTCGATGAGCGTTCGGCACGCGCGATCCGCCCGGTGGTCCAGCGCCATTCTGGTCCTCGGCGCCGTCGCGCTCTCGCCTGCGGCGTGTGGAGGCGACGGCAGCAGCGCCCCCGCCGTGGCCACGAGCGCGCCACTCACGGATGCGTCGACGACCGACGTAGGCGTGCGACCGGACGACGCGGGGTCGGCCCCTGATGCAGCGAGCGAGGCAGCGGCGACCGACACGAGCGGTGCGACGCAGCTCGGCGTGAACTACAACGCCGCGCTGTCGCCGAGCGAGGTGCGCTTCCCCGAGCTCACCGTCACGAAGACGGGGTGGGTTCGCGGCATCATCAACCTGCTGCCACTCTACGACGCGTGGGTGGCGGGGCAGGACTGGGCAAACGATCCGAACATCATCGGCTACCTCGCGGTGAAGGCGCACGGCTACCACGCCGCGCTGAGCATTCGCTACCAGTGGACCTTCGTGAACCGCGCAATCCCGGCGCCGGGCACGCCCGCGTTCAACGGGTACATGACGTTCCTCACGCTGTTTCTCGATCGGGTCATGCCGGGGACCGACCTCGTGATCTCCGCGAACGAACCGTTCGTCGAAGCGCTCCCCGACGACAAGGACAGCACCAACCTCGTCGCGTTCTACGAAGAGGGCGCGGTCCGCATTCACAACTGGATCACCTCGCACGCGAGCGCGGTGCCGGAGTACTTCGGATCGTTCGACGACGGATGGAAGCCGTTCCGACAGAACAACGCCGCGTACACGACGCTGCTCGCGTTCGCCCACGACTCGCCATGGATCGCGGGGGTCGATCTCCACATCCACCATGACCAGCCCAAGGACATCACGGACGTCTTCGCGTTCGTGCTCCCGAAGATCCGCAAAAACCAGCGCGTGCTCGTCACCGAGTACTCGTTGAAGCCGCTCTGGGACGCGCACCGCGAGGATCCGATCGATGCTGCCTTCCTCGCGGCGGCCAACCAGAGTGCGACCGACGACATTCATCCGCCGCCCGCGGGCGTGACGAAGGTTTGGCAGTACATCGATTACGCGACGCAGACGCCGCGTCCGCTCGTGGAGTGGGACACGTGGAACGCGACGACCCCGTGGCTCGAGCAGACGAAGCACTACGTCTGCAGCTCGTTCGAGACGTTCGCGTCGCACCCTCAATTCTGGCTTGGCTTTTACGCGATGAGGCAAGGAGCGGGCGCTGGAGGATTTGCGGCCACCGACGGCGCGTGGATTCTCAACCCCATCCTTGCGACGGCGACCGTCGCCGCGCCTGCGCCCGGCGCACCGCCCAAGCGGTACTTCTACTTCGACGACTTCGTCGCGCTCCGCACGGGCGCGCCGACATCGTGCGGCCCCTGAGAGCGCGTCCGAACGATCAGCAGAGGAGAGCCTCTATGCCACTTCGACTTTCGCCAACGCCGGTGGTGGCGGCTCGAGCAGCGCGGCGATCTCCTTGCCCGCAGGCGTGCTCGAGAGAGGCGTGAGAAGAGCGAGCATGCGTGCGCGTTGCTCCGCGCCGAACGCTTCGCCGTGCATCGCGATCTCGCGCATCGCCACGAACGCGCCGGCAGAGCGCGCGAAGAGCGCGTCGTCGTTCGTCTTCGAATAGAGCGCGGGCGGCTTGCCGTCGGGTTCGTTGATCGCGATCTGGGCGGAGGTGAGGACCAGCTCGCCGAGCATCGTCATCGCGACCTCGGCGGCTTTCCAAGAGCGGGTCGCAAACAGCTGGCGCGTCGCGCGGCCGAGCGCGGACGCCACTGCGTCCTCCGGCGAGTAGAGCAACGCACGCGTCGCGAGCGTGCGCCCCGCGCGTGATGCGATCAGCTCGAGCGCCTCTTTCGTCCACTCGAACGCGGGCTCGGTGCGCGTGACGTTCGCGAGATCGGTGAGCGGCACCTTGCCGAGAAAGGCCTGAAGCACTTTGAGGAACTGCTCTTTGTCGACCGCGCCGCCCTTCTCCGGAAGCTCGGCCAGCGAGCGCGGCGTGCGATCCACTTGTACGCGACGAAGCTCCGGCCAGGCGGTGAGGCGCTCCGGCGGCGACGTACCGAGGAAGGTGCGCGAGCCGACCCACCACGACACCACGGTGTCGGTGCGGGCGATCTCGAAGAGGCGCGAGAACCACGTGTGGCGCGAGAGAGCTTCAAGCGCCGTCTTCGCCGCGGGGATCTGCGCGAGCGTCAGCTCGACGTTCTGGAGCAGCTTGCCCGGCGCCTTGCCGCGAAAGAGACCGACGAGCGACGGATGCGTGGCCTGAACGAGATCGTGGAGGCAAGAGCCGAGCGCCCACTCGTCCGCTGTCGGCGGCTCGACGCGATCGATCGGCGCGAGCTTCCTCGCTACGCGAATACGTGCAATCTGCACGTGCGCGAGGCGATCGGGGTCGGTGACCGTGCGTTCGATGCCGAGGGCGAGACCGGCGCGCCCGCCGATGGGGCGCCGTGGCGTCATCTCGCCGCCGATGACGAGCGGCGCCATGAAGCCGAGGAACAGTCCATCGGCGATGGTCCCGAGGTCGACCTTGGCCATTACTCGGTCGCGTTCGGCTTACCGGGTCCGAACTGCGGCGCACCCTGCGGCGGGCCGGGCAAGCCAGGTGGCAGCTCGACGCCGCCGAGCGGAAAGGCACCGATGGGCACGATGCGCAGATCGACGGGCGCCTCTTGTAGCGCGCGCTCGATGGCCTCGGCGACGATGGGCTCCCAGGGCTTGGCCTCCATCAACGACGTCTCGAGCGGCGCGAACGCGGACTCTTCGACGGCGAGCGCTTGCGCGTTGGTCGTAATGAAGAGCACTTGCCCCGCAGGCGCACCGAGCGCGCGGTAGAGGACCTCGGGCGCGACGGCGGGCGTCACGTCGTAACCGGCAGGGATGTAGAGGTTCGGGTGAATCTCGACGAAGAACGTGCCCAGCGGAATGGCCTCGATGCCCGTCGACGAGCGTACGAACGCGCCACGCGGCGTGAGCGCGATCTGCGTGCGCGCGATGGTTTGGTGCGGGAGCGCGTAGGCGAGGCGACGAAGCAGCGCGAGCTCCTCGTTCGTGATCCATGTCGCGGTGACGTTCTTCCACGGCGACGGTGAAGGCATCACGCGGAGCGGGACGCGCACGGCGTTGGGCTTGCCCGTCGCCGTGGCCTTCGACACTTCGGGGGCATCGTCGGACCGAAGCTCGACACGCGCGAACGCGCGAAGGTCCCCCATCTGCGGCAGGCGATCGAGCGCCCACGGCTCGTCGCCGCGCCCACGGAGCAAGACGAGGCCGTTGGGATCGAAGATCGGACAAGCGCGGAGCTGCACCGGGTGGCGGTAACCGATCTCGACCGCGACGCCGGCGCCGACGGGGAGAAAGGTGGTGATGCCGGGCGTCCCGTACATGAGCGGCCGCATGCGCAGCGGCAAATCAGGGATCTTCATGATGTAGCGACGCACCGGACCTTCGTCGAAGGCGCTCGCAGGAGGCCACTCGCCGACCGCGACCTCACCCTCGACGCGCGAGCGCACGAAGTAATGAATCAGCGCGGGCCCGAGGCCTTGCTCGGCGACGAGGAAGCGCGGGCCGGCTTCGTCGTTCGTCGAAGGATCGACGTGCGGCATCAAGCGGAGGAGCAGCGCCTTGAGATCGATCTGCTTGTCGACGTCGTACGCCTGCGTGAAGCGGTCGTGGTAGAGCGCGAGCGCCGCGTCGGTCGCGAGCAGCTGGCCCGCGTCGTAGCCGAAGGGCGCGCCGGCGTCGCGGTACTGCACGAAGTGGCGGCTGGTGCCGGTGAACGTGAAGCCGCCGACGAGGCGCGCGGTCTCGCTCATCCGGTCCATGCGGTCGCTCGACT
>CAXSGV010000009.1:0-19040 GCA_964236615.1 uncultured Polyangiaceae bacterium
AGCGCTCTGAAGAAAAAGCCGTTTACTATCCTTCGGATGGGTGGTCGCTCTCACACGCGAGCCAGACGGGGGACGGTAGACGATCATGACCAAGGCTGAGATCGTCCAAGCGTTGTACTCGCGCGTCGGCGGCTTCTCGAAGAAGGAGTCCGCGGACATCGTGGACCTCGTGTTCGAGATGATGAAAGAGACCCTCGGTAAGGGCGAGAAGATAAAGATCAGCGGTTTTGGCAACTTCGTCCTTCGCGACAAGCGCCAACGTCCCGGCCGCAACCCGCAGACCGGCGACCCGATCAAGATCAGCGAACGCCGCGTGCTCACCTTCAAGGCGAGCCAAATCTTGAAGCAGGCGCTCAACGCGCGAGCCTCCATCGGCTCCGTCGGCTCCATCGCTCCCAGCTCGGGCACCAAGAGCGACGGCGTCGCGCGAACCGACGGCGCTGCCGAGCACCGCGCGGCGCACACGAACAGCGGCTCCGCCAACGGCAACCCCGACAGCGCACCGCGCACGTCGACCGTCGGCGCGACCAGCACGAACGAAGCAACTTCTACACTCGCGAGCGGCTCGAAGGAGTAGGACTAGAGGCCGATGTCGCTCTCAGGGAAGCCTTCGGGCGGCGCGGGCTCCGCGCGCGGAAGCCTTCCGCCGAAGCTCTATTTTCGAATCGGCGAGGTCGCCTCGCTGGTCGGCGTCGAGCCCCACGTGCTCCGCTATTGGGAACGTGAGTTCCGCAGCATCCGGCCGACGAAGAGCGCCAAAGGGCAACGCGTCTATTCGCGACGGGATGTCGAAAATCTGATGCGCGTGCGCGACCTCCTCTACGCGGAGGGCTTCACGATTGCGGGCGCGAAAAAGAAACTGCAGAGGTCCGGGGTCGAGCCGAACGCGGCAGCCGCTGCCCCCGCGGCCGCACACGACGAGCAAACCGCACCCGCCGCGGAAGCTAGGCTCGAGTCCGGCCTCGCGACAGGCCTCGCGACAGGCCTCGCGACAGGCCTCGCGACAGGCCGCGTGATGGGCGTCGAGACCAGCGTCGAGACGGCGCGCGCGCCCGAGGACGCGAAGCCCCCGAGCGGGCCCCCTGTCGACGGCAAGAGGATGCGGACGACCCTCCTCGACCTTCGCGTGGAAATCGAAGCTTTCCTTCGCGACCTTTAGTTTTGTTCCTGTGTTAGAAGGCACGCACGATGCTTGGCCACGCGCGTGCGCTCTCTCGTCGAGCAGGTCGAACGTTCTTGTTCGTCGCTTGCTTGTCGGTGCCGTTTCTCTTCGCTGAGCGCAGCGTCTTCGCGCAGAGCGATCCCGACGCAGGCGCCCCCCCGCCAGCGAGCACGGGTACACCGAGCACGCCGCAAGGCACGCCCGCTGCCCCCCCACCATCGCGGGGCTCACTCATGCCGGCGGCCGGCAGCGGTGGCGCGGGTGGCGGTCTCACCATCTCGCCGCAGATGACAGGTGCGGCTGGGTCGAGCGCGCAGGCGCCGATGCCCGCAGGTGTCGATCCGGCGGGCGACGCGCGCGAGCTATCCGCGCAAGGCCACGAGCGTCCTTCGAACGACGGCTCCGTCGGTGCGCGTCCGGGCGACGTCTACAGCGAGGACTGGTGGGGCAAGACGCGCCCGATCCTCGAGCTGCACGGCTACTTCCGCGTTCGCGGCGAGCTCTATCACAACTTTTTTCTCGGACGTCACAACGCCCCCGGCGACGCGCAGAACCTCTGGCCGCAGCCGTCGGACAACACGTACACGGACACGACAGGGACGCCGCACACCGTCGCGCTCTGCGGTGAGGGCTCGAACCAGCCCTGCTTCGACAAGACGCAGGCGCACGCGAACATGCGCTTCCGGATCAACCCGGAGCTGCACATCTCCGACAACCTCCGGATCGTTTCGCAGATCGACGCGCTCGACAACCTCGTGCTCGGCTCCACGCCCGACTCGTACGCGATCCAACCGAGCAGCAAGGGTGGCTACGCGCCCGCGGGCAACGGCTACAACGGCTACGCGCCGCTCGGTGGTTTCACGACCACGCAGCAGCCGCCGACCGCAGGCGTGAACGGCACGCGCAACTCGATCGACGTGAAGCGCGCGTGGGCCGAGTACATGACGCCCGTCGGTCAGCTTCGTTTCGGGCGCATGCCCAGCCACTGGGGTCTCGGCATGCTCGCCCACTCGGGCGACAACATCGACGCCGACTACCACACGACCGCCGACCGAATCATGTTCGTCAGCGGCATCAAGGCGCTCGACCTCTACTTCGGCGGCGCGTGGGACTTCGTCTCGACCGGTAGCACGAGCCAGACCCCGTACGATCTCGCGGGCGGCCAGCCGTACAACACGAACAACCTCAGCAACGTCAACCAGTGGGTGCTGTTCCTCGCGCGCCGCATGAACCCGGATCTGCAGCGCCTTGCGCTCGCGCGTGGCGACCTCGTGCTCAACGGCGGTCTCTACGCCGTGTACCGCACGCAGATCCTCGACGTCGTCGCCGGCCAGACCGCGATGACGGGCGTCGATCCGAACGCGCCGAACAACGGGCTCGAGCACCGCGGCGCCGCGGCGTTCATTCCCGATCCGTGGGTGCAGGTCCTCTGGAAGAAGTTCCGCTTCGAGGCCGAGTTCGCCGCCATCATCGGCTCGGTCGACAAGACACCGCAGAACGCCGCCTTTGCCGCGAAGATCCGTCAGTACGGTCTCACGACGCAGACCGAGTTCAAGGCGATCGAGGACAAGCTTCGCCTCCAGTTCGGCTTCGGTTGGGCGAGCGGCGATCCCTGGAACGAGTCGATCAACCCGGGCGGAAGCGGGCTACAGCCCGAGCTCAATGGCGGCCGCGGCCCCATCTCGACCTTCCGCTTCAACCCGGCCTACCAGGTCGACCTCATCTTCTTCCGCAAGATCCTGACGCGCGTCGAAGGCGCTTACTACTTCCGCCCGAGCGTCGAGTACGACTTCCTTCGCAGCCCGAACGGCCAGAAGTTCGGCGGCGGCGCGGCCATCATCTGGAGCCGCGCGAGCGAGTTCGTGCAGACGCCGGGTCACAAGCGCGACCTCGGTGTCGAGCTCGACCTCAGTCTCTACTACCAGGCGAAGGACGGCTCGCTGAACGACGATCCGGAGAAGGTCGGCGGCTTCTTCGCGATGCTCCAGTACGGCGTGTTCTTCCCGCTCGGCGGCCTCTCGTACATGCCGGGCGAGCAGGACCTCAACAAGCTGAACAACTGGGACACGTCGAGCGCGCAAACGATCCGCCTCTTCCTCGGCGTCGTCTACTAGGCTCGGCTCCATGTTTCTCGAGAGCGCGTCCCGCGTCGTTCGTTCTCGCCTCGCTGCCTCCGCGCTCCTCGTTCTCACCTGCGCGGTCGCTGGTGCGTGCAGCGACGCGAGCCAGACCGTGACCGGCGGCGAGCTTCGCTTCGACGCCGCCGTGCCCGTATCCACCGCCGTCGACGGCGGTCCGAACCTCTGCTTCAAGGGCGACGCCGCCAACGCGCCGACGACGTGGACGTCGCTCTACACGGACTATTTCGGCGGCTCGGCCACCTGCTCACTCGAAAGTGGGTGCCACGGCAGCGACACGGCGGGCGGCTACCAAGTCAGCCACTACCTCTGCCCCAAGGACGACAAAGACGGGTGCTTCGCCGGCATCAGCGATCCCGGCGCCGCGTTCCAACGCGGGCAACCGGCGAGCTTCCCGCTCGTCAACGTCGCCAAGCCCAGCGAATCGGGGCTCTACAAAATCCTGCGCAAGGTCAACGGCGATACGAGTGGGCTCGGCAACCGAATGCCGCAATCGCCGACGTGCTACTTCAGCGAAGCGGATATGAGCCGTATCCTCAAGTGGATGGGCGACGGTGCGAAGAACGACTAGTCGCCGCTTAACTGTCTCGAAGTAGGAAACACCGCACTCCGATGCCCAAGATTCTGATCGTCGACGACCAGCGCAACATGCGCACGACGCTCGCGATGATGCTTCGCGGAAGCGGCTACGAAGTCGAAGAGGCGCAGGACGGCGACGAGGGCGCGGACCGTGGCGCGACCGGCGCGTTCGATCTCGTGCTCACCGATCTGCGCATGGGCACGAAGGGTGGCATGGAGGTCCTTCGCGCGATCAAGGACGCGCAGCCGATGACCGAGGTCATCGTGATGACCGCGTACGGCACGATCGAAAGCGCCGTCGAAGCCATGCGCCTCGGCGCCTACGACTACATCCAGAAGCCCTTCACCGAGCAAGAGCTCACCGTGAAGGTCGACAAGGCACTCGAGAACCGCCGTCTCGCGGGCGAGGTCGGGTTCCTCGCGAGCGAGTTCAAGGAGCGCTACAAGTTCGAAAACATCGTCGGCCGATCGCGCCCCGTGCGCGAAGTGCTCGGCCGCATCGTCCGCATCGCGCCCACCGACGCGATCGTCCTCATCACGGGCGAGAGCGGCACCGGCAAGGAGCTCGTCGCAAAGGCCATTCACGCCAACTCGCGCCGCGCCGATCGTCTCTACGTGCCGGTGAACTGCGCCGCCATTACGGAGACCTTGCTCGAGAGCGAGCTCTTCGGTCACGCGCGCGGCGCGTTCACGGGCGCGATCAGCGCACGCAAGGGGCTCTTCGAAGAGGCCGACGGGGGCACGTTCTTCTTCGACGAGATCGCCGAGACCCCCCTCGCCTTCCAGGCCAAGTTGCTGCGCGCGATCCAAGAGAACGAGATCCGGCGCGTCGGCGAGAACAAGCCCGTGCGCGTCGACGTCCGCATCATCGCCGCGACCAACCAGGATCTCGCATTGGCGGTCGCGGAGAAGCGCTTTCGACAGGATCTCTACTACCGCCTGAACGTCGCGCGTTTCCAGCTGCCGCCGCTTCGCGAGCGCAAAGAAGACCTGCCCGATCTCGTCACGTTCTTCCTCGACAAGTACAACCGCAAGATGGGCGTCAAAGCGCGCATCCACGACGGCGTGCTCGAAGCGATCTCGCACTACGACTTCCCGGGCAACATTCGCGAGCTCGAGCACATGCTCGAGCAAGCGATCGCGCTCGTCGGCAGCGGCGTCATCCACGCCGACGATCTTCTCCCGACCACGCCCTCGGTGAACGGCAAGCAAGGTGGTCATGCTCTCGCCGATGTGGTCGATGCCGCCGAGCGCGCCGCCATCGAAGCGGCGCTTCGCGAGTGCGACGGCAGCCGGGAGAAGGCGGCAGACCTCCTCGCCATCTCGCCGACCACGCTCTGGCGAAAGATGACCCGGCTCGGCGTCGTCGCCCGCTGATAGCGCCGCGCAAAACACGGGCTCGCGGGCGTGGTCGAGCACTGGCTCTGCTTTCACTTCTAGCGGCGTTCTTTTCATCTTTGAACGCGCCCGCGCCAACCCCTGCGACAAACCTCGGCAAAAACGGACCAAAGGCTCTGGCCCCGCTTTTGCTGTGTGGGAATGCGGCACGGTACGGGGTCCCTCTGGGGGGACCCCGGCCCGTCCCATCGATTGTCGACAGCGCCCGGGCGCGGTTCCGCCCGAAAGTCGTAGGAGGGGGTCTTTATGGCAAAGGTCCTGGTGGTCGACGACGAGGTCAACCAAGCGCGCGCGCTCGAGATCGGACTTCGTTTGGAAGGCTTCGAGGTGACGTCCGCGCTCGAGGCAGAGACTGCGCTCCGTTGCTTGGCCGCCAATCCAGCGGACATCGCGATCGTGGACCTGATGCTGCCGGGCCGTAACGGCATCGAGCTCGCACGCGAGCTCCACACGCTCTATCCGGCGATGCGCGTGCTGCTCACCAGCGCGTACCACCTGAGTCGGCAGCAAATTCTCCGCGCCGACTGCGGCGTGATTGGCTTCGTTCCGAAGCCCTACCACCTCGACGAGCTTGCACGCTTCCTACGCTTGAAGCTCGCGGCCGGCATTCCGCCTGGGCCCGAGAGCTGCCGGGTGCTCGGAACCGCGGCCCCGGTCGACAGCGACGCTGGTATCGTCCGCCGCAGGTCGTGAGAGTAGACGCATTCGACTACGAGCTCCCTTCGGATCGCATCGCGCAACACCCCGCCGCCGATCGCGAGGCTTCGCGGCTGCTGCTCGTCGGGGACGAGCTTGCTCACCACACCATCAAGGAACTGCCGGAGCTCCTGCCTGAAGGCGCGCTGGTCGTCGTCAACGACACGCGCGTGTTGCCCGCCCGACTCCTCGGTGAGAAGCGCGGCACGGGCGGCAAGGTCGAAGTTTTTCTCGTCGCGTTCGTCGAGAAGCGCACGCTCACGGTCCTTCTCGATCCGCCGTCACGCGAGCCGACCGAGGTTCGCGAGGTCGAGATCTGGCGCGCGCTCGGCAAGTCCAGCAAGCCCCTTCGGTTCGGCACGGACATCGAGGTCGGTGCGCTCACCGTTCATCTGATCCGGCGTGGCGAAGACGGCTTGCTCGAGGTCGGCCTCTCGGTGCGCGGCGAAGAGACGAGCGACAACGTGCGCGCCGTCTTGCGCACGGTCGGGCACGTCCCACTCCCGCCGTACATCAAGCGAAGCGACGCGGCGGAGGACAGCGAGCGTTACCAGACCGTCTTCGCGCGCGTGGACGGCGCGATCGCAGCGCCGACCGCAGGCCTCCACCTGTCGCGCGCGCTGCTCGGGCGGCTCGCGGTCCGTGGCTGCGAGATCGCGAGCGTCACGCTGCACGTCGGGCTTGGCACCTTCCAGCCCGTCACGACCGACGACTTCGACCAGCACCCGATGCACTCCGAGTACTTCGAAGTGAGTC
Source organism: uncultured Polyangiaceae bacterium (assembly GCA_964236615.1). GTDB lineage: Bacteria > Myxococcota_A > Polyangia > Polyangiales > Polyangiaceae > CAXSGV01. The sequence goes on from CAXSGV010000009.1 coordinate 6,730, forward strand.
GCACGACCGAGAATGCCATCGCACGCGCGCGCGAGCGCGGAGCACCGGTCATCGCCGTCGGCACCACGGTCGTGCGCGCGCTCGAGAGCGCGGCCAGCCTCGACAACGAAGGCCACGTGACGCCGACGGCGGGGATGACGAAGCTCCTCATCCAGCCCGGCTACCACTTTCGCGTGGTCGATCGCCTGCTCACCAACTTCCACCTTCCGCGCTCGACGCTGCTCGCGATGGTTTGCGCGTTCGCGGGCACCGAGCGCGTGCTCGCCGCTTACCGAGCGGCGGTGAGTGAAGGATACCGATTCTTCTCGTACGGTGACGCGATGCTTCTTTCAAAGGCGCCCGAGCAAGAACGGCAGTGAAGCCGCGCGCTGCCGGCTTCGGCTTCCGCGTCGTCGCGACCGACGGTCACGCCCGCTCGAGCGTGCTGACGACGCCGCACGGCGATGTCCCCTGCCCGACGTTCATGCCCGTAGGAACGCAAGGCAGCGTGAAGACGCTGACGCCGGGCGAGGTCGCGTCGACCGGCGCGCGCATCGTGCTCGGCAACACGTACCACCTGTGGCTGCGACCGGGCGCGGACCTCATCTCGAAGCTCGGCGGGCTCCATGGCTTCACCGCGTGGCCGCACGCGATGCTCACGGACTCGGGTGGCTTCCAAGCGTTCTCGCTCTCGAAGCTCACGAAGCTCACCGAGGATGGCTTTGCGTTTCGCTCGCACCTCGACGGTTCGAAGCACCACCTCTCCCCCGAGGAAGCGGTGCGCGTGCAGGGTCTCATCGGCGCCGACATCCAGATGCAGCTCGACGTCTGTCCGCCCGGAGAGTCGCCGCGCGCCGTCGTCGAGGCCGCCGTGCAGCGCACGACACGCTGGGCCGTGCGCGCGCTGGCCTCTCCGCGCCCGGTTGGCCAAGCGCTCTTCGGAATCGTGCAAGGTGCATGCTTTCCGGATCTGCGGCGCGCGCACGCGGAGGAGCTCGCTGCGCTCGATCCTGGTTTCGATGGCCTCGCGCTCGGCGGCTTCTCGGTGGGCGAGCCGATCGAGAAGATGCACGAGACGACCGCCGAGGTCGCGCACACGCTCGACCCCGAGCGCCCACGGTATTTGATGGGCGTCGGGACACCACGCGATCTGCTCGAATCGATCGAGCACGGCATCGACATGTTCGATTGTGTCCTGCCGACGCGCAACGCAAGGAACGGTCAGGCGCTCACGCGTTTCGGTCGAATCGTCATCAAGCAGGCGCGCTTCCGTGACGACACATCGCCGCTCGATCCCGAGTGCAGCTGCGCGGCCTGCACCGGCGGGTACACGCGGGCCTACCTTCGCCACCTGTACCTCGCGGGCGAGATCTTGGTCCTTCGGTTGCTCTCGCTTCACAACCTCCACTTCTACGGAGAGCTCGTCGCCAATGCCCGGGCTGCGATCGAGGCGAAGCGGTACGGCGCATACAAGCGCGCGATGCTCGACCGAATGATTGTCGAAGAACGCGGCTCCGGTCTACCCTGACCCTGACCGAGCAGGCATGGCGAACGACGACAAAAAACCGCTAGGGCGCATTTTACTCACGCGCAAGCTGGTGTCGCAGACGACGCTCGACAACGCGCTGGCTGACAAGTCGCGAACCGCAGACGGGACGCCGCTCGCCTCGTACCTGATCGACAAGGGTCACGTCGGCGAGGAGGATGCGCTCCGCGCGCTCTCGGAGCAGTTCGGCGTGCCCGGCATCGATCTCAGCCAGGTCGCCATCCAGCTCGACCACCTCGACGCCCTGCCACGCGAGGTGGCCGAGATGCAGATGATGCTGCCCGTGCTCATTCGCGGCGATCGCCTCTTCATCGCGATGGCGAACCCGACCGAGAAACGTGTCATCGACGAGCTCGAGTTCGTGTCCGGCAAGAAGGTCTACGCCTACGTCGCGCTGACCGGTCCGCTTCAACGAACGATCGGCGCCGCTTACGACGCGAAGGACCACGGCGAGCGCTACTACCTCGGACCGCACGTCCCCAAAGAAACGCTCGTGCGCCTCGGCCTTGCCGTTCCGCCCAACGCGGCTGCGTCCAAGCCGCCCGCCATCCGCGCGAGCATGCAGCCCGACTCTCCGGCCGTCGTCCTCGACCACGAGATGCAGAACATAGGGGACAACGCCGAGGTCAGCGTTGCCGAGTTCGGCAACATGAGCGCCGACGTCTCGAGCCTCGGCGAGATCACGACCGACATGCGCGCGAAGATCGGTCTCTTGCCCGATCACGAAGCAAAGGCCCTCGATCGTGACGCGAAGACGATCCTGATCGTCGACGACGAAGAAGACATCCGGAAGATGTTGCGGCGCATCTTGGCCGACAAGGGTCATCGCGTGATCGAGGCCGACCGCGGCCTGCTCGCGCTCCGCATGGTGAAGGAGCAGAACCCCGATCTCATCGTGCTCGACGCCATGCTCCCCGAGCTGCACGGCTTCGACATCGCGCGACGCATCAAGGGCAGCGAGAAGTACGGCTCGATCCCGATCATCATGATCAGCGCGGTCTACCGCGGCTGGCGCATCGCGGAGGACCTGAAGGCCGCGTACGGCATCGAGGCCTACATCGAGAAGCCGTTCCGCATTCAGGACGTGGTCGCCGCCGTCTCACGTGCGCTCGCGCAGCGCGACACGAAACGATCGCAGCACCCCGACCGCGATCCCGAGACCATCAGCGCCGACGCCGAGAAGTGTCTCGAAGACGGCGTCGCCGCGTACAAGGCAGGCGACCTCGACAAGGCGATCGAGTTCCTTCGCCGCGGCGTGCAGATCGATCCGCTCGCGTACCGCCTGCACTTCCACCTCGCGCTCCTTTACGGAAAAAAAGGGAGCATCTACGAGGGCATTCAAGAGCTCGAGCGCGCCATCGAGCTCAATCCGAAGCACTTCCCGGCACTGAAGAACCTCGCCGTGCTTTACGAGAAGGCAGGCTTTCGTCACAAGGCGGCCGAGATGTGGGAGCGCTGCGTGCACGTTGCACCCGACGCAGAGACGCGCGCCCAAGTAAAAGAGCACCTGATGGGTCTCCTATGAGGACGTGGGCGATCGCGGCGCGCAGCTCGAACAGACCGATCGCCCTCGATGCTCGTATTCAGGTGAGGTATCCTCGCCGACGGAGAGCGACTCGAAGTTGAAATTCCTCTGCGAACAGTGCAAGGCCAAGTACCAAATCTCCGACGAGAAAGTCGCGGGGAAGACGGTACGGATGAAGTGCCGCAAGTGCGGGCACATGATCGAGGTGCGCGCAGAGGTCACCGAATCGAGCGTCGCCAAACCGCTCCCCACCGGTGAGATCTCGATGGCCCGCGCGACCGAGGTCCTTCGCGCGTCGGGCGCTCCTCCCGGCACCGCAGGCTCCGCAGGTGCAGGCGCATCCGCAGGTGCAGGTGCGTCGGCAGGTGCGTCAGCCGGTGCACCGCGCCCCGCGCAGCGCCCTGCTCCTCCGAAGGGCGCCCTCGCCACGAGCCTTTCGTCGGCGCGCCGCACCGATCCCCAGGCGCCGGCCGTACGCCCGCAGTCCGCCGCGCCCGGCGCGCTCGGCGCGGCGTTTCAAAAGTCGGTGGGCAAGCAGGACGACAGCGCGCTCGACATGCTGTCAATCTCGTCTTCGAACGAGTGGTACGTCGCCATCAACGGCGTCCCTGTCGGTCCCGTCCGTGTCTCCGAGCTTCGCCGAAAAGCTGCGATGGGCGCCGTCACTGAAGACTCGCTCGTATGGCAAGAGGGCCTCGAAGAATGGCGGCCGGTCCGCGCCGTCACCGAGCTGGCGGGCCTCGTTCGCGAAGCGCTCGCGAGCGGGCGCCCCTCGCTGATCGCCCCCGAGCCGACGACGCGTCCAAGTGTTCCGCCCCCCGCGCCCAACCTCACGCCGAGCCGCCCGCCCGTGGCGGCGCGTCCGTCGGGAATTCCTCCGCGTCCCGCGATGCGTCCGTCGGAACAGTCGGCGGCAATTTCGGCGCGCAGCAATGTCGTCCCCTTCACGGGCGCGTCGCGGTTGGCCACGGCCGAAAAGCTCGAGCACTTCGAGGACGCCGACCTCACCGAGGTCCAGTCAGGGCACTCGCACTCGCCTCCCGCAGCGGCAGTCGCTGGTTCGTCGCCTTTCGGATCGGCCGAGCGCTCGTCGCTCGTTGCTCCGGATCCGTTTGCGGTACCGCCGCCGCCGGCAAATCCCTTCTCGAGCTTCGGGGCAGCCCCGCCCGCGCTCGGCTCGCCGTTCGCCGGTTCGCACAGCCTCAGCTCGCCCAGCCTGACGCCGAGCCTCAGCTCGCCGGGCGTGACGAGCCTCAGCTCGCCGAGCCTGACGCCGAGCGTGAGCTCGCCGATCTCACTCGGCGCGCCCGTCATCGTTGCCGAGCCGCAGTCGAAGAAGGGCGTGCCCTGGATCCCGATTGCGATGGTCGCGGCCGCGACGGCTTTCGGCGTCGTTGCAGCGATCGCGATCTTCTTCAAGACGCCGCCCGCGCCGGTCGTCATCCAGATGACCGCGTCTGCGCCGGCCGTCCCGCCCCCGCCGTCCGCCACCGCGAGCGCGATCCCCGCGCCCACTGACTCGGTCGCCGTCGGGCGCGTCGCGAGCGCCGGTACCAAGCCCGCTGCGGCGGCGACAGCCGGCGCCAAGGGCGTCGACCTCAGCTCGCTTCTGCAAGGCGGCGGACCCGTGACCGGCAATGCGGGCGGCGGCGGCGGTGGTGGTGGTGGTGGCTCGTCGCTCGACGGACCTGCCATCGAGAACGTCGTTCGTTCGCGCGCCGGCGGCGTCAAACGCACGTGCTGGGAACGCGGCGGCAGCCAGCAGTCGAGCGTCAACGTCACGTGCCGCGTGAGCATCGCGGCCAACGGAAGCGTCACGAGCTCCAGCGCGAAGGGCGACGATCCCGCGGTCGCCAAATGCATCGAGAACTCGGTCCGCACCTGGACCTTCCCGGCGTCGGGCGGCACCACCACGGTCGACATCCCGTTCCACTTCGTGCGCCAGTAAATCCCGGCGGGCCGCGCAAAATCGGTCGACGCGACGAACCTCACTGGAGCAACGAGCCCGCAATAAGCAACCGCGGGGGCCGTCCAACCGATGGAGCCCACATGGTGCTCGTTCCGGTTTGCCGTGGCCTCCTCACCCTCACTGCGTTGCTCTTCGTCCTCGGCCTCCTCGAGGGGGCTGCGCGCGCCAGCGATCCGGCGATCCCCGTGGCGGCCGCACCGGTCGCGCCTGCGCCCGCGCTCGCGCTTCCGATGGCACGGCAGCAAGCGAGCGCTCTGCTCGACGAGCTCGTCCGCGGCCTTGCGGCCACAGTGCAGCGCAAGGTCACGGGGATTTACGTGGCCGCCGACACGACCTCGCGCGACGCGTACGCGATGGCGGCGTGTGACGACGACGGTGACCCCGTCGTGGTCCTCAGCGATCCGATGCTCACGCTTCTCGATTACGTGGCCGAGGCGGCCGCGAACGACGAGCTCTCCGGCACGCACAAGCGAGCCGAGTTTGCCGCGTTCATCGGGCGCAACGCACGGAGCGGGGCGCGCGTTCTCGCTCCGCCGGCAGGGTTCTTCGAGGGACAAGACGATCCGGCGAAGGGCGAGCTCGCCGCGCGTCGCTTCAACGAGTCGCTCGCGGGCGTCCTCGCGCACGAGCTCGCGCATGCGACGACCGATCTCCAATGCGGCGCACCGACCGCGACGCACGAGCGTGGCGACGATGTCTGGACTTCGGAGGAGCGCGCGGCCGCGTTCGCGATCGCCCCCTTGCTCACGACGGAAGCGCGCGTCGCCTCCGCCGACCGAGCGGCCTCGAGCATGCTCATCGCCGCGAAGATCGAAGCGCGCGGCGCTGAGAGCTGGCTCGGCTTCGTCGACGCAGCGCTCTTCGCGGGCTCGCCAGCGGGCGCAGGCGCGCCTGGTCCCCTCCCCATCTACGTTCGACTTCACAGCCGCGCTCGCACGCATTGAGCCGAGCGGTCGAACGCCAAGGGGCGCCGTAAGGGATCAGAACGCCGCGCGTTTACGGTTCACTCGACTGCGGCATTCAAGCTCGGATTTCCCCGAGCGCGCGAGAAACGGGTACTCTCTTCCCGGCTTCGCGTCAGACCCCTTCTGGAGGCGTTTTTCCGATGACAATCAAGAAGACTTCGCAACGTAGCTTTGAGCTTTTTGGCCTCCTGCCGCTCGTGGCAGCAAGCATGATGGCGTGTGGCAGCGACAAGCCCGCCGAGAACCCGCAGCAGCAGGGTTACAACCAGCAGCAGGGGCAGTATCCCCAGCAGCAAGGGCAATACCCCCAGCAGCAGGGGCAGTACCCGCAGCAGCAAGGGCAGTACCCTCAGCAGCAGGGGCAGTACCCGCAACAGCAGCCGCAGCAGCAATACCCGCAGCAGCAGCCGCCTCCGCAGCAGTATCCTCAGCAGCCCCCTCCTCAGCAGCAGCCGCCCCCCGCCGCGAGTGGCAGCGCAGCGCCGGCGGGTGGCATCCCGGGGTTCCCGATCGATCCCGCGCTACTCGCGCAGATCCAGCAAGCTGGCGCCGCGGTGATGGCACCCGGCTCCGCGGTCGGCGGCGACATGGTCGACCTCGGCCTGAAGGCGGCTGCCATGCGTTACGCGCCAGGCATGCAGCCTGAGGGGGCGATGGCGAAGGACAACCTCGCCGAAGGCGCTCACAAAGAGATGATGATCACGATGCAGGGTGGCAAGTGCTACACGATCATCGGCTTTTCGCCGCTCGGTGGCATTCGCAACGTCGACCTCCACCTGATGTCGCCGCCGTTCTACAACATCCAGGCGGGTGCCGATTCGTCGGCTGACAACACGGCGGTCATCGGCGGCGGCAATGCGCCCACCTGTCCGATCACGCCGTTCCCGATCCAGTACAAGCTCGACATCCAAGCCAAGCAGGGCGCGGGTCAAGTCGGCGTGCAGGTCTACTCGAAGAACAAGTAGTCGGTCGTCGGCGCAACCCGCGCGGCGCTCGGGCCGACAGGGCGTGGTGAAGATCACGACCTTTCGAAAAGCCGACCCCGGCTTTCCCAGGCGCCTCGATGACCTCGGCGAACACTGCCCTCCCACCCTCTGCGTGGGAGGGCATTTGTCTTTCGACAGAGCGATCGCCATCGTGGGCTCGCGCCATCCGAGCGAGGAGGGCCGTGAGTTCGCACGAGAGCTTGCAAAGGCATGTGCGAAGGCGGGCGCGGTCGTCGTGTCGGGCGGCGCCCAGGGCATCGACGAAGCGGCGCACCGGGGCGCGCTGGCAGCCAAGGGCCAAACCTGGGTCGTCTGGGCGCATGGGAGCGCGCAACCTTATGCGGCCGACCGGCGGGAGTTCGCTCTCGAGATGCGCAAAGACGATGGCGTCGCGTTCGTTTATCCCTTCGAGGCGACGACCGCCGTCAGTCGGCCCAGCTACACGAAGCGCAACGGCCCTCTCGCAGCGCTCGCGCACGAGGTCGTGATCGTCGAAGCAGGCCTCGCGTCCGGCACCCGCAACACCTACGGCTGGGCGAAGAAGCTGGGGCGACCGCTCTGGATCGTTCCGATCGCGCCGTGGGCGAAGAACTCCGCCGGGAGCCTGTGGATGCTGGAGGACGGCGCGAAAGTCATCCGCGACATTCCGCACTTCCTCGGAAAGGTTGGCTTGCGACCCCTTCCGCCCGCCAGCCAGCTTGAGCTCCCCGCCATGGACCTCCTTATGAGGCAGGTCTTTGACGTGGTTGGCAGGCTCCCCACACATGTTGATTTCATTGTAGAAAAGACACGCTTACCCACCTCAGCCGTGGCGAGCACGCTCTTGACGCTCGCTTTGGAGCACGTACTAGTAGAGGGCCCTCCCGGCCATTATCGCCGTGCGTGAAGGGGTATGTCCCGCCCATCTCACTGGAATTACTGACATTAAATGACCAAGACCGCTGCCGTCGTCGAGTCGGCGCCCAAGGCTAAGACGGCCAAGACGCCCAAGACGCCCGTCGAATCGGCGCCCAAGGCTAAGACCACCAAGACCCTCGTGGTCGTGGAGTCGCCCGCCAAGGCGAAGACGATCAAGAAGTACCTCGGCGCTGGTTACGAGGTCATCGCGTCGAAGGGCCACGTCAAAGACCTGCCCAAGAAGATGGGCGTCGATGTCGAGAACGGCTTCGAGGAGACGTACGAGGTCATCATCGGCAAGGAGAAGATCCTCGCCGAGCTGAAGGGCGCGGCCAAAGACGCCGACGTCATCCTCCTTGCGACCGACCCCGATCGCGAAGGTGAGGCGATCGCCTGGCACCTGTCCGAAGAGCTCGGCGGCACGGGCAAAAAGAAGAAGCTCACGCGGCGGGTCGAGTTCCACGAGATCACGAAGGCGGCCGTTCAGAAGGGCGTTGCCTCTCCGCGAGACCTCAACAAACACCTTTACGATGCGCAGCGAGCACGGCGTGTCCTCGATCGAATCGTCGGTTACGACGTCTCGGCGTTGGTCTGGTCGAAGCTCGCCTTCGGGCTCTCCGCCGGTCGCGTGCAGAGCGTTGCGCTCCGCCTCATCGTCGATCGTGAGCGCGAGATCGAAGCGTTCATCCCGGTCGAGTACTGGAACTGCGGCGTTCAGCTCTTTCGCGACGACGACACGGCCAGACGATCGTTTCTCGCCCGCCTCACGAACCGCGACGGAAAGAAGTTCCCCGTCGAGAACGGGACCACCGCCGCCGAGGTCCGTGCGCACCTCGAAAAAGCTTCGTACTCGGTCGCCAAGGTCACGAAGAGCGAGCGGAAACGGAAGGCGCCGCCGCCCTACACGACCAGCAAGATCCAGCAGGACGCGGTCAACCGTCTCGGCTTCAGTGCCAAGCGAACGATGCAGGTCGCGCAGGGTCTCTACGAGGGCATCGAGCTCAGCAAGGACGTAGGCCAGGTCGGTCTCATCACGTACATGCGTACGGACTCCGTACGCTCCTCGCCCGATGCCATCCAGGCAGCGCGAGATTTTGCCGTCGCCAAGTACGGCAAAGAGTTCATCCCCGACGCGCCGAACCAGTTCAAGTCGAAGAAGAGCGCGCAGGACGCGCACGAGGCGATCCGCCCGACGAGCCTCGAGTACCCGCCGGACTCGGTGCGGCAGTACCTCAAGGACGAGCAGTTCAAGCTCTACAAGCTGATCTGGGATCGCTTCCTCGCGAGCCAGATGAAGGACGCCGTCTACGATCAGACGGGCGTCGACATCGAAGCCAAGAGCCCGGGCGCGCCCGTCTACGGCCTCCGCGCTGGCGGTCGCATCCTCAAGTTCGCCGGCTGGCTCGCGGCGTACGGCGAAGGCGACTCGAAGACCGAGGTCGCGGGCGAAGAGCAAGAGCCCGCCGCCGACGCCACGGCAGCCCCCGCTGACAACGACGAGGCGACCCTCCCCGAGCTCGACGATGGTCAGGCGCACGCGGTCTTCGTGCCGCCGGGCATCCTCACCGAGCAGAAGTTCACGCAGCCTCCGCCGCGTTACAACGAAGGCTCGCTCGTGCGCGAGCTCGAGGAGCGCGGCATCGGCCGCCCGAGCACCTACGCCGAGATCATCAGCAAGGTGCAGGCGCGCGACTATGTCGAGAAGCTCGACGCGCGCTTCCGTCCGACCACGCTCGGCAAATTCGTCGTCGACGGGCTCGTCGCGAGCAACCTCGATTTCATGGATCCGGCGTTCACGTCGAGCATGGAAGCCGAGCTCGACGAGGTCGAAGCGGGCAACGAAGATCGCGTCGCCTTGCTCACGCGCTTCTACAAGAAGTTCAAGATGCAGCTCGACGCAGGCAAAAAGGGCAAGCGCTGGAACCCCGAGCCGGAAGCCACCGACGAGAAGTGCGAAACGTGCGGCGAAGGCATCATGATGAAGCGCTGGTCGAAGAACGGCTGGTTCCTCGGCTGCTCCAACTACCCGAAGTGCAAGACGACGCGCGACCTCGGCCCCGACGGGCTCGGCTCGCAGGTCAAAGAGACCGACGTCATCTGCGACAAGTGCAACAAGCCGATGGTCATTCGCAGCGGCCGCTACGGCGAGTTCCTCTCCTGCACCGGCTACCCCGAGTGCAAGAACGCGAAGCCCGTTCCTCTTGGTGTTCCCTGCCCCAAGTGCGGTGGCGACATCATCGAGGTCCGCGCGCGCAAGAAGGGCGGAAAGACCTTCTACGGCTGCTCGAACTACAACGTCGAGACCATCAAGTGCGACTTCAAGCTCTGGCAAAAGCCGATCAAGGAGCCGTGCCCCGTGTGCGCGAAGCCCTTCCTCGTCATGGGCGGCACGAAGGCCAAGCCGATGATCGCGTGCTCCGACAAGGAGTGCGGTTACAAGCGTCCGCTCGAGCCTCTCGGCGAGCCGGGCGCCGATGGCGTCCCGGTGGTGTTGCCTGCGGACGGTGCAGCAGCCGCTGCGCCGGCGCCGACGGCTACTTGATCGTCGTCTTCACTGCGTAAGCAACGCCGTCGCCGAGCGGGAGGATGACGGCGCGCATCTGGGGGTGCTGCACGATCGCGAGGTTGAAGGCGCGGAGTGCCTCGGTGCGCTCTCTCTCGGTCTCGGGGACGCTCGCGCGCGCCACGTGCCCCTTCCAGAGCACGTTGTCCGCGATGATCACGCCGTGCTCGGACAAACGCGGGACGAGCAGCTCGAGGTACCTCGGGTACTCCTCTTTCACGCAGTCGATGTACGCGAGATCGATCGGCTGATCGATCTTCTCGAGCTCGTTCAGCGCCGACGACTGGCGCACCTCGATGCGACCTTCGAGGCCGGCCTCGCGAATGAACTCGCGCGCGACCTCGCAGAGCTCGGCCGAAATTTCGAGCGTGAGCACACGCGCCTCGGGGCCGGCCGCGCGCGCGAGCACGATGGCCGCGTAGCCGATGTTCGTGCCGAGCTCGACGATCAGCTTCGGCCGGATCGCGCCCGCCGTGACGGCGAGAAAGCTCGCCACCTCGGGGTCGCTGATCGGGTGCTTCCGCTCGGCGGCGCGGGCTTCCATACGCGCGAGCACCGCATCGCGCGGCGACTCGAGCGCCTCGAGGTACGAGGCCTGCTCGGGTCTCAGGATCGCGTCGGCAGCGTCCTTCACGTGCGGCTTACTTCTTCGGTGCCGCTTTCTTCTCGACGATGTCGTCGTGCAGCGGGGCGATCGCGCCGAAGAGCTCGCTCTTCTCCTTCTCGCCGACCTTGTTCTCGTCGAGCGCGAGCGTGAAGTCCTTCACGAACGCGTCCCACTGCGGGTCGGTGATGCCCATGCCCTTGTGGGCCGCCTTCATGTCCTTGCCGCCGTACTTGCAGCCGCCGCCGGTCTGCTCGCACACGAAGTCCGCGAGCTGCTTCTTGAAGTTCTCGAGCTTGGGGCCCGTGGTCTTCGCGAACAGCTTCTTGAGCTCGGCATCGGCGGTCACGTTCGCGATCAGCGACGCGATGACCTTGTCCACGCCCTCTTTTCCGCCGATGCGCTCGTAGAGCGTCTTCGGGGCCGGGGGCGCCGCGTCCTCACCGCCGCCGTCGGCGCCAGCGTCCGCGTGCGTGTCCGTCATCGCGGGCTCCATCGGCTTCGGGGGCTTCTTGCCACCACAACCGGTGCTCAACGAGAGTGCACCGACCGCAAGCAACGTCGTGATTCCAAGGCCAAAGTGCCGGACCGCGCGAATTTTCATGAGTGCGCTTTTACACCGACGGCCACCCCTTCTGCCACAAACTTTCTCCGTCGAAAGGTTTACGCGTCAGGGCGATTCAGCGCATGTTGAGGGTCACGCCCCGAATGGAAAGCAGCTCTCTTTGACGTTTTGCACCCTGGAGATTGCCGGTCGCATGGTGCTCCGTTCCGAGGGGGGATTCCCCGAGGCCGAGTACGCGCTGTTCGACCCTGCGGAGATCGAGCTTCGTGCCGTCGAGCTCGGTGCGATCCGTGAAGTCGGCTACCGGACGACGGCGTGCGACGCGCTCGAGCGGCTGGCGGCGTTGGCCATCACACCGGAGATGAGCGAAGGGGCGTCTGCCCTTCTTCGCGGTCCTGCCGAGAAGCTTTACGCGCGCGGTGACGCCGTTGCGCGCGCAGCCTGCTTGCTCGGCTCGGCGGAGCTCTTCGACGGCTACGTCTACGATGTGGCAGCCCACGCCTACGAAGGTCTTTGGATCGATCACACCGCCGTCGCGCGCGATCTCGGTGTCCCCGCTGCGGGCGCGATCCTCCAGGCGATGGGTCTCGCCGCAATGCTCGACGAGTGCGGCCCCGACGCGGAGGTCGTGCTCACCACGGTTCGCTTGATGAAGGAGCGTCGCGCCGGCGAGCGTCTGGTCGCCGGAGTTGCAGCTGCCGAAGGCCCGCTG
>CAXSGV010000009.1:19050-19987 GCA_964236615.1 uncultured Polyangiaceae bacterium
GTTCCTACAAGCGGATCGGCTTCAACGGCGTCGCGCAGATCGCCGAAGCGCTCGGCAACCTGTCGAGCGCGCCGTCGAGTCGCGAGCCTCGGCGCGCGCGCTCCGTGGTCGAGCTCGTGCAATCGCTTCGCGAGCGTCCCCTTCCGGCCGAACGTTTCGTGAAGCTCGAGCAGGCACTGGCGACTGCGAAGCCTCCGCCCCGCGGCCCGCTCGCCGATCCCGAGATCTGGGCGATCGACACCGCGCTTGCCGCTGGCGAGACCGAAGACGTCGCCCAGCGGATCGAAGCGGTCGAGAAGGCGCTCGGCCGACAGCCCGCCACGATCTACCTTCGCTGCCGCGCATCGCTGCTGCTCGGCACCGAGGCGCCGCGTGTGATTGGCGAGCGACTCGCGCAGCTTGCGATCTCGCATTCGTTCCCCGAGCTCGAGGTCCTCGCCGCACAGGCATGGCTCGCGGCTGGTGACTCGGCGCGCGCGTTGCCGTTCGCGCGATCGATCGCCGAGAACCCAGCCGCCCCGAGCAAGCTTCGGGAGATCGCCGAAGACATCGTCGCCGCCGTGCCGCGTGGCTCCCGCCGAACCTTGCCGCCGAGCACAAGTGCGGCCGAGAGCGCGCCGCCGCCAATGCCCGGACCGCAGCGGAGCGTACCGCCGGCGGGCGCTGCTCGACAGACCGTTCCCCCGCCGTTCGGCGCTCCGCTCGAGAGCGATCGTTCGGCGAGCGACCTCGCGTGGGAAGAGTTGCCCGCCGCCGAGCCGCGCCCCGTCGTCGCGCCGATCACGCAGACGGCACGCCCGCCTGCCCCTTCCCTCACGCCACCGCCGATGCCGGAGACGATGCGCGTCGAGGTGGCCCACCAGCAAGGCGGCTCGACCGTCCCGCCCGCGCTCGCATTTGCCAGCGATCGCGCGGGCGCACCAGCGCAAACCAAGCC
>CAXSGV010000009.1:19997-25920 GCA_964236615.1 uncultured Polyangiaceae bacterium
CACGCGTCGCGCGGGGTTCGTCTCGTCGTCGCCGCCCGGGGAACCGCTGATGCGAGGCGCGTCGCAGCCGGCGTTTCGCTCCGACGTCCCGCCGTTCGACATCCCGCGCCCGCCGAACCTTCCGCGCTTCGAAGCACGGCCGGCCGAGCTCGCGGAGACGCTCTCCCTTCCGCCGGGTCTTCACGGGCGCATGGAGCCGGAGGACAGGATCCCGAAGACGATCGCGCAGGCACGTGTACAGTTCACGCATCTTGCTCGCGAGCTCGGGCGCGACCACCGCGAGCGCTTCGGCGTCGAGCTGTGGACCGATCTGCGTGGCATCGAGACGATGCAGACCGTGCTCCGCGACGACTTCAAAGATCGCACCATCGCGACCGCGAACGAAGCGATCCGCGTGCGGCGGTACGGCGCTTTCTTGAGTGAAGTGCTCGCGCGCACCCTTGGCGCCGAGTGGGTCGACGTCGCGCCGTCGGAGCTCGGCTATTGGGCGATGACGGTTCCACCCGCCACGCGTGTCTGGCCCTTCGGGCGCGTTCTGCGGCTCATCGCGATGGGGACAAAAGAGCGCGATCTCGTCAGCTATTACCTCGAGCTCCAAGCGCGCGGCCGCTCGCACCACTAAGCTTTGGGCATGGGCTCCACTCGCTCGCTTCGCGAGCTGCTCGATCCGGCGGTCCTCCTCGAGTACGAGCGCGAGGAGGCGGCCGACGAAATCTCGCACGAGGCTTTCGATCGCGTCGCCTTTACACTCGAAGCGCTCGAGCGCCTGCGGCCACGCGACGTGCGCATCGCCGTGTGCGAGGGGAAGAAGCGCGTGCGCGTCGACTCGGGCCGACGATGGGGCGCGGGACCAGGCGCGCGGTGGGCCGTCGTGTCGGTCCCGAGCACGGCGTCGCGCCGCGCGATTGCGCTCGCGATCGCGGGCCTCGCACCGGAGCCTTTGCCGTACGTGCTCGACGTCCTCCTCCGTGAGTGATCCCAACTACATCACCCCCGAAGGCGCGAAGCGCTTGCAGGACGAGCTCGCGCACTTGCTCTACGTCGAGCGTCGCAAGGTGGTGCAGGAGGTCGCGGACGCAGCGGCGCAGGGCGATCGGAGCGAGAACGCGGAGTACATCTACGGCAAGAAGAGGCTGCGCGAGATCGATCGTCGTATCCGATTCTTGCGAAAGCGACTCGACGCGGCGCAGATCGTCGAGCCCCAGAAGGACCGCACGACGCCGCACGTCTTCTTCGGGGCCACGGTGGAGATCGAGGACGAGGACGGCAACCGGTCGACCTACCGCCTCGTCGGCGAAGACGAGATCGATTTGAAGCGCGGCGACGTGAGCTGGCGGTCGCCGATTGGCCGCGCGCTGCTGAAGAAGCAGACCGGCGACGTGGTGCTGCTCCGACGGCCTAGCGGCGAGGTGGAGCTCTCGATCGTCGGGGTTCGCTACGTCTGCTGAGCAGGCTGAGCAGGCCGGCGCTCGAAAGTCTGCCGAATCAGGATCAGTTGATCTTGATGGCGCCCGCGGGGGTGTTCCCGCCGTCGTGCATGTAGAAGGGGTAGCGGCCGGTGCCGGTCACGTTCCGCACCGGGTCCATGCCGTTGAGGGGGATGGCGTTCGCCGTGTTGGTGCTGCCGTGAACGAACCCGTTCGTCGTGTTCGTGGAGTGGATGATGTGGTCTTTGCTGCTGTCCTTGTTCAGGAAGTAGACCTTGATCGGCGCCGCGCCGCTGATGTTGCCGCCGGTGTTGATGACGATGTCCGCCGCGCCGAAGGGGTTCGTCGCCTGCGCGACGTTCTGCGGGATCGTGATCGTGATCACACGCTTCACGTTGTAGGTCAGCGCGGCCTCACCCGTGACGGGGGTGCCGGTTCCGCCGGTGCCCATGACCTTGACCGCGACCGGCGCGGCGGTGGGCGTCACGGTGGAGGGGGTCGTGATGCGCAGCGTCGCG
This sequence comes from uncultured Polyangiaceae bacterium, assembly GCA_964236615.1. Taxonomy (GTDB): domain Bacteria; phylum Myxococcota_A; class Polyangia; order Polyangiales; family Polyangiaceae; genus CAXSGV01. The sequence goes on from CAXSGV010000009.1 coordinate 21,943, forward strand.
GTGACGGGCGCAGTGCCGGTGACGTTCACCGACGCTGGCGTGAAGACGCCGGTCGCGCCGGTCGGGAGTCCCGTCGTCGCGAGCGTGACCGTTCCGGTGAATCCGTCCTTCGGCGTGAGCGTCACCGTTACGTCGGTGAGCATCTGCAGCTCGGTGTCGATCGCCGTCTTGTCCGCGGTGATAGCGAAGCTCGGCTTGGCCGTCGTGCCGCCACCGCCGCCGGTGTTGCCACCGCCGGTCGTCGTGCCACCACCGCCGCCGGTGCTGCCGCCCGTTTCACCGCCGCCGCCACCGGTCGCGCCATTGCTGCCGCCGCTCGTGCCGCCGGTGCCGTTGCCACCGCTGCTCGTGCCGTCACCACCGCCGCCGGGATCGTCACCGCCAACGCCGCCCAAGCTGCGACCGGTGTTCGCGTCGCCGCAAGCGAGCGAGCCAAGCGCGTTGGCGCTCGAAACGATCGTGGTCAGAACGAGCCGGGCGAAGGGGCGAGCGACGGGGAGGGCCATGCTCCTTGCCAGTGCAAGTGCGAAGCCATGGTTGACGTCGCGAGCTGAGCGCAGAGTCGCGCGTCTTTCCTGCGGGTTTTACGCTGACGCGCGGGGGTGAACGCTTGCCGGAGCGGTTCGCCGACGACTCGGACCTGGCTTGCGCGAGATCCAGCGACGATGTCGTCCGACGAGAACGAGAGCCAAAAACACGGCACCCCAGGCGCACCGGGGACGCGCAGGCGCGGCGGAATCTTCCGCTCCGACGACTCTGCATCCACACGCGCGGGAGGCTTGGCCCTTGCCGTCGCCCGCGTCGGCCGCCTTCGACGCGTCGAGGGCCTCGGGCGGCGTGGCGGCATCTGCAGGATCGCTAGCGGGCTTCTGCGGAATCAAGGTCGCGCGCACGTCCGGCCAGCGCGCGCCGCACACGCTTCCAGCATCGGCCGCGCACGCGACGGGCCCTTGGATGTCGTCGAAGCCGGTGAGCCGCGCGAACGATTGGCCGCCGTCGCGCGAGACCGCGACCGCAAACCCCTCGGGCCGGTACGGCGTGGAGCACGCAAACAGGTCGGGCCCGCGCGCGTGAAGGCAGTACACGCGCACCTTCGCCATCGGCTGCCAGGTCTCGCCGCGATCGGTCGAGCGCCAGACGCCGTCGTTGGGATCGCCCGCGCCAGCCCAGTAGGTCGAGCCATCGTCCGACTTCGCGAAGCCGAACATCGAGCTCGCGAGGTGAAGCACGCTCTTGAACGACTTGCCGCCGTCGCTCGTGACGAGGACGTCGCTGCCTGCCGCGTTGAGCGCGCGAACGAGAAAGCGCTTCTCGTTCTTGGGATCGATTCCGGCAATCAACAGCTGCGCGTCGGCGTCGAGCTTCGGGTGGAGCTCGGTGAGCTCCCCTCCCCGCTTGGCGGTGTAGAGGTGCGCGCGGGTGCCAGCGCCGATGGGGACGCCGGTGAGGTAGATGCGCGTCGGGTTCGAGGGCGCCACCTCGACCGTCTCGAGGCGAACGCCCGTGACTGCGCCGTGGCGCTCGATCTTGTGCGACTTCGCGTCGATCCATACGACGCCGCTCGGCTTCGAGGGTGTGGCCGTGAGGGCCACGATTCGTGCACCCGTGGGGTCCGTGGTCAGGTCGGTGATGAGCTCGCCGTCGAGGCCCGCGATCTTCGTGGTCACGCACCCGTCGAGCGTCGTGGCAATGCCGTCGGAGAGGCCGATGAAGAGCTCGCCTTCCTTGCCCACGACGAGCGGCGGATCCCACGTGCCGTCGAAGCCGAGGGTCTGCTCGCAGATCCACTGCCACGTCGTCCCGCCATCGCGCGAAACGATGACGCCGAAGGTCGCGCGTAGATAAAGCGTGCGCGCGGCGCCGCCGGTGACACCGAGCGGTGGCGAAACGATCGCCTGCGCCTCGGGAAACCGCCCGTTACCCCGCGCGGCGGTGGCCCATGTGCCGAGCGCGGCGCAGACGAGGGGGACGACGAGGTAACATGACGACCGCGTGAGGAGGCGATGCACCGGAAGGTCTTACCAGCTCGCGCTCGCGATCGGCGCGCTCGTGCTCGCAACTGGCGGAGCTGCATCGTGTCGATGCGGTAAATCGACGCCGCCCGCCGCCGCACGACAGCCTGTGCCGACGCCGGTCGCGCGCGCGGCGTACGTCACGAACAACGGGTCCGATTCGATCAGCGTGATCGACCGCGACGGCACGACGGTGACCGAAGTGGCAATCGACGTCGATCCGGACGCGCACGAAGCGCCCCACCACTTGGCGATCGACGTCACGGATGGCGCGCTGTTCGTCGCGCTCGCGTTTCCGCCCGCGCAAGCGGCCGCGAAGAAGAACGACCCGCACGCGGCGCATGGACGCGGCACCACACTCGGGCAGCTGGCCCGCCTCGATCTGACAACGCTCGGTGTGACCGAGACGCGCGAGGTCGACGAGAACCCGGGCGACGTCGTCCTCACGCACGACCGCAGGCACGTGCTCGTCACGCACTTCGACATGAAGCGCGCGATGACGGCGGCGGCGGCCGGTGGCCACCCCTCCACCTTGTTCGCGACGCTGCAGGTCTGGGACCGCGCCGCGATGACGAAGACGAGCTCTCGCTCTCTCTGCGTCGCCCCCCACGGGGTCGTCACGACGAAGGATGATCGCACGGCGATCGTCGCTTGTTACGGCTCGGACGAGCTCGCGGTCGTCGATCTCGGATCGACCTCGCTCGCGACGGCGCGCTACCCGCTCGGTCCCGCGCAGGGCGTCCTCGGGGGCCCGAAGTACGGCCCCTATTCAGCGCTGTTGTCACCCGACGAGAAGCGGATCGTCGTCGCGGATCTCGAGGGCGCCGACGTCCGCATCTTCGATGTCGACACGAAGCGCTTTCTCGCCGAGCAGACGCTCACGCTCGGATCGCGCGTGATGATGGCGGACTTCGTCTCCGCCGACGTCGTGGTGGCGCCGCTGCAGTCACCCGACGGGCTCGCACGCCTCGACGTCACGCACGGGGCGGTGCTTCATCGGATCGCGTTCACGAAGGCCGAGTGCGAGCTGCCTCATGTGGTGCGCAAAGCCAAGGACGGCCGCGTCTACGTGGTGTGCGAAGGCGATCACACCGCGAAGGGGGCGGTTCTCGAGGTCGATCCCGAGACCCTCGCGACGAAGCACCGCTACGTCGTCGGGGTGTACCCCGACGGGATCGTGTTTGGTGACTGAGGCGCGGCTTGGCAGGTTTCGCAGGTGGAGAGGGGGGCCGGGCACGGGCACGGGCACGGGCACGGGCACGGGCACGGGGAGAGCGCGGAAACTCTTTGCGCGTCGAGGGGGCATCGGTTAGTCCGAGCCGACGGACTCGATGCGGAAAAGGCCTGCGCCCAGCTACGCGGCATCTGCCGGGATCCTCGCTTGCCTCGCGTTTTGTGCGGCCGGGGTGGTCGCGTGCACCCAGGCGTCGGCCGCCGGACAGTCGACGACGACGACGACCGAAGGGCGCGTTGGGGCGCCGATTGCGCTGACGCCCGTGAACGAGCCGGTGCAGCCTGCCAAGCCGGCGAAGTCGAGCGAGTGCCCCTCGGGCATGGTGCTCGTCGAAGGCGAGTACTGCCCCGAGGTGGAGCAGAAGTGCCTGAAGTGGCTCGAGCCGCCGGGCGACAAATACGAGCATTACCGCTGCGCGAAGTACGCGAAACCCGCGACGTGCAAGGGTCGGCGCGTGCACCGGCGTTTCTGTATCGACGAGCGTGAGCGCACCGAGCCGGGCACGGACATTCCCGTCAACCACATGACCTGGACCAGCTCGAAAGCGCTGTGCGCGGCCGACGGCGCGCGGCTGTGCATGGCGAGCGAGTGGCAGTTCGCGTGCGAGGGGGAAGAGATGCGCCCCTACGCCTACGGCTGGGAGCGCGATGCGACAGCGTGCAACGTCGACGTGATGACGGGGCTACCGACCCTGGTCGTGCACGGTCGGGCGACCGCGCAGTCCACGACCAT
>CAXSGV010000009.1:25930-33376 GCA_964236615.1 uncultured Polyangiaceae bacterium
CGGGGCTCGGACGTGTTGGGGGCCTCGTCGATCGACGAACACCGGCGAGCGCGCATCCGCGCTGCGTGAGCCCATTCGGCGTGCACGACATGGCCGGCAACGTGGACGAGTGGGCGACCGTCGACGGCCAGCCGATAGGCTCACGCGAGGTCATGAAGGGCTCGTGGTGGCTCCCCGGAAAGCACGCCTGCCGCAATGGTCAGCTCGGGCATGGCGCCCGCTACGGCGGCACCGAGAGCGGCACCCGCTGCTGCCAGGACGCCGCGATGTCCGCCGCGGTCTCGCAGCGTTAGTACGCGTCGGCGCGCCCTCTCATCGGCGCGCGATCAGCTACCGAAGCGAAGGACGATCGCTTTCGCGCGCTCGACGAAGCCCGCCATGTGGAAGCGTTCGAAGTCCGCCCACGTCGCAAGCGTCGTGGTGTCGACCACGCGATCGAGAAAGAGCTTCCCCTGAAGGTGATCGACCTCGTGCTGGAAGGTGCCGGCGGTGAGGCCGCGCACTTCGAAGTCGACGTCCTTGCCGTGCCTGTCCCACGCACGCACGCGCACGGCGACGCATCGGGGAACCTCGCCGCGAAGGTTCGGAACCGAGAGGCAGCCTTCGTAGTTCTGGAAGGTCTCGGTCTCGAGCAGCGTGATCTCGGGGTTCACCAAGATCGTGAGCGGCCAGTTCGGCTTGTACGGGTAGCGCGGGTTGTCCTTCACTTGAATCACGCAGATTTGGATGGGCTCGTAGACCTGGTTCGCCGCGAGTCCGGCCCCGTTGGCGTCGCGCATCGTCTCGACGAGGTCGTCGATGAAGCGTTGTGTCGCGGGGCTCGCGAGCTCCTCGCGCGTGAGCTTGCGGGCGATCTCGCGCAGCACGGGGTGCCCGACGGTCGCGATCTTACGAATGGCCATGATGAGGCCAGTGTGCCACGATTTTTCTCGACGCGAGCAGGGTCAGAGCCAGCCCTTCTTGCGGAAGCCGATCACGATGCCGATGGCGGTCACGCCCATCAAGCCGAGCGCGAACGGGTAGCCATAGAACCAGCGTAGCTCGGGCATGTTGTACGGCGAGGCCGCGGGATCGAAGTTCATTCCGTAGACGCCGGCGATGAACGTGATCGGCAGCATGATCGTGGAGATCAAGGTCAGCGTCTTCATCACCTCGTTCATGCGGTTCGACTGCACGCTGAGGAAGGCTTCCACCGCGCCACCGACGAGCTCGCGGTAGCTATCGGTGAGATCGGTGATGCGCGCGAAGTGGTCGAAGACGTCACGAAAGAAGGGTGAGGCCTCGCGTGGGATCTCGTCGAACTCGCCGCGCGCGAGACGCAGCAGGATCTCGCGCTGGTAGATGCTCACGCGGCGGAGGCGCTGGAGCGTGCGCTTGAAGGAGAGCATTCGGCTCATCACGCGCTGCCCCTTCGGGCGACCCGCGTGGGCCATGACGTCGTCCTCGAGCTTCGCGATGTCGTCGTCGTACTTGTCGAGGATGGGGAGGTAGTGATCGACGAGGTGATCGAGGATCGCGTGCAGCACCCACGCGGGGCCGCGCTTCAACATCTTCGACGAGCGCGCGAGCTCCTCGTGGACAGCCGTGATCGCACACGCGTCCTTGTGGTGGCTCAGGAGAAAGCGCTGCCCGAGGACGAGATCGATCTCTACGAGATCGAATTTCGCTGTCGTCGCGCCCGCGCGCACGCCATGCACGAGGACGAAGAGGTACTCCTCGAAGTCCTCGATCTTGGGCAGCGCGCGATCCTCCCAGATGTCGTGGATCGTGAGCGCGTGCAGCTTCAGCGTCTCACGCAGAAACTCGTCGGCGACCGCGCTTTGCCCACCGAGATCGACCCAGATGTTCGCGCCCGCGGCGTACTGCGCCTTCACCTCGTCGAAGCTCTTGGTCTCGCCGACGGCGCCGTTGGCGCTCACGTAGAACGCCCGCATCGCGACCACGCCGCGATCGACCTTCTTCTTACGCGCTCGCCCTACCTCGGTCTCGCGCTGGGCGTTGGTCTTGGGGTCGTTGGCGCTGCCGGTGTCGGCGTTGATGTCGCGCTCGCTGTCGGGCACGACGAATCAGCGCTTTTCAGCGAGGATCAGCGTGCGCGGAGACTCGCTGCCGAAGAACACGCCGGGGGTCGCGGTGCGGCCGCTGACCTCGGCCACCCGGAAGCCGTGATCATGGAGGATCTTACCGAGCTCGTGGAGCGAGTAGACGCGGACGGAGTACTCGATTTCCTTCGAGCGGCCGTCGTCCATCATCATCGTGCGCTTCACGCGCATGCGGCTCGTGATCCAGTCGATTTGCATCTCGTCCATGCAGATGCAGCCATCGCCTTCGAACCACGCGAGCGAGGGCGCTTGGCGGATCAAAAAATCGCGGTTGACGACGTCGAGCAGGAACTGGCCACCCATACGAAGTGCCTTGTGCACGCGCGTGATGACCTGCGCGTTCTTCTCTTCCTCGAAGAAGCCGAAGCTCGTGTTCCAGCAATAGATGCCATCGAACGTGTCCTCGAACGTCATGTCGCGCATGTCGCCCTGGAGAAAGTTCAGCTTCTGGTCGCGCTCCTGCGCTTCGTCGGCGGCGCGGGCGAGCATCGGCAAGCTGAGGTCGTAGCCAACGACCTGGTAGCCGCGACGCGTGAGCTCGATCGCGTGGCGACCGGTGCCGCAGCCGAGATCGAGAACCATCGCCCCCTTGGCGACGCCGAGGCTGTCTTCGATGAAGTCACACTCGCCGTAAATCTGGGCGTCGGTGATCTTCGCCATCGTGCGAATGAAGTCGTCGCCGAAGAGCTCTTCCCACCAGGGGCGTGCGCGCTTTCGAGCAGCGGCAGCGGCCGACGACTCGTTCATCGGCGGCGGCGCGAGTGGGCTGCCGTGCGGAGGCACGATCACGAGCTGCGCCCGCCCACCATTCGCCGCGGCTCCGTCGGCAGCCCTCGAGGTCGGGCTGACCGCGCCCGAAGTGGCGGGCACGCCGGCGCCGGCCGACGTTTGGAGCTCCTCGAGGTTCGGCGTCGACTGCATACCGACCGGAGGAAGCGGCGTGTACGAGATGGCGTCGGCGGGCGCTTCATCCTCGCGCTCTTCGCGTGACATCGACTCGACCGACACGAGATCCTCGGGTGCGATCTCGGCGTCGGACGGCGGAGCAGGGTCGTCTTCGTCGACGGGGATGTCGACGTCGCCTTCGCCCGCGTCCGTCCGAACGGCTGTCTGGATCGTGGGATCGGAGTGCCCGCCCGGGCGCGGGCTGTCGGGCGCCTGCTCCTCCGGAACGTCGGGCACCGTGTGGGACGGCGGACGCGCCTGTTCTTCCTCGGGCTCGCGCGGCGTCAGCATCTGCGAGCGGTGCGCTGCGAGGACAGCGGCGCTCTCGGCTTCGTCGAGCTCGACTGCGTCGGACGACTGCAGCGGCTCGGGCGGCGTATCGAAGGACGTGACTGGCGAGACATCGAGAGAAGTACTGTCATCGAGCGCGCCCATCGACTCGAGCGCGCGAGGAGCGAGCTCGGGAGCCGCAGGCATGACGAAGGTGGGCGCAGACATGCCGACGAGGCCAAGCGGCTTGGCCGAGGTCATGGCGCTGTCCGCGCTCGGGGGCGGGTTGATCGTGATGATGCGCGACGGCGCGATCTCGGCGCGCGACGGGCTCGGTCGAACCTCGGGAGGAATCTGGTTCGGGCGCACGACCTCGTCGTCTGGGATGCGCAGCGTCATCCGCGGCCGAGGCTTTCGCGACGAGTCGATCGACGGCTCGCTGGCCTGCGGCTTGGGAATGACGGAAGGCGCGGGCTCGGTTGCGCCCTCGTCCTCGACGTTGATGTCGACGTCGTCGGACGTGCTGTCGATGGCGCTCATCGACAGCACGTCCGACGACGGGTGCCAGCGGGTGCGCCTGGAGCATCTTCTGGCCGTAGAGGATCGGACCTTCGTCGGCGAGCCACTTGGCGGCGGCACCGATCGCGCGCTTCTCGAAGAAGACGACAGCGGTGGACCCGAGATGGAACATCCCAATCTCGCCACCGCGCGCGACCGTCGGTGCAGGTGCGATCACGTGATCGCCGAACGGCACGTCCCGCGCGTCGACACCGGTGCACGTGATGCGACCGACGACGATCGCGGCGACCATCACGACGGTCACGCGGCCGAGGCCGATCTCCGCCGGTGTGTCGATTGCGATCGCGACGCGGCGGTTGCGCGCAAAGAGGTTTGGCACGTGCTTCACGCCAATCGAGTTCACCGGGTAGTAGTCACCAGGCATCGAGCGAATGTGAGCAATCGTACCTGCGACCGGGGAATGCACGCGGTGGTAATCGCGCGGCGACAGGTAAATCACGCAGCCGGCGCCGCCCTCGTAGCGAAGGGCCTCGCCGGGATCGCCGACAAGCTCCTCGACCCGGTAGGGGCGGCCCTTCACGGTGAACGTGCGCTGCATGTCGACGGGGCCCATCGATTCGAGCCGGCCGTCTGCGGGGCTGACGATGGTGCGCGGATCCGGATCGATCGGGCGGACGCCGTCACGCAGACCGCGGGTGAAGAACTCGTCGAAGCTCGTCCACCCCTCCGTCTGAAGGCACTCGTGGAGCGCGACGTCGTAGAGGCGTGAGTACACGCGGATGACCGCCCGGTTGATCGGGGCGGGCCATGCGCGATCGGCCGCACGACCCATCACGCGGCTGATGCCGGCGCGGGGGAGGACACGCAGAAGCTGGGCTGTAGCGTAGGTGAGGGCGCTCATCGACTCGAGCCGATCGCAGGATCGGGCGTACGGATTGCCGCGAGACAGAAAGGATTTCGCGTGTCTCGGAATGGTACCTGCGCCGATCTACGGCGGTCAAATCCAGGTTTTCTATTAGTCACGCCCGAGGTCGGGCTCACCTGCCCCTTGGGCGTCGAGCGCGCGCGTCGCTTCGCACAAGGAGCGCACATCGCCCCCAGGCACGGGAGCGGCCGAAGCGCGCGAGCGGCAGGCGCTCTCGAGGTCGAAAGGATCCTGCGCGACGGCCTCGGCGAAGGACGAGCCGACGAGGGGCTCGTCACCCCTCCCCTGCGCAAAAATTCCGCGGATTGCCCACCAAGGCCCATAAGGCGCGACGACGTCTTTCGGCTCGGCGACCAGCGGCTCGGCCTCTTTCGCGCGGCCCAGCGTCTGGAGGACGCGGGCGCGTGCGTACCGAATGCTCGGATCGTCGGTCATGCCCTTGACCTTGTCGAGCTCGCCGAGGGCCGAGGCGGGGTGGTTGCGCCCGTAAAGGAGCTCGGTCAGCCGGACCCGCTCCCGCGTTTCCTTGAAGGCCGGAGGCTCGGCTCCGAGCGCAAACGTGGACGGTAGGGCCTCGTGGTGGGTCGACTGCAGGTACGCCCGCCACTTGGCGTCCCACTGTTTGAGGTCGAAGCCGCTCGCCTCTTTCAAGGAATCGTCAGGCGACTTCCGTTGCCGAAGCGCCAGGAGAAGGCGGGGCAGCGCGTCGGGCGAGGCCGTCGTCGCGAAGTAACGAACGAAGCTCGTCACCTCGGCGAACGCGACCATCGCCGCGTCGGCGCTCGGCAGCATGGCAATCGAGGGGCCCAGCTTGTCGAGCGCGAGATCGAGCTTGAGCTCCATGCCGCGGACGACGATCGCGTCGGGCGAGGGTCGATCGTCGAAGGGACCGGGCTCGCGCCAGCGGGTCTCTTCGCGCTTGGCGACGCCCTCTTGAAGCCACAGCGGCGCGCGATCGACGCTCGCGCGCGTGACGGCGAGGTGCGTGAGCTCGTGGGCGACCGTGTCCCGCCAGGCATAGCCGTGGTGGCTCGCGCGAGGCGAGAGCAACGTCACGCGCCCCCATTTGGCGACGGCGACGGTGCCCGTCGTGCGTGCGGCATCGTAAGGCAGACCGGTCATCGCGCTGAGCGAGAGGAGATCGCGCACGACGATGATGCGCGTCGGCTTCGGCCAGGTGACGCCGAGATCTTTCGTGAGCGCGTCACGCGCCTTGGTGACGGTGTCGACGAGGAGCGGAGTGAGCGCGCGGTCGACCTCGTCCTGGTAGCGGATCTCGACCTGGTTTGCGTCGTCCTTGTCGACGACGGTCGCGGCAATGACGCGGGCGCAGCCGCGCGCGATGTCGCCCAAGACAGCGCCCGCCTCCGTCTTGGCGACGTCGGGCCGCGCGAGGATCGTGAGCGCGCCGTCGCAGTCGGCTTCGTAAAGCGCAAGCCGCCCGCGCTCGACGAGGATTTGGGGATCGTTTGGATCGCCGGCCGCGAGCTCCTTCCGTGCCTCGTCGAAATCGAGAGCAAGCGTGTAGCCCTCGGCGACGTTCGCGTGATCGATCAGGTTGGGCATCGCAGGCAACGCTGGCGGCGCATCGGCGCGTGCGTCGGTGCTGAATTGCGTCGCGAGCGCGAACGAGCCCGCGAGGAGCGCCGCGGCGATCGCCGTCTTGATTCGGCGGATCTTCATCGAAGCAGCCCTTCCGCGTAGCGACGGATCGCTTCCTTGTGACGTCCGCTCGAAGGCTGGCCGAGCCCCTTGATCACGCGGCGGCGGAACTCCTCCGGACCTTTGTGCGCGTCGGCTTTCGGGATGTCGGCGTGGTCGTTCGACATGTCGCCCTCCCCGTCCTGACCCTTCTCGCCGTCTTGTGAGCCGAGCGCTTCCTTCGCCATCTCGAGCATGCGCTGCGCCTCCCGCTGGTGCCCGAGGCCCTTGTCGGCGTCCCCGCGCTTGAGGGCTTGTGCCGCCTCGCGCGCTTCCTTTTCCGCCGCGCTGAGCGACTCGAGCGCCGCTGACGGGAGCCCGCCTTGTTCCCTGCCCTTGTCGCCGAGCTTGCCGGCGCGATCGGCCAGCTTGCCCTCGTCCTCGCCGCCCTTCGACAGCTCGGACGCGGCGCGCTCGGCCGCCTTCTTGCGCAGACCTTCGAGCTTCTCTTCCGCCCACTTCACCTCGGGCTCGAGCTTCTTCTTCGCTTCGTCGATCTTCTTCTCGGCGGTGTCGCCGTTGCCGAAGCTCGACCAGTGCTCGCGTTGCGCCGTGCGTTTCGCTTCGTCGAGCGCTTGCATCGCGTTGCGACCGCTCGCCACGGCGTCGGCGGGGTTGCCTTGCTCGAGCGAGCGCGCCATCTGCTCCCCGTGCTCGCGCGCGGCCGCACCCTTGCTCGTCCATGAATCGCTTCCGCCGCCGACCGTGGGCAGCGGCTGCGTCGCCTCGCGCACCGCGGCGGCGTGCTTCTTGGCTTCTTCGGCGAGCGATTTCAGATCTTCGTCGCTCGCGGCGCCACTGAGCGCTTGCTCCATCTTGCCAATCTCGCCGGCGTGCTCTTGTGCGAGCTGCTCGAGATCCTGCGCCGCCTCGTTGAACGCTTTGTCGGCGTCGCTCGGATCGTCGCCCGAGGCGTCCCCTGGCGTACCGCGGCCACCACCGAACTCACCACCGGCACAACCCGACTTTCCCTGCGCACCAAAT
>CAXSGV010000010.1:0-13849 GCA_964236615.1 uncultured Polyangiaceae bacterium
GGCATCAACACACCCACCCGCCTCGAGCTCATTCCTTCGAGCCACACCGTCGACGAGATCGCGCGTTACGTGACCGCCGACTCGCTGAAGTACCTTTCACTCGAAGGCATGCTCGACGCTGTCGGCGGTCCCGAGGGCAAGCCCGACAGCTTCTGCCACGCGTGCTTCTCGGGTCAGTACGCGGTGCCCTTCACCGCGACCTCGAAACGCCAGACGTCGCTCCGCTTGATCGGCGTCTAAGGAACGCGGCGTCTGACGAAGCGGCCTGACGAAGCGCCGGGCCGCTCAGGCCGCCTCGACGAAGCGCCGGGCCTCTCAGGCTTTGGGCTCGTCGTCGTAGCCGACTTCGTCGTAGACGCGCACGCTGCGGAAGAGGCCCGAGTCGCCGCGCTCGAAGAGGAAGAGACCCTCCTTCGGGGTGGACTCGTCGCCGCGCGTTTTTTCCGTTTCGAACTCGACCGCGCAGGTGCGGCCATCGTCGGCAGCGGAGCGCACGATGGGGACCCAGTCGTTGGCGCCGCGCGCGTTCTGGAGAAGCTGCACGTAATAATCGTGGAGCTGGTGCGGGCTGCCTTGATCCCCCGTGCCCCGTCCGTGCACGCGGCCCGAGCCGTCGCGAAGGGTGCCATCGGTTTCGAAGCCGGAGACGAGCGCGTCCGCGTCGCCGAGGCGAAGCGCGGCGAGGTGCGTCGCGACGTCGGCGGCGAGCGTTTGTTCCTTGTCGGGGAGGACGCGCGGTGGGCGCTTGGCTTGCCAGTGCCCGAGCGGAAGGGCCGCGTGGTACGCGCGGAGATCGACCTCGCGGGCCTTGCGACGCTCCATCACGATCGCCACCGGTAGCTCGATGTGCCGCGACGCCGAACGCAGCGATAGGACGCCTTCGCTGACGTCGCGCTCGAGGCCCACGAGCGTGCGCCCGTGGGTGTAGCTCGCGCCGACCGTTTCGAGCCAAGCGGCAACCTCTTTGAGGTGCACCCGGATCTGGTCGAGGCCGGTTGCCCAACCGAAGAGTGGATTGTACGTCATCGCTCGCTCGCCGAGCCGGATCGCGAGCGCGTCCTGAGAATCACCAAGCAGCGCGGGGTAGTAAACGTCTGCGAGTCGTCCCCTGAGACTCGTCGTCTGCCGCTCGGCGTCATCCTCGAACATGTGCCGCCGAGGATACGGGACGACCGCACCACATCGGGAGGACTTTGTGCGGGCGGCTCGTCTCCACCGCCCCTTGCCCCGGCGCGGCCTCTGCTTGACGTAGTCGCTGGGCCGAGGGAACAAAGGGGAGAGCCATGGGCATATTCGAGAAGGTGCCGGACCGCGTCTCTGTCTACGAAGTCTCTCTGCGCGACGGCCTGCAGAACGAAAAGGTCACCGTCCCGCTCTCGGACAAGCTCCGCTTGATCGACGCGCTCACAAAAACAGGACTGCAGCGCATCGAGATCACGAGCTTCGTGTCGCCGAAGTGGATCCCTCAGCTCGGCGACGCCGACGATCTCGCGCGCGAGGCCATGAAGCGCGTAGCGACGGGTCCCGACGCGCCGGTGTACTCCGCCTTGTGCCCGAACGAACGCGGCTTCGAGCGCGCGCGTGCCGCTGGCATTCGCGAGATCGCCGTCTTCATGAGCGCGAGCGAGACGCACAACAAAAAGAACATCAACAAGACGATCGCCGAGACGCTCGCCGCCTTCGAGCGCACGATCCCGCCGGCGCTCGAAGCGGGAATGCGCGTTCGCGCCTATGTCTCGACCGTTTGGGGCTGCCCGTACGAAGGCGACGTCTCCGTCGAGGCGACGCTGCGCATTGCGAAGACGCTCGACCGCATGGGCGCCTACCAGATCTCCCTCGGCGACACGATCGGCGCTGGAACGCCACGGCAGACGAAGGAGATCGTCGAGCGCATGCTCGGCGAGATGCCCGCGTCGAAGATCGCTCTTCACATGCACGACACGCGCGGCACCGCCCTCGCGAACATTCTCGTCGGTCTCGAGCTCGGCATCCGCGACTTCGACGCGTCGATCGGTGGCCTCGGCGGCTGCCCGTACGCGCCGGGGGCCGCGGGCAACGTCGCGACCGAGGACCTCGTCTACATGCTCCACGGGATGGGCATCGCCACGGGCGTCGACCTCGACAAGCTCGTCGAGGCGGGGCGCGCCGCCGAGAGCATCGTCGGGCGCTCGCTCCCTGCAAAGGTTCTCAAGGCCGGCGTGCGCAGCCTTCGCGCATGACTGTCCGCGGACGTCGCCGTACGGCTGGGCTAGTGCAGACTCGGGATTTGGAATTGCACAGCTGAAAGGTTTCGCGCTGCGCCCGCCAACGAAAGCCCGGCAAATACGGTGTTTCGCCGTTGGCACGGTAGTCGCTAAGGGATGGATCGGCACCACGTAGGTCGGCTCTCCCCCCCCGGGCCCCCTACGTGGTGCCGTTTTCATTTAAAGCTCGATTCAGCCGCGCCCCTGCAAGTTGGCTGGGCGAGCCGAGCGCCCCTCGCGGTAAGAAGGGCCATGGTCCCGATCTCGAGAGTCAGCGCCGCGTTCTGCGCGCTCGTATCCCTCGTCGTCGTTGGCGCGTGCTCGCGAACCCCCGAGCCGAGCGCGTCCAGCGCATCGTCGAGCGTCACCCTTCCGACCACGGCCTCGACGCCGGCGCCCACGCCCACGGCTCTGTCCGCGGGGGCCGTGGGGCCCGTGCCGACGCCGACCACGGCGAGCGACGCGCTCTCGGACGCGAGCAAGCGGTGCATCCTCCCGACCCCGGCGACCCCTGCACCTTTCGCGCCCCAGCTCCCGCCGGGTCGTTGTCCGAAAGATCCGGAAGGCAACCTCGCGCTGACGAAGGTGCCGGTCCCGTTCCTCGACGCGCCCCAAGTGAAGATGGAGGCCGAGCTCGCGCGCGCACCGCACGAGACCGAGCGCGGCCTCATGTTCCGAACGAAGATGGACGACGACAAGGGCATGCTCTTCGATCTTCGCGAGCGAAAGGAGCACGCGTTCTGGATGCACAACACGTGCATGCCGCTGGACATGCTCTTCATCGACGACGACGGAACGATCGTCGGCATCCTCGAGAACGTCCCGACGTTGAACGACGACGAGCGCACCGTCGGTTGCCCTTCGTCGTGGGTGCTCGAGGTGGTGGCAGGTTGGTCGCGGCGCCACAACGTGCGCGCCGGTCAGCGCATCGCGCTTCCGAAAAGGTAGTCTGGCTCAAGGAGATTTCGAATGTCGATCAAGTTGCAGAGTGCAGTCGTCCTGTCGGTGGTGGCCTTCTCGCTCGCAGGGATCGCGTGCAACAAAGACACGCCCCCCGAGCCGGAGAGCCCGAAGAAGGATCCGGGTGCCAGCGCGCTCCCGAACGCCGCACCGCAGGCCACGCTGAACCTCGGCTTGTCGGGTGCATCGACGCCGAAGAAGCCCGGTGGCGATCCGCTCGACGGCGTCTTCACGATGGCGGACGCGACGAAGAGCATCGTGGGCACGGGCGGGCTGCAAGCGAGCATCGAGACCAGCGAAGGCACGATCAAGTGCAAGCTCTACGAGGACAAGGCGCCGATCACGGTCGCCAACTTCATCGGCCTCGCGACCGGTCAGCGCACCTGGAAGGATCCGAGCGGCTCCTGGGTGAATCGCCCCGCGTACGACGGCACGACGTTTCACCGCGTCATCAAGGGCTTCATGATCCAGGGCGGCGACTCGAAGGGCAACGGCTCGGGCGAGCCCGGCTACACCTTCAACGACGAGTACTGGGACGGGGCGACGCACGATCGCGCGGGCCTGCTCTGCATGGCGAACCGCGGCCCGAACACGAACGGCGCGCAGTTCTTCATCATGGACGCCGCGGCGGCGCACCTCGATCGCGACCACAGCTACACGATCTTCGGCGACTGCGGCCCCCTCGAGACCGTGCATGCGATCGCCAACGTTCCCGTGATGGGCGAGGCCCCCGTGAAGCCCGTCATCATCAAGACGGTGAAGATCGCGCGCGAGAAATCCGGCGACGCCGGTGCAGCCGCGAGCGGCGATGGCGGCGCGAAGAGGGCCGTCGCGCCTGTCGAGAAGAAGGACGAGAAGAAACCCGCGCCGCCTCAGTGACCGAAGCTACCGCGTAGGGCGCCTGCGCCGAGCACGTGCGACGTCATGCGCGCGCCGAGCTCGCTGCGAGAGGCGCCCTCGGGCAGGTTCGTCGGCTTGTCGAGCGCGTACACCCGGAACGAGAACATGTGCTGCTCGCCGTGCGGCGGGCAGGGGCCGCGGTAGTCGACCGACTCGAAGTCGTTGCGGCCTGCCTTGCCGCCCACGGCGCTCGGGGTCCAACCCTCTTTCACGGTGAGAAGCTCGGCCGGCAGATCGAACGCGACGAAGTGCGTGAACGCTCCATCGCCGGCGTCGGGATCGTCGACGATGATGACGAGCGCCTTCGTGCCGGGCGGAGGCGCGCTCCATGTGAGCGCGGGCGTGATGTCTTTGCCGTCGCACGTGTGCTCGACCGGCACCGGGCCGTTGCTGGGTATCGAGCTGCTCGTCACGGTGATGGACGACATGCTGGTGCCCGGCGGAGCCGACAGCGCGCCGCCACCACTGCCCCCGCCGCATGCCGCGAGTGTCAGCAGCGTGAACGCGATCGGACCTGCTGACGCTCGCGCGATCACGGTGCCGCCTCCGCTCGACCCTGAGACCGCGCGAGCTCCGAGGGCGAGTGCGCGCAGAACACGCGTACGTCGCTCGCGTGATCGCGCACGAGGTCGCGCAGGCGCCCCTGGTTGGTGAGGCGGATCGCGTTGTCGATCGCCATCGCGCGCTGAAAGCCCGCGAGGCCGGCAGGGCAGGTGGGCTCGACGCTCATCTCGCCTTCGAAGAAGTACGCGTCGCCGGCGTGGAGCAACCAGCCCTCGCCCGTCTGCACGGCGATGCCGGCGTGCCCGCGCGTGTGACCCGCGAGGGGAACGATGAGCACCTCGGGTTGCTTCGCAAGCGCGCGCACCGCTTCGAAGCCAAACCATCGCTCGCCCGCGGGCGCGCCGCCATGCGTCTTCCACTTCGGACCATGCGCCCACTGCACCGCGCGGTAGCGCTCCTTCTCGCGGAACGTGAGCGGCTTCATCGCTGCCGCGTGCTCGGGCTCGTGCACGTGGACCGTCGCCTTCGGAAAATCAGGGAGCCCGCCGGCGTGGTCGACGTCGAGGTGCGTGAGGACGATGTGCCGCACGTCGTCGGCGGTGAAGCCAAGACGCTCGATCTGGCGGACGGCGCATTCGCTCTCGTCGAGGCGCGGACGCACGCCGAGGATGAAGGAGCGACCCAGGCGTTGCGCCGCGTGCGCGACGTCTTCGGTACCGATCCCGGTGTCGACGAGGATGAGTCCGTCGTTGGTCTCGATGACGAGGCAATGGCAGACGAGCGATGCTGCCGAGAAGACCCCGCCGGAGCCGCCGAAGAGGCTCCCGCCGAGCGGGCACATCGTGGCGCAGTTGATGTGATGGATTCGCACGCCGCGAGCATACTCCGGCGCGCTCAATCCGGTTGGTAGAGGACCGTCTGCGTGCCTTCGCCGAAGTAGAAGCTCTGCATCGGTCCGCCGCGATCGAACGTGATGGCGCCGAACAGGTTCCAACCGACCGCCCAGATCGCGGCGACCCGAAAGACCCAGCTCCCGAGCCACGGCCGCGGCTTCGGAGCCGCCGTGGCGTCGGCATGGGTCTCGGCGTCGACGGGAGCGCGCCCCGACCCGATCGCGAGCAGCACGAAGAGCAAGACGACGTAGTCGTTCGAGAAGCGGTAGCCGAACTGACGCCAGCCGCTGTTCTGGTAGAGCAGGTTCATCACGCAACAGATGCCCGCCGTCAGCGCGACGATGTCGTAGAGCCACGCGCGCTGCTTCGGTCGGAACAACCAGAAATAGAGCGGCGTAGTGAACCACAGCGCGAGCCCGTGCTCGTTGATCTGGAACGCTGGAACGCCCGGCCCGTGACCGTTCTTCGGCGGAATCCACGGTGTGATCGTGAGCATCGCGCCGAGGTTCTTCGACAAGTAGTGGTAGCCGAACAGACCCCACTTCGCGATCCGACCCTTCCACACGACGCCGAGGTACTCGTGTCCGGCGAAGGGGCTCGGGTTGTGGAAGCGCGCCGAGTTCATCGCGCTCGCAACGCCGAGCACCGCGAGGATCGGCGCAGCGAAGAGCGCGTACGACTTGGCAAGCGCGCCCTTGTCGAGGCGGCGCCACGTCTCTTCGACACGGTCGAGGAAGCTGCCTTCGGTGGGCAGGCCATCCTTGCAATGTACACGTATCGCTTCGAGCGCGAAAAGTGGAGCGGTCAGGAGCAGCGTCGGTCGCGTCATCGCCCCGCACGCGAGGAGGATGCCGGCGATCATCGGGCGCTCGGCGTCGAGCGCGACGAGCACGTAACCCGCCGCGAGCGCGACGCCCACCACGTGCGCGGCAAACCAGACCGTGCCCTCGACCGCGGTGAAGAAGTAGACGGTGCCGAACGCGAGCAGAAACGCAAAAGCGATGTTCTCGCTCTCACTCCGCCCCGACCGGTTCGTGCGACGAAGCTTCTCGAGCACGAGGAAGAGAAGCGCGGGGCCGAGGCCGGCGAGCCAGACGATGAACTGCCCGTCGCGAAAATTCTCCGGCGAGCCCGCCGCCGCGACCAGCGGGACCATGAGCACGGCAGGGAAGGGTGGAAAGCTGATGTACGTCTTGCCTTCGAACTCGGCGAAGTCGTTGCCGCCGGCGTAGCTCGGAGGGCCGTTTCGCAGATCTTGCCGCCCGTGCAGCCAGGCGTCGGCGAGATGGGCGTAGTGGTTGAACGGCGTGTGCTCGCCGATTCGCTCTCTGCCCGCGACCAGCGCGAACACGACGGCGCAGGTCAGGTAGATCGCAGCGGCGACGAGGAGGCGCCGCGAGCGGCTGCCGGGCAAGGTCCAGCGCGATTCGGCCATTGCGGCGCGGACGCTACCAGAAAGCTTTCCTGCGGAACGGACGCGATGCGAGCCGCGTACGCAGTTACGCACGTGCACGGCTGGGACGTGCAGCGTGATTCGCGATCCGTCGCGCAGGTTGCGCGTCGACAGACGTTTCCGCGCCTTTTCGGGTCGCCGGCAGCTGGCACGTCGCTTGTAGTGCTAGCTCACGAACCTATGGCGCGCTCCCCTTTGACGATTCGAAGAAGAACAGCAGCGACAAGGGCGATCCCCGCGCGCTCGCGATCCTCGCGAAGACCATCTACCGCGAGCTTCGTTCGAGCGGATACGGGGAGAAGGACGTCATGTGCCTCGCCGGCGAGCTCCTCGGAATGGTCGCGAGCGACGTGAAGGACGGACGCAAAGCACCGCCTGGCGAGTGACATTCGACACGCACCCTGTGCGAAGAATTGACATCTCACCTTCGTAACTCCGACAATCCCCTTCGTGTTCGCGATCATCATCAGCGAGAAGGGTGGCGCCGAGCGCAGAGAAACGTTCGACAAGAACGAGATCAACGTCGGCCGCGTGCAAGGCAACGACTTGATGCTCCCGAAAGGGAACGTCTCGAAGCACCACGCTCGACTTCTCTACCGTGATGGCCGGTTCATCGTCACCGACCTGAAGAGCACCAACGGCACGTACGTCAACGGCCGCAAGATCGCGCAAGCGACGATCGTTCGCGAAGGCGACAAGATCTACATCGGCGACTTCGTCCTCCGGCTCGACACCGCCAACGCAGCTGCCGGCGCGGAAGACGCGATGACGGCGGGCGGCGCAAGCGATGGTCCTGATCGGTTGCTCGCGCGCACGGGACCCAACCCGAACGCGGCGCCCGCTGCCAGCACCTCTGCAAACCGCGCGATGCCTGCGATGGCAGGCGTTCCGAGCGCGTCGAACGATCCCGGCGCGCCCACCAACTTTCCGCTCGGAGAAGGCGCACCGGCGCACGACGAGGCGAGCGAGACCGCCGCCGTTGGCCACTTGAGCCCCGGCATGCCGAAGATGCCGCCCGCGGCGCGCGTCCCGACCGCGATCTCCGGCATGGGCCCGAGCCAAAACCAGAACACGATGCCTGTCAGCATGCCGCCGATTCCGGCTGGCGGCGCGGGCGCATCGATGAGCGCGAGCCCCGCCACGGGCGCAAGCGCACGCGCTGGCGCATCGTCGGGCAGCTTGCCCGCCACGCAGAGCTCGGCGCCCACGCGCGGCGCGACGTCCGCTCCGCAAGTGGGGGGTCCCGTCTCGGCACGTGAGCGCGAGCGCCCGTCGAGCAGCGGTGGCGCCGCCAGCCCGTCGCGCGTTCCGCCGCGCGAGAGCTCGCAGCAAGCCGCGCGTCGCCTCGCGCTGGTGACGCTCGTCGATCGCGTCGCCGATGCGACCGATCTCTCTGCGCTGCGCACGCAGGTCCTCGTGGACGATCAAACGTCCGCACGCATCGATCGCACGGTGCGCGAGCAGGCGTCGGCGATGCAGACGCAGGGCGAGGCGCCCGAAGGCACCAACGTCGAGCAGCTCGTCGGCGATGCGGTGCGCGAGCTCGTCGGGCTCGGGCCCATCGGCGCTCTCCTCGAAGACGACGACGTCACCGAGATCCACTGCCTTCGCCACGATCACGTGCTCGCCACGCGCGGCGGCGTGGTCGGTCCGGCCGACGCGTCGTTCACCAGCGACGAAGCGCTGATGCGCGTCATCTGGCGACTCGTGCAGCAGACGGGGCAGCCCGTGATGCAGGGCGAGCACGTCGTCGAGCGCCGCATCTCGCGCGGCGCTCACTTGATGGCGCTTCTCCCGCCCGCGTCGTCGACGCACGCGCTCATCATCCGCAAGCGTCGTCGTCTCGACATGTCGCTCGAAGACTTCGTGCGGCTCGGTGGGCTCTCGCGCGCGATGGCCACGTTCCTCGAGAACTGCATGTCGGCCCGCGCCAACATCCTCGTCTGCGGCTCGAACAACCAGACCGTCGCCTCCTTTCTCGCGGCGCTCGCCATGGCTTCGCCACCCGGCGATCGCGTCGCGGTGCTTCAAGAGGTCGACGAGTTCACGGTGCCGCACGCGCACGTTCTCTCGGTCGCGCTCCCCGACACGCGCGCTCGCGGCGAAGAGGCCGTTCGCGCCGCTTCGAAGGCGCGCCCCGATCGCCTCGTCGTGTCGTCGCTCGCGGGCAACGTCGCCGCCGCGACGCTCGAAGCGATCAGCGAAGGCGCCGAAGGGGTTCTCGCCGCAAGCGCAGCGCCGTCTCTTCGTCAGGGTCTCGCGCGCCTCGTTGCGCAAGTCCTCCTCGCTCGCCCCGGCATGAGCGTCGAAGCCGCACGCGAGTGCGTCGGCGAAGCGTTCGACATCGCGATCGAGGTCGCTCCGATGGCCGACGGTCGCAACCGCGTCGTTCGCCTCGCCGAGCTCGGCGGCACCGACGCGAAGGGCGTCGTCACACGCGATCTGTTCACCTCCGCGACCGAAGGCGCCGACGGCACCTTCGCCGCCACTGGCGTCGTCCCCCGCGTCGTCGGCGAGTTCTCGCAGCGCGGCGTGAAGGTCGATCCGAACCTGTTCAAGCGCTCGGTCGGCCGCCCTTCCTGAGCTCCTCCAGCTTCTCGGGCAGGGCGGCATGGGCCGCGTCTACCGCGCGCGCGGCCGCGAGCTCGACGAGGTCGTTGCTCTGAAGCTGCTTCACCCGCAGCACGAGACGCCTAACGCGCTTGCCGGCTTGCGCCCCGAAGTGCCGTTCGCGCGCCGCGTGACCCACCGAACACCGCGCGCACCCCCGATCTCGGCATCGACCGGCGCGGTGCGGTTCGTCACGATGGAGCTCGTGCAGGGCGAGCCGCTCTCCAGCTTCTTGGACGGCGGCCAGCGTATCCCACTCCCTCACGTGCGCGGGTCGCGCTCGAAGTGGCGCGGGTCTCGTCGCCGCGCACGTGGGGGTGTGGTCCATCGAACTTGAAAGCGGCGAACATTCTCCGCGCTGGCCAGCGTGTCGTCCTCACCGACTTCGGGGTCGCCTTTTGCGCCGAAGGCGCGTCCGACGGCAGCGTGGTCGTCGGCACCCCCCGCGCACATGGCGCCGGAGCAGGCCAGCGGAGGCGCTGGATGGGCGCGCCGACGTCTACGCACTCGGTATCGCCACGTTCCGCGCGCTCACGGGTCGCCTTCCGTTTCTCGGAGACGTCGGCGAGCAGGCGAAAAGCACGCCTGATCGAGTCTGCGCCCGACGTCCGATCGGTCAACGCCGCGGTGCCCAATCCGGTCGCGAGCCTGATCGCCGGCGCGCTCGCAGCATCGCGCACGCAACGCATCGACGCGGCGCGCCTCCTGTTCTTGCTGCCGTCGATCTGCTTACACGCGCCGATGTCCTGCGGCCGAACGACCCGTTGATCGTGACCAGCCTTGCGCTCGGCCCACTGCCGAGCGCGGGGCTTCGGCAGCACTTCGCGACGATCCCGAGTTCGCCCGCCAGCGCGCGCGCCCTGCCAGCAATGCCACGACGTTCCGGTGAGCACCGAGCCGCGTATCAAGATGCTGTAAATTCGACGCAAAAAATAGACGTTTTGTGCCGCAGCTTCACGGCCGTGCAGAGGTTAACTTCAGCCGGTGGTGAGCGCCCTCCTGCGACCCGATCCGGACGAGCTGCTCGCACGCGTGCGCGCAGACGAGCAGCGCGCGCGTCGCGGCAAGCTCAAGATCTTCTTCGGCGCGGCCCCGGGCGTCGGCAAGACCTACGCGATGCTGCTCGCCGCGCGCGAGCTCGCCGCCGAGGGGACGGAGGTCGTCGTCGGCATCATCGAGCACCACGGACGCAAGGAGACGGCCGCGCTGCTCCTCGGGCTCGAGCTTCTTCCGCGCCAGAGGGTCGAGCGCAAAGGCGTCGTGACCCTCGAGCTCGATCTCGACGCGGCCCTCGCGCGAAAGCCCGGTCTCTTGCTCGTCGACGAGCTCGCGCACACGAACGAGGACGGCTGCCGCCATCCGAAGCGGTGGCAAGACGTCGAAGAGCTCCTGGCCGCGGGCATTGACGTCTACACAACGATGAACGTCCAGCACCTCGAGAGTCTCAACGACGTCGTGGCCCAGATCACGGCCGTCCGCGTACGCGAGACCGTGCCCGACGCGCTCATCGACGACGCGGACGAAGTGGCGTTGATCGATCTGCCTCCGGATGATCTCATCGAGCGGCTCCGCGAGGGGAAGGTCTACGTGGCGGCGCAGGCCGCGCGCGCCCTCGAGAGCTTCTTCAAGAAGGGAAACCTGATTGCGCTCCGCGAGCTCGCCCTACGAAGAACGGCCGAGCGCGTCGACGAGCAGATGCGTACGTACAAGCGCGCGCAGGGCATCGAGGCAACCTGGGCGACGACCGATCGCATCCTCGTGTGCGTGAGCCCGAGCCCGTTTTCGGCGCGCCTTCTTCGCGCGGCGCGTCGCATGGCGGGAGCGGTAAAGGCGCCGCTGATCGCCGTCTACGTCGAGACACCGCTGACGCGTCTCGGTCCGCGCGCGGCCGCCCAACTCGAAGCTAATTTGAAGCTCGCCGAGGTTCTCGGGGTGGAGACCGTACGGCGCATCGGTGCACGCGCGAGCGAGGAGACGCTCGTGTTCGCGCGCCAGCGAAACGTCACGCGCATCGTCGTCGGTAAGCCTACGCACCCGCGCTGGCGCGACGTCTTGCGAGGATCGTTTCTCGACGAGCTCGTGCGCGCGAGCGGCGACATCGACATCGTCGCGATCAGCGGCGACGCCGAGCCACCAAGTCCGACCCGCACGCCGACCGACGCTTCGCTTCGCGCAGCGTCGACCCGACCGCGCAACGGCGTGTCGCCGTATGTCCTCGCGACCGCCGTGGTGGCCGCGTTCAGCGTCGTGGCGCGCCTCGCCGTGCCCTACCTCGAGCCTGCCGATCTCGTGATGATCTACCTTGCCAGCATCCTCGTCGTGTCGACGCGCGTGGGCTACGGGCCCTCGCTGTTCGCCGCCGTCCTGAGCGTGCTCGCCTACGACTTCTTGTGCGTGCCGCCGTACTTCACCTTCGCGGTGGATGACTTCAACCACGTCATCACCTTCGGCGTCATGCTCCTCGTGGCTTTCGTGCTCACCACGTTGACGAACCGCCTGCGCCTGCACGGCGTTGCGGCGAGCGAGCGAGAGCAGAAGACGGCAGCTCTCTACGCTTTCAGTCGCGATCTTGCCGCGTCGCGCGACCCCGTTCGGCTCGGCGCGTCGGCGGTGCACCACATCGAAGAGGTGTTCCAGGCGAAGGCGGCCGTGCTGCTGGGGGCGTCGGATGGAAGGTTGCGCGCCCTCGCGCCACCCGTGGAGCTCGACGCGAAGGAGATGTCCGTGGCGGAGTGGGTCTTTGCTCGCCGCCAACCGGCAGGCATCGGTACGCACACGCTGCCGTCGTCGAAGGGGATCTACCTTCCGCTGGTTGCCTCGCGCGGAGGCAGCGCGGTTGGCGTGCTCGGCGTGGTTCCTGCCTCGGGCGCTGCGTTCAACCAGGAGCAGCGCGCTCTCCTCGCTACGTTTGCGAACCAGTCAGCGCTCGCGCTCGAGCGGGCAGCCCTCGCAAAGGAGGCTGAGCAGGCGCGGCTCGCCACCGAGTCGGAGCAAATTCGAAACGCGCTCCTGTCGTCGGTCTCTCACGATCTGCGGACGCCGCTCGCCGGGATCATCGGGGCAGCCAGCACGCTCCTCGAAGACACTCGCCAGTTCGACGCCGGCGACCGCGATCTGCTCGCGACCATCCACGAAGAAGCGCGTCGTCTCAATCGTCTCGTCTCGAACCTGCTCGAGGTGACGAAGCTCGAGTCGGGTCACCTCGATCTGAAGCGCGAGTGGCAGCCGGTCGAAGAGTCGCTGGGCGCGGCGCTCAACCGCCTCGACGAGCCGTTGCGCGGGCGCGAGGTGACGACCCGTGTCGAAGAGGGGCTACCGATGGTCGCGATCGATGGCGTGCTGATGGAGCAGGTGTTCATCAATTTGATCGAGAACGCGTTGAAGTACACGCCACCGAACGCCCCGATCGCGATCGATCTGCGTCACGCCGACGGTGCGGTGATCGTCGCCATCACCGACGCCGGCCGCGGCATCGCCCCCGGCGACGAGGAGCGCATTTTCGAGAAATTCTACCGCGCCGAGAGCCGCGGCTTGCTGGGCGGGTCGGGCCTCGGCCTCACCATCGCGCGCGGGATCGTGGCTGCGCACGGCGGGCGGATCTGGGCCGAGAACGCCACCGGTGGTGGGGCCGTCTTCCGCTTCACCATCCCGCTCGTCGGCTCTCCGCCGGAGCTTCCGCTCGAAGAGGAGGGCATGTCGTGACCGAGCCTTTCGACATTCCGGAGCCGATCGCGACGATCCTCGTCATCGAGGACGAGCCGCAGGTCCGTCGCTTTCTTCGCACCAGCCTGCCGCGTCACGGGTACCACGTGCTCGAGGCCGAGACCGCCGCTGCCGGGCTGGCGATCGCCGAGCGCGAGCGTCCCGACGCGGTGCTGCTCGATCTCGGCTTGCCCGACGGCGACGGTGTGGACGTCACACGCAAGCTGCGTCGTTGGAGCCAGGCACCGATCATCGTCATCAGCGCGCGCGGGCGCGAGCAGGACAAGATCGACGCGCTCGACGCCGGCGCCGAGGACTACCTAACGAAGCCGTTCGGGCTCGGTGAGCTCATGGCGCGCATCCGCGTCGCTCTTCGTCACATGGCGCGACCCTCGCCCGACGCGATCCCCGAGGTCACGAACGCGGGTGACCTCCGCTTCGATCGCACCAAGCGCATCTTGCTTCGCCGCGGCGAGGAGGTTCACCTTACGAAGACGCAGTTCAAGCTCCTCGATCACATGATGCAGAACGAAGGGAAGATCCTCACGCACCGCCAGATCTTGAAGGACGTGTGGGGGCCGGCC
>CAXSGV010000010.1:13859-30109 GCA_964236615.1 uncultured Polyangiaceae bacterium
CATGCAGGGCAGACCCACTACCTGCGCGTCTTCATGGCCCAGCTGCGCCAGAAGATCGAAGACGATCCGGCGCGCCCGCGCTACCTGCTGACCGAAACGGGAACCGGCTACCGCTTCAAGGTGTGACCATCGGTGTGCCGCGTAACGACGACGCTTAAGAGCCGCTTTAAGAAGCCTCGCCGCGGCGGATGCTAGAGGCGGTACATGCGATCGACCGAGAGGACGAAGGTAAGCACGCCGTCGTCGCGAAGGATGGCGCTATGCATCGTCGTCTCTGTCACCGCCTGCAGCTCGGCGTCGGCACCGGCCGATCGCAGCACCCTCACCGGCGACGCCGGTGCGCAGCGCGACGACGATCTGTCGTCGAGCGCGGGGTCGACGGCGCAGCATGAGCCCACCATCGCGGTCACCGCGGGCGGACGCGTCCTCGTCACGTGGATCGCCGCGGTAGGCACGCGCGCGAACGGAAGGCCCCGGCGGGTGATCCAGTTCCGCGTCTCCGAGGACCGCGGCCTCACGTACGGCACCATCGGCACGGTACCGGTCGCCGATGATCAGAACGGCGGCAACTCGTGGGCCGCCGCCGGGCCCGGCGAAGCCTTGTACATCGCGTCGGGCGCGGTGCGTCGCTCCGAGTACAACGCCATCCTCGACGTTCGCCTGCTCCTCTCCCGGAGCCGTGGCCCCGGCATGGCCTTCGAGACCACCGACGTCACGTCCGCCGCCGACGGGGAGGAAGTGCGCGACCAACCGCGCGTCGAGATCGTCGGCACACATGTACTTTACAGCTTTTGGGCAGCGGGCCCATCGCCCGCGGGACGCTTCGCCGCGGCCCTCGACGCACACGTCGAGCGATGGACGTCGTTGCCCGCCAGCGGCAACGTGCGCGTTTGCCGGGGCGCGGGCGACTCAATCTACGCCGTCGTGTCCGACCAGGTCATGGGCGTCACGCTGTTCCGAAGCGACACCGGCGGCGCGACGTGGCGGCCGAGTGTCGTCCTCAGCGCCGAAGCCGGAGTCCCAACGCCGGGCGGTTGCGTCGCCAGCGACGGAGGCGTGTACGTCCTCGTGCCCGCGGCTTCCCCCGGTACGACACCGCGCGGAGGCGCCCTCGTTTTTGTTCACGGCGCGAGCGACAAGGTCGAGTGGCGCACCGAGCTGCAAGGAGGTGCCTGGCTCTCGGACTTCGGCGTGCTGGATGGGCGCGCGAGCGTCTTCGGCTACCTCGAAGCGAGCGGTGGAGTCGGGGCGCTCGGACGGTTCATCATCGGCCCCGGCGGTGCGATCGAGCGCTCCTGGGACGAGCTAGTGCCGAACCTTCATGTCTCCGAAGCCGTCTTCGACGGCGACGCGGCGCGCTTCCAACCACCGTGGCCCGGCGACTACCTCGGTGTCGCAACCACCGGTGGACGCCACTGGGTCGCCTTCACGAACAATTACGACGGCGTCGCGCGCGCGGCTCTCCGCTCGCTGACCCCCTAGCTGCGCACCCCGCACACACCCCAGCGCGTGCTCCGCACGATGCGCCACGCTTGACGATGCATGCCGGTCAAGGAGGAGAAGGATAGTTTCGGCGAACAAAGCAGAGTCCGTCGGCGTTGAGGTGGCCTTCGGTGCTCTCGGCGTAGGTGACGTAGTCTCGGTAGTCGCGGATCGAGGTCTCAGCCGACCCATTGGCGTTTATCGGAACTCCCTTCGTGTCGAACCCCATCGGATTCGTCGACGGCAACGCGTAAATATCGGCGGCGACGCACGACCGCCATGGCAGCGGCTGCCCGGTCTTCGTCTTGAACGCGCTCGGATCGATGCCCACGAAGTCGTCGATCGTCACCGTCGCCGCCGCCCCCGCGGAACCGGGCCTGGCCAGCGCCGCAACTTGATCGAAGTGCGGCGGCGAGTCGTGCTGGAAGCTCTCCCAAAAAGGGTGCTCCGAGTGAAACGTGATTTGTGCGGTGGTCTTGGTATTCGCCTTCACGACGATCCCGCGTTGATGCTCTTCGCCAGAGAACGCCGATGCCGGATCGTTGTCGGGATTCTGGCAGTTCACGTAAGTGGTTGGTGCTTTGAAGCCGATTCGAAAGTCGACGACTCTTGGTAGGGCATCGAGCACGGGATCGCTCGCGGGGTTGCAAGCCGTTCCCTTGAAGGTCGCCGTCCCGACGTAGAGGACGGTTAGTCCCCTGGCGATCATGTCGTCGTAGTCGCCGGCTGCGACGCCGTCGATGGCGACGCGCTTGGCGTTGGCCGTCGCGGGCACCACATCGTATCCGAACGCGTAGCGCTTCGTCGGATCGAAAGCCTTATTGCCATTCTTGTTTTGCGCCACGATGTCCGTGAGAAGCACCGATTGCTCCCCCGAACCGCCTTTGCCGGCCAGAGGGCCGCCGCGATGCAAGTCAATCGCCCACGGGCCGTCTGCGGTGGCTACGACGGCTTCGGTCTGCGCTTGATCTGTCGGCGATCGATCCGGATTTTCCGACAGCGTGATCTTGTCCACCGTGACGAGCACCTCATGAAACCGGATCTCCCACCCGTCAACGAACGCGATGTCGTCCTTCGACTGTGGTGGAAACGCATACCCGTCGAGCGCGAGCGCTTCGCCTGACGCGGTTACCTGAATTGTACCGCCGCCACTCGGCGTCGTGGCGTCGCTCGCACAGCTCGCGGTCGCCAGGACCGCGGATGCCGAGAGAACGGTTGCCATGCTTCGCGTCAGGCTCGTCGTCTTCATGGGGACCTCCAAGAGGAAAGCGCGCACTGCCTCGTCACGAGCCGCCGAGAATTCAGCGCTCGCAAGCCGACGCAGCGCGAGATTGTTATTACGACGTAACACTCATCTGAAACTAGTTAGGGCGGTCCTCCACTCCGTTCGCCGCGGTTGGTTGCATTTAGTATAACGAGCTGGCGGTTGGCGCAAGAGCCTTCGACGTCGACGGAAACGCCGTGGACGGGACCGCGCGGGCGATCAACTTCCGCGACTCGACGCGCCAACAGTCGAATCCCTCGACGGGTGCTGCGCTCGCTGCGTGCGGCGACGACGACGACCCTCCGCCCACTGAAGAGCGGATTCCCTGTCGGCTTCACACTCAGCACGCAGGAACGCCAGGACGTGAAGGCTTTCTGGACGAGTCTCACGTATGGAGCGTTCCTCGCAGATCCGAGCTTCGCCGATCCCAGGTAGATGCCGCGCGTCCCAAAGGGCGAATCAGGAGCCGATCAGGCCGCGCTTACGAAACCAAACGTAGATAGCCACCACAGTGGAGACGATTACGAGCCAAACCATCAAGTAGCCGTAGCGCCACTGCAGCTCGGGCATATGCGCGAAGTTCATTCCATAGACGCCCACGATGAACGTGATGGGGAGGAAGAACACGGAGAAGACCGTGAGGAGGCGAATAACCTCGTTCGCGCGATGGGACGCCAGCGAGAGCTGCACTGTCAGCAAGCTGTCGAGGTCGGCATCGAGGCTCTCGGCGAAGAACGAGACGCTCTCAAGGCGCTCTCGGAGGTCGCCAGCCAAAGGCTGGGTCGCGGACGAGTACGGCACGAAACGCTTCACGGCGTCGTTCGTATGCCAGAGAAGGCGTTTGATGGTTTGAACGCGGATCTTGGTGCGCAAGACCGAGTCCCACGCGAGAGCAGAGGACTTCTCGTTCAGCGCGATCATCTCGAACTCGTGAATCGTCAGCTCCGCGGCCTCGAGCGGGCGATGAAACGTCTCCACCGCCGCCAGTAAGATGTCGAGCACCACGACCTGGAGATAAACGGGCTCCTTTGAGGCGTGGTATCGCGCGCTTATCGCGCCGAGGAAGGGCTGCTCGCGCCGATGCACCGTCACCAGAAAGCGGTTGCCGAGAAAGAGCGCGACCTTGCGTGTCATGCGCTGCACGTCGTTGGCGTCGACGTCGGCATCGTCGTCGAAGAACCGCACGAGCACGAACGTCGCCGCCGACGTGACCTCGTGCTTGGGCAGATGAAGCGGCTTCATGCACTCTTGGATGGACGCCGGAGAAATCCCATACTGTTGCGAGACCGCGCGCAGCTCCGCAGGCGTCGGATCGAGGACGTCGATCCACAGAGCGCGTTCACCTTCTGCGCCTTTCAAGACGACGTCGATCATCGGTCCGAGTCTGCGAGAGGTCGGTCAGCGCGCCTGGTTGCCGTCGAGCGCCAAGTTCACCGCGAGGACGTTGACGTGCGGCTCGCCGAGGACGCCGAGTGTGGAGGGCGCGCTGTGGCGGGCGATCGTCGCGCGCACCACTTCCTCGCCCACGTTACGGGCCTTGGCGACGCGATGCACCTGGTACTCGGCTGCTTCTGGGCTGATGTGCGGATCGAGGCCGCTGCCGGAGGCCGTAACGAGATCGATCGGTGGAGGACCGTTGCTCTCGATCGCGAGCGCCGCGTCGGCGGCACGAAGCGCCTCGACGCGCACGTTGCGTGCCTCGAGCATTGCCGGATTCGACAGACCATAGTTCGTGCCGCTCGATGCCCCCGCGTTGTACGCAGGCGTCGTTCCCGACGGGCGGCCCCACAGGTACTTCGGGTCGTCGAACGGCTGACCGATCAGCGTGGATCCAACCGTCTGGCCGTTTATCACCACCAGACTCCCGTTCGCCTCGTGAGGAAATACGGCCTTCGCGAAGCCAGTGATCGCGAGCGGGTAGACGACACCGCAGAGCAGTGTGAAGAGCGCGAGTAGAACGATTGCGGGGCGAAGTGTGGCGAGCATGGGTTTGGTCCTTCAGACGAGGTGCAGCACGGTGAGCAGCAGGTCGATCACCTTGATGCCGACAAACGGAACGACGACTCCCCCGACGCCGTAGACGAGAAGGTTCCGCTTCAGCACCGCCGCTGCGCCCATCGGCCGATACTTCACACCGCGCAGGGCGAGCGGAATCAAACAGATGATGATGAGCGCGTTGAAGATGACTGCCGCGAGAATGGCGCTCGACGGGCTCGTGAGGCGCATGACGTTCAGCCGATTCAACACGGGGTAGGTAGTTGCAAACGCCGCGGGAATGATCGCGAAATACTTGGCTATGTCGTTCGCGATGCTGAATGTCGTGAGCGCCCCTCGCGTCATGAGCAGCTGCTTGCCGATCTCGACCACCTCGATCAGCTTGGTCGGGTTCGAGTCGAGGTCGACCATGTTGCCGGCCTCCTTCGCGGCCTGCGTGCCCGTATTCATCGCCACGGCGACGTCGGCTTGCGCGAGCGCGGGCGCGTCGTTCGTCCCGTCGCCCGTCATCGCGACGAGCCGGCCGCCGGCTTGGTATTCGCGGATGAGCGCGAGCTTCGCTTCCGGTGTTGCCTCGGCGAGATAGTCGTCGACTCCCGCTTCGGCAGCGATGGCCGCGGCGGTAAGGGCGTTGTCGCCGGTTATCATGACCGTCTTGATGCCCATACGACGGAGCTCGTTGAAGCGCTCCTTGATGCCGCCCTTCACGATGTCCTTGAGATGAATGACGCCGAGCACCTTGGCGCCATCGGCAACGACGAGGGGCGTTCCCCCGTCTTTCGCGATCTTCTCGACGCTGGCCCGAACATCGGGCGGAAGGCTTCCGCCCTGTGACTTCACGTGAGTCTCGACCGAGTCGGTGGCGCCCTTGCGCACCTGGCGGCCAGCAATGTCGACGCCGCTCATACGCGTCTGCGCGGTGAAGGCGATGAAGGTCGCACTCAGCCGCTCGAGGTCGCGCTCACGAATCCCGAATTTCTCTTTCGCAAGAACGACCACACTCCGCCCCTCGGGCGTCTCGTCGGCCAGCGAGGCGAGTTGGGCGGCGTCCGCGAGCTCGGCGTCTGTTACGCCTGTCGCGGGGATGAATGCGGACGCTTGTCGGTTGCCGAGCGTGATCGTGCCCGTCTTGTCGAGGAGCAAGACATCGACGTCACCTGCAGCCTCGACGGCGCGTCCTGACATTGCGATGACGTTCGCCTGGATCATGCGGTCCATGCCGGCGATTCCGATCGCCGACAACAGCCCGCCGATGGTCGTCGGAATGAGGCAGACGAGCAGCGCGACCAACACGGTGATCGTGACGGGACGGCCCTGACCCGCGGTCTGTACACTGTAAAGTGAGTACGGAAGCAGGGTCACCGTCGCGAGAAGGAATATGATCGTGAGGCTCGCGAGCAAGATGTCGAGAGCGATCTCGTTCGGCGTTTTCTGCCGCTTGGCACCTTCGACCATCGCAATCATGCGATCGAGGAAGGTCTCGCCCGGATTCGCCGTGACCTTGACGATGATCCAATCCGACAGCACCCGCGTTCCGCCGGTCACGGCGCTTCGGTCGCCACCAGCCTCACGGATCACGGGTGCGCTCTCGCCCGTGATCGCGCTCTCGTCGACGCTCGCCGCACCCTTCACGATCTCTCCGTCGACGGGGACTGGATCGCCCGCTTCGACCATCACGAAGTCACCTTTTCGAAGGGAGGCGGCCGACACTTCGCTCACGGCGGCGCTCTTCTCGGGCACGGAGATCTGCTTTGCCGGGGTGTCCTGGCGAGCGGCGCGAAGCGTGGCCGCCTGCGCTTTGCCTCGGCCCTCGGCCATGGCTTCGGCGAAGTTCGCGAAAAGTACGGTGAACCACAGCCAGGCCGCCACGGCGCCGATGAACCACGCAGGCGCCTCGCCCGTGCCGACGAGCGCCTGCACGAAGAGAACCGTCGTGAAGATGCTGCCGACCTCGACGACGAACATGACAGGGTTTCGAAACTGGTGGCGCGGGTCGAGCTTTCTCACCGAGTCGAGGACAGCGCGCCGTACGATCGCGATGTCGAAGAGAGGGCGTGATTGGGGGGCCGCTGCTCGGCCGTCTTTTTTGTCTGTGGTCATGGCGTGACTTGCGCGGCAGCAGCCGGGTGGAGAAGGAGCTGCTCGACGACGGGGCCGAGCGCGAGCGCGGGAATGAAGGTGAGGGCGCCGACGATGATCACGACGCCGACGAGCAGCGTGACGAAGATGGGTCCGTGCGTTGGAAGCGTGCCCGCGCCCGTTGGGACGACCTTTTTCTTCGCGAGCGATCCCGCGATCGCGAGGATGGCGACGATGATCGGGAATCGCCCGAACAGCATCGCGATGCCGAGAGCGACATTGTAGAAAACGTTGTTCGCGCCGAGCCCGGCAAAGGCGCTGCCGTTGTTGTTGCCGGCCGACGTGAACGCGTACAGGACCTCGGTGAATCCGTGAGGCCCTTGGTTGAATACGGCGGCACGACCGGCGTGGGTCGCGACGCCGACGGCGGTACCGACCAGCACGGTCGCTGCAGGGAAGAGGATGACGAGCGACGCCATCTTCATCTCGTGCGCCTCGATCTTCTTTCCGAGGTACTCGGGCGTGCGACCGACCATCAGACCGGAGATGAAGACAGCGATGATCGCGAACGCGAGCATCCCATACAGACCCGAGCCAACTCCTCCGAAGACGACCTCTCCCATTTGCATGAGAAAGAGTGGAATCATTCCACCCAGCGCGGTGAAGGAGTCATGCATGGCGTTGACGGACCCGTTCGATGCGCACGTCGTCCAAGCGGCCCAGATCGACGACTCGGTGGCGCCGAACCGCACCTCCTTGCCCTCCATGTTCCCGACCTCGAAGCCAGCGCACGCGAGCGTGAGCGGAACCGCAATCACGAGCATCGCCGCGAGCAATGCCCAGCCCTGGCGGGTGTCGCCCGCCATTTTCCCGAACGTGTAACAAAGGGCCGCGGGGATTAGCAGAATCGAAATGCACTCCAGGAAGTTCGATACCGCCGTTGGGTTCTCGAACGGGTGCGCCGAGTTCGCGTTGAAGAAGCCGCCGCCGTTGGTGCCGAGTTGTTTGATCGCAACCTGTGAGGCGGCAGGTCCAACGGCGAGCATCTGATCGACGATTGTCCTTCCGTCCGCGTCCTTGAGTGGTTGGAGGAGGTGCGTGGACGCGTAAGGGTCGAACGTCTGGACGACGCCTTGTGTGACAAGAAGCAGCGCGAGGAGAATCGAGAGTGGCAGCAAGATGTAGAGAGTCGATCGGGTGAGATCGATCCAGAAGTTCCCGATCGTGGGCGACAGCTTCCGCGTCAGGCCGCGGATGAGCGCGACGAGAACCGCCATGCCGGTGGCAGCGGAGACGAAGTTCTGCACGGTCAGGCCTAGCATCTGAACGAAGTACCCCAGCGTCGTCTCGCCGGCATAGGACTGCCAGTTGGTATTGCTGGCGAAGCTGACGCTGGTGTTGAACGCGAGATCCGGTGTGACCGCCGCGAGGCCCTGCGGGTTCATGGGCAGCACCGCCTGCGCGCGCTGCAGCGCGTAGAGGAACAGGAAGCCCACGCAGTTGAACACCAAGATGGAGACGGTGTACTGCCGAGCCGTCTGCTCGCTTTGCGAGCCTTGTGTCTGAACGCCCGCGAGTCGGTAGAACGCGCGCTCGACGGGCCCAACAACGAGGTGAAGCCGCGTGCGCTCACCGGCGTAGACCTTCGCCATGAAGCCGCCTAGCGGCTTCACTGCCGCGAGCAAGACGGCGAAGAAGATGGCGACCTTGACGACGACGAGCGCGGTCACGAGAACTTCTCCGGTACCAAAAGCGCGGCGAACAAATAGACGAGCAGGGCGAGCGTGACGCCGCCGGCGATGACGTAGATGTGGTTCATGAAAGCTTCCTCACTCACGCTTTGATGTGGTCAGTGAGAATTGCGAATCCCCAACACAGGCCGAAGAAGCCGATGCCGACTCCCACGAAGACGACATCCATCATTGGCTCACCTCTCAGTGACAGAGGTTTTAGGCACCACCGCGTCAAGAAGTGATCAAATGTCTACGTTCCGTGCGGCTCGCGCGCGCAGACCCGGCTCGGGCTCGTCTCCCGCCACGTTGACGACATTTTGATGAGGGACGCCCTAGCTTGTGCCCTACACGAGTGAGGAAGTCGAAGATGGCTACGACCAGGGAGACTTTGATGGCTAAAGACGAGCGCCCACTCTTCGATCCCGACGTGCGGATCGTGATGACCCTCATCTGGGTCATCAGCGTCGTGCGCATCGTCGTCGCCCTCGTTCATCACGAGTACCTCGGAGCGGAGGTTGCGATTGCGTGCCTCTTCGTGCTCGCCGGGCTCGTCTCTCGCTTGCGTCGCCTCGTGTTTCCCAGCCGGCGCCGCCGATGAGGGGCAGCAAGCACCACTGGTTCGTGATTCTCCGGGCGGACGGCGTCGTCGAGTCGGTCGAAGGTGGAGCCCCGGTGACCTGGTTGGGTCATGTGCTCGCAGAGCTGCCCGATGCACCGGCCGACGTTCGCAAGGCGGCAGAGGAGCTCGGATCCTCGCCGCCCACCTCCAACGTGCGGCGGCGCTACGTCACGTGGGTCGTCAATCGGCGAACCATCGGTATCGAGGTGCTGCTGATCGAAGCGCTGCCGGTCCGTCGGGCGCACACACGGGTTCACGAGCTCGTGATGCGAACGCTCGACGTCTTCGCGTTGCAGGCGAAGTCGAGCAAGATCGATCTGACGATCGAGAAGGCGCCCGACGTGCCCGCGGTGGTGGTTCTCGATGGAGAAAAGATCGCCTGGGCGCTATCGACCCTCGTCGGGAATGCGCTTCGCTATGCGCAGAGCCACGTAGGCGTGCACCTGCATTGGGACGAGACCACGAGCGTGCTCGTCTTCGACGTGTCTGACGACGGTCCTGGCATGCTCGATCACCAGAAACGGTGGCTCTTCGAAAGGAACCCGATGACGGGTCAGTCGGCTGGGCTCGCGCTCGTCATGGTTCGCGACGTCCTGGCAGCGCATCGCGGCTCGGTGACGGTAGCGAGCCGTATCGGGAACGGCACGACCTTCACGATGCGTCTACCGCGCGTTCGTGCGGGATGATTGCTGCCTCGGTTCGGGGGCGCGCTCGCCAGTCGATTCCTTGGTAGAATTCGTACTCGCGATGACGCGTCGACCCAAGCCTCCCGACCTCTCGGCCATCTCGGGCGCATCGTCGTCTGGGCTCGGGGTGCGTGTTCGACGCATCCACCGGCGGACCTCAACCAGGCGTGGGAGTTCCTGAAGCTCGCATTCCGCGCGGTGAACGAAAAAACGGTCGAGTACCAGCGCCCGCGCGTCAAGGGGCGCTTCCTCGAGATCTACGAGGAAGAGGGCGTCGAGCAGCTCATCTTCGAAGTCGGAAGCCAGATCGTGGGCGACGCCGAGTGCACATGCGAAATACTCGGCGACGATGACTGGATGAACGAGCGCTATTTCGATAAGCGCGACATGCGTCCTCTCTATGTCGAGGAGCTTGCCGTTCATCCGGACTTTCAAGGTCAAGGTATCGGCGGCTTCATTCTCGAGCAGCTCGAGCACCTCGCGCGTGTCCGGGGCTGCACGCATATCGTGCTCGAGGTCGAGGAGAACAACGAGGGTGCGCTCCACTTCTATCGCGTCCGCAACTTCTACAAGCTCGACGCGGCAATGTTTCTCGCGAAGAAGGTGCAGCAAGAGGCGGACCTGCTTCCGCCGCGCAAGCTGAAGACCGCGAAGAAGGTCGCGGCGACGCGTCCCGGTGAAAAGCCTCCGACGAGCGAAGACGGCGCCTAACTCGTCGGCGCAGCGCTAGTTCTGAGTCCTGTCGCGAGGAGCCCGGATCGGCTGGGAGTCGAGGCTGCGCGTGAGCCCTTCGAGCGTGGCAAGCTTCCGGCCCAGTCGTTCGCGGTACCGGCGCTGCGCGCGTGAGGAGGCGAAGATCAGCGCCAGGGAGACGACGAGACAGACACGCTGCGCGCCCAAGTAGGGAGGCGGATCAGGAGGCGTTCGCCACCCGAACGAGGGGGCAAGCGCGTTCAGCGCAATCCACATTCCCAAGAGTGCGAGGGAGCCGATCAACGTCCATGGGTGCCCGAAGGCGAAAGCGGCACGCTCGAAGCGGGTGGGGCGGACATCGAGCGCACCGTCGGCGATGCCGCTGTCGGTCGTGCCATCGGTGTTCACCTGACGACGGCGTTCGGGAGGGCTCATCCACTGTCGCTTCCGTCACCTGCGTCGCCGCCGGCGTCGGCGCCGGTGTCCGCGGTGTCGGCGCCGGTGTCTCCAGCGGCGTCAACGCCTGTGTCTGCACCCGCGTCCTCGGCTTCGGCCTCCGGCGCCGCGTCGGCGCCGGCGTCTGGAGCTGGGCAACCTTCCGCGTTGCAGTGTGGGTCGGAGCTCGAGCGCGCCGTCGGGCAGCAATAGGCCTCCGAGCACGACGCCGGCGTGCACCGGAGGCCGGAATTGCACTCGTCCCGGAGCACGAGCGGGTTGCACTTGTTGCCCTCGTCGCCGCCGGTTTCGCAGCCGCCCCCGAAGACCACGATTGCGGCAACCGCGGCGCCGACGACGCCGAGTCGTATGAAGATGAAACGGTAATTCGACTCGAAGGATCTCATGCACTACCCCTTGGCGCGTTGATGGGAATCGCTCTTGCGCTCTTGCGCAATCGCTCGATGCCGCGTGTGTGCAAACTCAATAGCGGACCATCATCGCCGCCGTCATCCGGTCCTCGGTCTTCACGAGGTCGGGTGACCATCCCTCGACGCGTGAGCCCGCGGCGCCCTGGTTGCCGCCCGCCGGTGTCATGCCGTTTGCGCCCGCGAAGTAGGGCGTGTCCGCCGCGCGGTGATTGAACTCCAGCCGAAACGTGACGAACTCGCGCGGCATGTAGTCCGCAGTGATTTGCATATCCCAGGCACCGTATTTGTCCCCCGGCGCTGCAGTGAAATACGGAGTACCGGAGAACGCCGTCGCACCGTTGACTGGCGGGATGAGCACGAGGTAGCGACCCGGGTTCGTGATCGCCCCGCCGCCGAGCGTGAGCCCGAGCTGATCGGCCGCGAACCAGAAACGTTGGTACGCCATGAAGCCAAGGAAGTACTGCGACCCACAATCGACCCCGCCCCCGAACTCGCAGCCCGCGTCGACCGTGAGAGAGGCAGCTGCTTTGCTGAACGCCGCCCCCTTCTTGTCGTAGTACTTCACCATGATGCTGTCGTCGGTGTGGACGCGCAGTCGATCGGGGTTACCGAGCGTGTCGGACCCGTAATACTGGTTGCCAAGGATCGTCAGCGCGCCGGTGGGCTTCCAGAGAACTTGCAGCCCAACGCCTGGCGCCGTGTTGAACTTTCCGTACGACTGCCAACCGTTCACGACCCACGGCTCGATCTTCACCTTGTCGCTAGGGAAGATCTGCGCGCGAATGCCGTCGAAGAACCACGGCGTGTTCGAGGACACGTACGACGGCTGGTAAGTCCAGTTGTCGAAGTTGTAGTAGCTCCACAGGCCCACGTAGGACATGAAGATGCCGGCCTGGATGTTGATGCCGTTCCAGACGTCGATGTGGTATCCGCCGTACGCCTCCGAGATATAGCGATAGGCGTTGTCGAGATTCCACTGGCCCTTCCCAGGGCTTGCGTCGTTGCGCGGCGTGGTCGTCGAGTACATGCCGAATTGCGTCATCAAGCGCGCTTGCACGTTCTTGTATAAGAAATCGCCGCCGAACCCGATCTGCGTCACTTGGACTTCGTTGTGCCGAAATACCTCGCTCGAGCCGGAGATCGTGTTGTCGACGGGATGGTTGAAGCTGTAGTGGTAGACCGTGTCGAGCCGAAGCTCGCCGGTGAAGGGGCCCCATTTGAGCGGCTTGTCGCTCGAGCCGTAGTTGCCCGGCGCCCAGGAAAAATCCGCGAAGGCGAACGGTTCCGCGGGCGAGGGAGGCGTGGTGGACGTCAAGGCCGGCGCGACGACCGCCGGGAAGGCCGTCGCGCTCGCTGAGCCTCCATCGACGGGGGCGGACGGCGTCGCGGGAACCTCGGTAGAGGGCGACAGGAGCGGTGGTGTCGCGTCGCTGGGTGCGGGGTCCGACTGCGCGAACGAGGGCGCGGACCATGTGCTGAGCCCCAGCGCTGCGACGCTGAGCAACGAAGTAACAAACATCCTACGAGAAGACTTGAGGCCGCGAATCATTGGCATTCTCCGAGAAACGTCAACCAATCGATGTGGTTGCGTCCCGAGAATCTGACTCCGGCCTGATCAATTAGTCGTAAATACGTCCTGGGTCGTCGATCCGCATCGACCCGACGACCGCGCGGCGCACGCGTTGCGCGGTCGTTATCTAGAGTCGAAGCGTCACGTTGAGGACGATTCGGTCATCGGACTTCCGCAGCGCCGGTGTGAAGGCGGCTCCGGCGGTCGTTGGCTGGATGCCTGCGGGTCCCGTGATGCCGCCGTGGCCGCTGAAGAAGGGGATGTTCGCGGCGCGGTGCATGTACTCGAGCCGGAACAAGGTCCATGGACTGGGCCAGTAGTCGAACGTGGTGGTCGCGCCGCCGCCGGAGAACGGCTGGTCTTGAAATGGCCGAGCGTAAGCGCTCGTTATGGGAAATCCTGCGACGACGGCCTGGCTCTCGTCGTAGTAATAGTCGCCACGAATCGTCCACGCGAAGTTTCCCTCGAGCTCCACGCGGTTGCTAAGAGATTCGCCAGTACGGACGCCGTCCCGTGCGCCCCCGCCTCGGTAGTCGTATCCAAGGTCGGCAACCACGGCGATCGCGGCGCTCCGGATCAAGCCAGCCGAGGATTTGTAATACTGGTATTGGGCGTAGTTGTCAGTGTACCAGCGCGAAGCTTTGGAATCGAGCGGCACCTCTTGCCCGGCGTAAACCGTGCTCGAGAGGCTAAAGCGCTCGTTGGGACGCCAGTTCCAAAGAAAGCCTCCGGCCCGTCCCTCCTGCCACTGTCCAAACGTCTGCCACCCATTCACGACCCAGAGCTCGACCTTGAATTTTCGACTCAGGTAAATCTGCGTTCGACTTCCCGAAAAATAGTAGGGCGTGAAGTCGGAGACGAAAGGGTGGAGATAGTTCCAATTCTCCTGGGGGAGGTAGCTCTCCATCGCCACGTACGACGGAAAAATGCCGAACTCGACGTTGATGCCGTGGAGAAGATGAAAGTGCCAGCCCGCCTGCGCCGTTCGAATAGGCTGGTAGGCCGTGCGTGACAGGTAGGAGCCTCGCGCAAAGGTGGTGTCCTGCCCCATGGTGGCCTCGGCCGTCGCGCCGTATTGCAGGTTGAACTGACCGATGGGCCCGCCGCTCTTCGTGTCGATCGCGTTGGGTGGGAGCTCTGCGCCGAACCCGACCATGTTGAGCGAGAGCTCGTTGTAGCGGGGCGCGGTGGTGGACGGGAAAGCCGTGTGATCGATTGGGCGCGCAAACTGAAACAGGTAGTAGGCGTCGACAATCATGCCGACCGTGACAGGGCCGAGCTTCAGCAACGACTCGGGTTGGCGATTCGAGCCGTTCAGCCACGTGAAGTCGCCGAATCCAAACGGCGGCTCGGTAACGTCGAGCGGTTTCGGTGCCGCCGCTGCGCCGCTGGTGGCTGGCAACGAGGGCGCAGGCGTCGCGGCTGCCGGCGCAGGCGCAGGCACCGCGTCGGATGGGGCCGGACGCGGTGGAAGGAGTGCGCCACGCGGAGCGTCCCCGTCCGTCGCGACTTGTGCTCGCGCGCTTCGGGCGAAGCCCAACAGGGCGATGGATGACGTGAGACCAGCGACGAGCAATTGGTAGCGCAAGACGAGCATTTGCCGCTCCTCGGTGAATACCCACACGAGCGTCTCATCGGCTAAATCAATA
Source organism: uncultured Polyangiaceae bacterium (assembly GCA_964236615.1). Taxonomy (GTDB): domain Bacteria; phylum Myxococcota_A; class Polyangia; order Polyangiales; family Polyangiaceae; genus CAXSGV01. The sequence goes on from CAXSGV010000010.1 coordinate 28,496, forward strand.
AGTCGTAAATAAGCGATTTAATTCCGTGTTGATCCCCTGCGGTCTAGAGCGTGAAGCGCTGTGGACCATCGACGGGTACGAGGCCGTCCTACTCGCTTGGTCGTCCGCCCGCGTCATCGTCGACGTGAGCTGTGCTCGGATGGAAGGGGAGGGTTTCGTGGCCCTCGCGTGCTGCGCGGTCGTCGCGCCGAAGCTCGTCGGCCGATTGGCTGCGGCGGTCTCGCGCACGCTGCGCCGCCGTTGAGCGTCGCGCCGTCGCCTTCAAGCACCACCGAGAATTCAGCGAACGGCGAGGCGTACCGTGCGCAAGCCGACGCCGGCGCGCGCGTCACGAAGGACGATCCACAAAGTGATCGTGCCCGACGCGGGCGCGGTGAAGAGGTTGTCGGTGCTCGTCTCGAGATCGTCTTCGGTGCGGCTCGTGCGGTCGTGCTCGAAGTGGCCGCCGTTCGAGAACCACGAGGCGCGCATCGCCTCGCGTCGCACGACAACCGACCGTGACGCGGGGTCGTAGGCGACGTAGCGCTCGGCGCCGGCGCAGGTGACGTCCTCGTCGCCGCAGCTCGCCCACCGCGCGTGAAGGCGCACGGTTTCGCCTGGTGCGACGGTGACCTCTTCGCCTTCGACGACGGGAACGACAGACGTGCCCCGTGCGACGTCGACCTCGGGTTGTGGGTTGGTGTTCGTGCGGTAGCGTCGACCGAAGTCGGCGACCACGGCTTGCGTCGCGCCGCTGAGGCCACACCGCACGCGCACCTCGAAGAGCGCAGGGTCGGAACCTTCGCGTCGAACGCGGCCCGGGACGTAGTAGCCGCCGGTGCCGTCGGGATCCGAGGGGCGTCCCGCGGGCTCGCCGGGCAGACCCGCGGGTCTGTCGGGTCCGAAGAGACGGCAGGCCTCCTTCGGGAGCGCGCCTTCGGCGGTCGTGCCCACGCCCACGATCGAGAGCACGGTGGGATCGCCGCCACCGAGGCACGCGGAGCTCACCGAGCCCGGCTCGCTCAACGGCTTCCGCGCAGTACAGAACGCGACCTCGGCCCGCGCATCGGTGACGACGCCGGTGGGGTCGGCGTAGATCGGCTCGAGCCGCACGATCTCACCGGGCTGTGCCTCGGCAGGCGTGGCTCGTACGGCGAGCAGGCGCGGCGCTTCGACCTCGGACACGGTGTCGTCGAGCGCCGGCCTGCACGCCGCGATCGTGGAGAGGGCAACCACACCGGTGAAGAGGAGCGTGCGTGCTTTCACAAGGACCACCGCGCGCCCGCGATGGGCAGGATCGGGAGGCCCGTGATGAACGTCCGGTCGCGGTAGCTCTGCGAGTACACGACCTCCTCGGGGTTCTCGCGGTTGGTCACGTTCTGCACCTCGAGGTAGGTTTCGAGATCGCCGAGCGGCAGCTTGAACCGCTTGGCGACACGCAAATCGACTTGAAAAAAGGGCGGGATGCAATCGGTGTTCTTCTGGCCGAACCGGGGCTCGTAGGCGTCGCGGCGCGCGTCGTAGGTCGCCCCCACCACAGGGGTGCGCGGGAAGCCCGTCGAATAACGGATGCGCGCGCCGACCTCGAAGCCCTTGCCGAGGTCCCAGCTTCCGAGCGCGGTGAGGACGTGCGTC
>CAXSGV010000010.1:30119-33209 GCA_964236615.1 uncultured Polyangiaceae bacterium
CGGACGGCCGGAACCGCGCGCCGGGCGCGTCACGTCGTTCGCTCTTCACCATGGAGTAGCTCACCCACCCGAAGAGCCCGCGCGCGAGCTCCTTTCGCAAGAGCGCCTGTACACCGTAAGAGCGCCCGCTTCCGATCGGCAAGAGCGCCTCGGACAGCAAAGGCGACGCCGCCGGGTTGCGCATCGCGAGCCCGTCGGAGGTCACGTGGAACGCCGTGGTCTCGAGCGCGAGCGTCTTCGCGAGGTGCGTGCCCGCGGACAGCACCAGGTGATCGGCGACCGCGGTACCGAGGGTCGGGTTGCCGAAGACGGTCGAGAGATCCTCGGCCGCGGCGGGCTGGTGGTAGCGGCCGTACGCTGCCTTGAACGTCGTGCGGCCGTCGCCGGGCTCCCAGCGCAGGGCCGCGCGCGGCTCGAGGGCCGCGTCCTGCCGGAACGCACCGATCGACGGGGTTTCGCCCTCGATCGGCGTCTTTCGGCTGACGCTGACGACGTTGGGGTCGAAGCGCAGCCCGGGGATGAAGTGCACCGAGCCACCGAAAAGTGCCAAATCAAGCTCGCCGTAGGGGGCGAGGCCGGCGGTGACGACCTTCCAGTCGTCGGTGTTGAGGCGATCGAGCGGAGCCTGGCCGAAGACCCGCGCGTCGCCCTCGCGCGGGGGGCTCGTGATCGACCCGCTGCGACGGAGATGCGCGTCGGAGACCTCGGCGTCGACGCCGACCGTGACCCCGAGGGTTTTGGTCGCCTTGCCGTGCCAGCTGAGACGCGCGCCGTAGATCGTCGTGTGCGACGACGCCTCGGTCGGGACGTCGGAGAAGCGGCTCGCCAGGCGGCGATCGTCGACGCCGAACCACGGCACGACGCTCACGCTGCCGCCCTTCACGTCCTTCTCGTAGCGCGCGTAGAGGCGGTAGAAGCTGGTCTCGCGGGTGTCCCGCTTGGCGACGAGCGGGTCGGGCGACGCCACGACGCGCGAGACGCTGTCGCCCGACAGGAGCCCCGTGAGGCTGACGCGCTCGCCGTCGCCGAGGTCGTACGAGACCCGCGCTTGGCCGTCGTAATAGCGGGGGATCGGAAAGAAGTCCTCGACGTTGTCGCGCGCGAATGGCGCGATCGTGGTCTGGAGATGGCTGCGGCGCCCCGCGATCGCGACGCGGAGGTTCTTCGTGATCGGAGCGCGCACGGCCGCGGACGCGTCGAGAACGTCGATCGCCGCCGTCGCGTGAAGCTCCTTCTCGTCGGCGCGCCGCGTCTTCACCGTCACGAGGCCGCCGAGCCCACGACCGTAGGCAGCGCCGTACCCGCCCGGAGCCAGCTCGACGCCGTCGACGAGCTCGGTGGCGACGACCGAGCGGAGACCCCCCTCGTGGTAGAGGCGTGGGATGCGAACGCCGTCGACGTAGATGCGCGTGTCGTCGGGCGCGGCGCCCCACACGATCAAGGCACCCGAGCCCGCCGACGACCGCGCGACGCCGGGCATGCTCTCGACGACCTTGAGCACGTCGCCCTGTGTGCCCGGGAGCTTGCGCCCCTGGTCGGCGGCGATCTGCGTGGTGACCGTCTGCTTCTCGAGCGCGGGCGCCGTGACGACGATCTCGAGATCGTCCTCATCGCCAGCTGCGGGCTTGCTCGCGGGGTCGACCACCGGCACCTCGTAGGTCGCGTCGAGCTGCTTGCCGGCCTCGAGCGTCTCCTCGGTGCGCAGGGTCGTCAGCTTGTCGCCCGAGAGCATGACCACGTGCTTGCCGGGCGCGACGGTGTCGAAGCGAAAGACGCCGGCGGCGTCGGTCGTCGCCTTTACGCCGGTGTCGAGCTCGACGATCACGCCCGCGAGTGGCTTCTTTTTCCCCCGCTCGCGCACGGTGCCGCCGAACGTCGCGGTCGTGACGGCCTCGATCTTCAGCGTGAATTCGTAGCGGTACAGGATGCGGATGGGCGAGGGATGGCCGTCGACCTCGGCCGGCTCGAAGACGAAGCGTTTCGTCGCATCGATAGCTGCCGAATCGAACGCGGGCCCAGCGGACTCGACGACGACGGCCTCGTCGACCCCACCGGTCGCCGCGATCGTCAGACGGAGCACCACGGCTGCCGCCTTGCCACGTGCGCGCTCGGCCTCGGGGTAGGGGGCCTCGATGAACTTCAGGAGCTTCGGCGGCTTCGTCAGCTTCGGCGACGGAGCGGGCACCGGCTGCGCGTGCGCGAGCTTCGGGGTGGCGAGCGGCGCGAGCGTGCACGCGCCGGCGACGAGCAACGACAACAAGCGGCGGTGACGACTCTTCTGCATCGGCGAGATCAAAGCGAGAAGCGCATGGCGACCACGAAGGTCGCGGCCGCCGCGTGACCGCAGCGCGTGCCCGGCTCGAAGGTCGCGTTCTTCGCTGCTGCGAGCGCCTCCTCGTCGAGCCCGTACCCGAGCCCCTCGAGGACGCGCGTGCCGCTCACGCGACCGGTCGCGTCGACCGTCACCTCGACGCGCACGCGGCCGGCGATCTCGGCGTCGCGCGCGGCGCGCGTGTACGTGGGCTGCGCGATCGTGAGCACCTTCGGCTTCTTCGGTGGCTCGCTGCACGTCTCTTCGGGTGCAGGCGCGGCGGCGAGCACCTTGGTCGTCCGTTGCACCGGCTTCGTGGCCGCGACCTCGGCCGACGCGCGTGGCGCCGCAGCCGCGGGCATGGCGAGCCCACCGCCGGTGCCACCCGAGAGCGACACGCCGAAGTCCGGGATCGCGCCCTGGCTTGCAGGACCGGCAGCTGCTTCGGCCACGGGCGGCGGTGCTTCGGCCGCCTTGGCGATCGCCTTCGGCGGAGCGACCTTCGCTTTCGCTTTTTCCTGCGGTGGGTCGGGCAGCACCGGGGGCGGCGGTGGCGGTGCTTCCGGCTTCGGGGGCTTCTTGGCCTCGACGAGCGCGATGCTCACGGCCTCGTGCGCGCGCTTGCCGTCGAGCGACGCGACGCCGACCGCGAGCGCCGCGTGCGCGCCGAGGCTCGCGAGGTAGAGGAGAGCGCCGCGTGTCATCAGCGCGATCGCTCGACGTTGATCGCAAACTTCGTGATCCCCTCTAGCTTCGCCAGATCCATGACGTGGACCACG
>CAXSGV010000011.1:0-15855 GCA_964236615.1 uncultured Polyangiaceae bacterium
GCGGAACGATGATCACCGACCGAGGCCGAATCTCGGCGAGCAGACGGTAGTGCTCGTCGTTCAGCGCCAGCGCGCGGAGATCGTCGTCGGTGACGCGCGGCACGATCGAGGGAGCTCCGCTCGCGAGCACACGCCCATGGGCGCTGTTTGCGTTGGTCCTCGAATAGCGACGCGCTTCCTCGTGAATGAGCGCTGCCTTGCCTTCGTTGACGTGCGTGATCGCGGAGAGGTCGGGCAAAGCGCCATCGGCGTCCGTCGTGTAGATGGCGCACCAATCGGCGAGCACGGGTACGACGAGGTCGGTCAGCTTCTGAAGCGTCGTCCCGTACTCGAGCGACGAGCCGAGCTCGACCGTGACTTGCGCGAGGAAAGCGATGGCCGCTTCAGCGCGCTTCTGCGCTGTGATGTCGGTCAAAGACACGACGCACCCGAGCACTCCGCTGTCGGCATCCGTCAGCGGCCCGGCCGACAGCAGAAGGTTGGTCGCTTCGCCCTCCATGCGATCGAGAACGACCTCGACGCCGCTGATGACCTCGCCCCGAAGCGCGGCGGCCAAGAGCTGCATCGTGGTGGAGTGTCCGTCGCGCTTCACGAGACGAAGCGGGAACATCTCGGCGAACGTACGCAGCAACGGGTTGTCGCCGAGAAGTCGATGCGTCGTGTCGCTCGCGCGGATGATGCGGCCATCGGGATCGCACACGACAATCACTTCGGCGACCTGATCGAGGATCGACGCGGCGAGGCGCTCGGCCTTCACCATCTCCTCGCTCTTCTTCTGCTCGGTGAGATCCGTCGCCAGCAGGGCCACGCCGCCAATCTCGTCCTCGGCATTGCGGGTCGCCGACACATAGACGGGCACCCGTACCCCATCCTTGCGGAGCAGCTCGATCTCCGCCTTACCGACGCGGTCGTCGACACGGCGAAGGACGGCTTCGAGCGTCGCTTTGAACTCGGGCGCGACGCATTCGCCGAGTGAGACGCCGATCATGCGCTCGAGCGGGCGACCGACCATCTCGGCGAGGCGACGGTTCGAGTAGAGCACCGTCCCTTCGGGCGAGAGCGTCGCTGCGCCCTCGTTCATCGTCTCGACCAGGCGTCGGTACCGGTGATCTGCACCCGTCAGCGTGAAGATCTTGTCGCCCTCCGGCGTGTCGACGACGACCGCGTCGACATGGCCAGCGCGGATGGCCGCGAGCGTTTGCTCGGCCTCTTCGAGACGGGCCCGCAGCTCGACGAGCTCCTGCTCAACGGCCGCGTTTCTTGGTCTTCGCTGGCTCGGTCTGCGTTGCATGAAGGACGGGCTTCGATGGGACGTTCTTGAGAGCGGCAAGCACGACCTCGCCATTGGAGAGATCGCCGACGATCCGTCGTGGCGGCGCCGGCACCTCGCGAATGAGCGTTGGCACCACGAGAATCTGATGCTCGCGCGCGAGATTCGGCTGCTGGTAGATGTCGATCACTTCGACGTCGCAATGGCTCGGAAAGTGCTCGTCGCAGAGCGCGCGGAGGTTCACGATCGCGCGCTGCGACCGCGCCGTGTTGCCGGCGACGAACAAACGCAGCAGCATCCGCACCGGCGCTCGCCTCGAGGCCGCGAGCTCGAAGTCAGCGGTGGCGTCGCCGAGCCTGCGTTTCACCGAGGCCGCGCGCGAGCTGGCGTTGCTTTCACCGAACGCAGGTTGAGGCCCACGAGCACGCGCTCCTGGCTCGAGAAGTCACCGATGATCTTCTTCACCGGCGGCGGAAGCTGGCGCACCAGCGTGGGCACGGCGAGGATCTGATCGCCGCGCGCGAGCGCAGGGTTCACGAGGAGGTCGATCACCTCGATGCGGTAGCGCCCCTTCAGGTGCTCTTCGCAAATCTTCTTCAGGTTCGCGAAGGCCTCGACGCTCTTCGGGGTCTGCCCAGCCACGTAGAGCCGAAGCTCCCACCACTCTTCCTTCACCGGCTTCACCGGGGATTTCGCTTTGCGAGGCTTGGCAGGCGACTTTTTGGCCGCGCTCATGACGCCCGTCTCCGGCGCTTGCTCCGCTTTTCGAGAGGCGGCGCATCGAAGACCGCGATCCCATCGTCGGTGATCAAAAACTCTCGGATCTGCTTCGAGTGCGCCATGCCGCGCGACTTCACGATGTGGAGCGTGCGGTCGCGCTCGCCGCGGAGCTCGGTGTTGCGCATCTCGATCCACGTGTCGATGAGCGACGACACACCGAGGTCGGTCTCTTCGGGCCCGCCCGGACGCGAGAGGTAGGTGAGCACAGCCGTGACGCCGCGCATCTTGAGGTAGTCGAAGAGTCGCACCAGCAGAGACTTCACGTCGCGCTCGTTGCCCGCGCTCATGAGGCTCGTGACGGGGTCGACGACGACCGCGTCAGGCGCGAAGTCCTCGACCATCTGGTGCATCGTCGCGAGGTGCATCTCGAGTCCGAAGAGCGTCGGGCGCGTCGAATGGATGCGCAGCTTGTTCTTTTCGATCCAGTGCCCCAGGTCGAGGCCGATCGAGCGCATGTTTCGAACGATCTGGTCGCGCGGCTCCTCGAGCGCGAAGTAGAGGACCTTCTCACCGCGCTTGCAGCTCGCGTCGGCAAAGTGACCCACGACGCTGCTCTTGCCCGTGCCGGCAGTGCCCGAGACGAGCACGCTGCTCCCGCGGAAGAGCCCCTTGCCTCCGAGCATCTCGTCGATCGGCGGTACGCCGGTCGAGATGCGCTCGCTCGACACCGTGTAGTCGAGACCGAGGGACGTCACCGGCACGACGGCGAGGCCGGTCGCGCTGATGAGAAAGGGATACTCGTTCGTGCCGTGGCTCGTGCCGCGGTACTTCACGACACGAAGGCGGCGCGTCGCGAGATCGTCGTCGACGCGCTGATCGAGCTGGATCACGCAATCCGAGACGTACTCTTCGAGCCCCTGGCGCGTCAGCGACGAGTCGCCACGCTCGGCGGTGACGACAGTCGTGAGCTCACGTTCCTTGAGCCAGCGAAAGAGGCGGTGAATCTCCGAACGCAGCACCTGTTGGTCACCGAATCCCGAGAGGAGCACTTCGGGCGTGTCGATGACGACGCGCCTCGCGCCGATGGATTCGACCGCGTCCTGAAGTCGCACGAAGAGGCCATCGAGCGTGTACTCACCGGTCTCCGCGATCTCGTGCCGATCGACGTGTACGTAATCGATGAAAATCTTTTTCTGCGCGACGAGCGACGGAAGATCCCATCCGAGCGAGGTCGTGTTCACGACGAGGTCGTCGGCGGTCTCCTCGAAGGTGAGGTAGACACCGGGCTCGTCGTCGTGCACCGCGCCGTGCACGAGAAAATGCGCCGCGAGAAGCGTCTTGCCGGAGCCGGGGCCGCCGCACACGATCGTGGGCCTCCCCCGGGGCAGTCCGCCGCCGGTGACTTGGTCGAGCCCTGGGATCCCCGTTGCGGCCTTGTGCAGCGCGTGGTCGTCCTCCCGCTTCGCGCTCTTCGCGGATTTTTTCGGGGTCCGTCGTCCCTGCCGGCGCGTCACCATACGGTCTCAATGCCATCGATGCTCGGACCCAGGGGACCGTCGCATCGAACGACGCGCTCTACCGTTCTAGGGGGTCGGCTCCCAGAGGTCGCTCGAGCCGAACGTCCTTTCGGCAAGGGCTGGAGAGCCACGGAAATCGAGCGGCGCGAGATCGCTCGTGCACGCGTGCCCGCGCACGCTGGGGTCCTCGACGAAGGCGCCGAGAAGCTCGACGCCGCACGAGCGTCCGTCTTTTCGAGCTGCACCGAGCGCGACCGCGCCCGTCACCCCCTCGAGCTCCACGATCGCGGCGCCGCGCCGCCGGAGCTCACCGCGCGCGACGTCATCGAGCGCGTCGTCCGGGTCGAGCGATCCCGAAAGAACGAGCGTCGGCACTCGACGATCAGGCCACGTGCTCGCAAGCGGGTCGCTGTAGCGCGGCCACGCATCGTAGAGCTTGGCGAGCTCGGGCCCCGCGCCCCGTGAGACGTACGAGGACTCGGCCACCGCGAAGAGCTCGTCCGCGGACGGCGCCGGCGTCGCCCAGAGCTCGGAGAGCGTGACGTGCGCCGCGAGGACGCGCGAGGCCCATCGCTCGGCCGGCGTGACGCGCACTGGGCCCGTGAGGTCGGTCGCAAACTTCGTGAGCGTGCGTGCATCGCCGCCAGCGCAGCGGAGGATGCGGTACGTGAGCGCGGGCACGAGCGCCAAGCGGTCGGGGTCGGCGAGCCACGAGGCATAGAGAGCGCGCACCGCGGTGCGATCGATCCCCAGCTCCGAGAGCGCGCTGCAGCGTTTGCCGTCGACGGCATCGAGCGCTTCGCCAACACGTGCCCACGGATCGGCGCCGAGCTTCGCGCGGCACGTGCTGTCGCCGGCGCACGCGGCCATGAGCCGCTTGCCTGCGGCGAGGTAACGCGCGTCCTCACGCGAGCCGTCGCAGCTTCCCGGCAAACAGGGAGAGTCGTAGATCACGCCCGCGAACGGATGGTCACTGACGCTCAGCACGCGCGCGGCGAGGTAGCTGCCGGTGCCGGCACCGTAGAGAAAGGAGTCGCGATCGCCGGCGACGTTCGCCGCAATCGCGGCGATGTCGCGAGCGGCGTTGGTCACATCGAAAAATGCGAGCCGCGGGCCCCACTCCGTCTTGATGTGCTCGACGCACGCTTCCCACTCACTCGACGTGATCGTGAAGCCGACCGGGCTTGCCGCGGCTTCCTGCGGCGGGCACGCGAGGCGCGTAGAGCGACCGCTGCCGCGCACGTCCGGGAGGTACACGTCGAGGCCGGCGTCGCGCATCGCGAGCTCGCGCGCGAGCGTCTCGAGGTCGGCGCCCGAGCTCCCCGCGTGACGACCAAGCAACCACAGCGCGGCGCGAGACCGAACACCGACGCGCAGCGGCGCCCCGCCGGCACCCGTCGGCGGGGCGTGCACGTGCTTCACGAAGACGTGGATATGCTCACCCGCGCTACCCCACTCGAGTGGAACGTCGACGAGCGCGCACTCGGCCACCGTCTTGCGATCGGCGTCGTTGCTCTCGAGCGCGCACGGCGTCCAGCTGACCTCGGGAGCGAACGGCGCTTCCGTGACCTCGGCCTGCGTCGGCGCGGTGGGCGTCGGCGACCGTGGTGCGTCAGCGGCAGAGCAGCCCGCGAGGACCGCGCATGCGCTGACGATCGAGCGGACGAGAGTCCCCATGTGAGAACGATTCCAGCACACCACGTGCCACGAGAAGAACGGTCAAACCGCGCGGGCAATCGCTTCGCTCGAGGTCCCACACTGTCAGCAACACCGCGATCGCTCCGTCGCGAGCGTGCATGTTCTGACGCTCGCTCGTGCGCGTCGCGGGGCTTCGCTCGTCTACGCGGCGCGACCGTCGCGCGCCGCGGGGCTCACCACGGCTGCGCGAGGCGCGACTTCACGAGCTCACCGAACGGCGTCGTGGGCTTCATGGGGACGCCGATGCCGCAACCACCGCCGGGCACGTCCTCGTAGAGGTTCGGCGGGCAGCGCTGGTGAAAGCTCCACGCCATGTAGGGCACGCCGGCTTGCTCGGCAGCGTTCATCATGTTCGTGATGTCGGCGATCGTCATCGGCGGCGCGGTGAACGGGCCATACTCGCCGATGATCACGGGAATGGTCTTCGACGGCTGAATGAACATCGCGTCGAAGTCTTTGGTCGGATTGTAGACATGCACCTCGTACGCGATGTTGGTGCCGCCGCCCGCCGTGATGGGGTGCGTGATGTAGTAATCGACGTGCCGCGCGTACTCGTGCGTCCCTTGCACGACGACGATGTGCTGGCGCCCGCCGGCCTTCTGCTCGGCGTCGCGGATCGTTTGCACCGTGTCGTTCATCGCGGTCCATAGCTGCGCGTTCTTCGACGGATCATCGTGTGGCTCGTTCACCAAGCCGAAGAGCACGCGCGGCTCGTCCTTGAACGTCTCGGCGAGCTTGGTCCACACCTGGCGTGTCGCAGCCGTCGGCCACTCGACCGCGCTGATCGTCGGATCGATCCAGTCCGAGAGCAGGACGTACACGCCCGGCTTGCTCGCGAGGTGCGTCACGATCGACTTCGTGTTCGCGAGGTACGCCGGATCGTCGAGGATGCCTTTGTACTGTTTTCGGTAGCCGTCGTCGGCCGCGTAGGCCTCGAGATCGAGCCGCACGAAGTTCGCGTGCCAGACGCCGGTGAGCTCATCGGCGCGGCGCTTCACCTCGGCGACGAGGGTCGCGTCCTCGGGCAGCGAGGTGCACGCGTTGCAAGAGCGTGTATCATGCAAGTTCGCCCCGCGGCCGTGGAATGGCTTCCCGTCATGGGTCAGGATCCGATTGCCCTGCACGGCGAGCCACTCCGAGGGCAACGCGGCGTCGGTTCCATTCGTCGCGGCGGCGTCGGCCGCAGCGGCGTCAGCGCCGGCCCCACTGGTCGTGGCATCGGGTAGGCCGTTCGGGGGCGGGCCCGCGCTGTTGGCTCCGCACGCCGCGACGATCGCGGAGACGAACGCGAAGCATGCTCCACGGGAAAGACCTCGCATCACGCTCAGTCGCCCGGCGCGCGCGCGAGCGTCATGTGGACCCACTCGGTCGCCCAGATCAGCTCCTCGAGGCGCTCTTCGAACGCTTGCCACGCCGCCTTGTCCTGCACGCCATGCTGCGCGTGCGCGGCTACGTTGGCGCGGCGCACGGCCGCGACCAGCGCTTCGAACTGCGCGTAGGAGCTGTTGACCGCTTTGTGCGAGAACACGACCGAGGTCGGTTGCCGGCGCCGCAGAGCGACCGCCATACGTTCGAAGTCGTTGCCGATCTCCTCACACCACGCGTAGAGGCGACTCAGGTAGGCCGCGAGCGGACCGTCGAGCGCAAACAGCGGCTTCAGGTGCGGATCAGCGCGGTGCGTCTGCACACGGTGCACGGCCTCGTGCAGCTCCTCGAGCGCGCGCGCGTACGTGCGCAGCCGCACGAGCGCGGCCGCCGAAGCGTCCTCGCGCGGCACGGCATCGAGCGCTTGACTGAGCCACTCGACGCGCACCGAGAGCTCGAGAAAGAGCCCCGCCCAGAAGTCACCTTCGGTGGACGGGATGCGCAGACCGGCGCCGAGGACGCCGCTCGAAGAGCGCGGGGCCGGAGGCAGAGGGAGGATGCGGTCGGACATCGCGGTCCACTCTACCAAGGTCAGCGCGGCATGCGGTAGAGGACGGTTTCGGTGCCCGGCGCTTGAAAAAGGCGAACACCACCCGCGCTCTTCACCGCGGCCTCGGCCGGCGTGCTGGCGCGGACGCCCGCCCAGCGCACGTTCAACGCGCGAAGGCGCGTCACATAGGCAGCGGGATCGCCGAGGCTGTTCACGAAGGTCACGTGCGTGCGGTAGTCGCGCGTGAAGTACTCGCCGATGAAGCTCGCGCTGTCGTCGTAGGTGATCACGTCGCCATGATCGAGCTCGGTCTCGCGAAGACGCGCCCACTCCTCGGGCCAGTGAAAGCCTTCGAGCTGAATCCACGCGCGCTCCTCGGCCGACGCCTTCCAGGCGCGCGCGAACCGCTGCGGGAACACGTCTTGAAAGCCGACTTTGCCCGCGTCGTACCCGATCCACACGAGCCACACGAGGACGAGCGAGACCCCGAGCTTCATCACGCGTGAGCGGATCTCGGCGTGCACCATTCCGAGGGCCACCGCCGCGGCAATCGGCGCGGCGAGCGTGTAACGCGGCCACCACGCCATCGGCTGCCGCATCACGAGCAAGAAGAGGACGAGCACGGGCAGCGCCATCTTCCATCGGCGCGAGCGAAGCGCATCGCCGGCCACGATCACCACGCACGGGAGCATCAGCCACAAGAAGGAAGGCCCGAAGCCGCCGTCGTGCACCTCCGGGGTGAAGACCGGGCTCGGGTGAAGCCAGTGCTCGAGGAGCTCCTTGAGATCGGCTTTGCTGCCGAACAGCCAGGGCTTCGACTCACCACCTGCGGACACGTTCGCGAACGCCTCCTCGGGGCCGGGCAACACCGTCCCGAGCAAGGGGAGCTTGGTGCGGAACGGAAAGAGCGGGTTGCCGGCGTGAAGTGCATTCTGCACGTACTTGTGGAGGCCGACGACGGCGAATGCGCCGACCGAGAGCAAGATGTCACCGAGCCTCCGCAAACGCTGACCGCGGCCGCCGGACACGTTCCACAGCTCGAGCCCCGCGCGTACGGCAAGCCACGGCGCGACGACGAGCAGCTGGTACGCACCCGAGTACTTGGAGCCGACGAAGAGCCCCATCGCGAGGAGACACATCCAGCGATCGCGACTCTTGGGCGCGTCGATCGCGAAATAGATCGCGGCGGCGAAGCAAGCAGCGCACGCGATGTCGACGTAGGTCGTGTGAGCGAGCAAGAACACCGGCGGCAGCGCGACCCATGCCGCCGCAAGCGACGCCGCGAACGGGCGTGACGCTCCACCTCGGCGTGCCCACGCGGCCGTCACGGCCATCGCCATCGTCACGAAGGGAAACTGCGACGTCTCGTCGAAGCGGTTGTCGAGCGGGAAGATGCAGTTCCAAACCGCGAGCACCTCGATGTCGTTCGGGTACCCCGCGATGTAATTCACGTGCGTGTCGACCCAGCCGAGCGACGCGTTCTGGATCGCGTAGCCCGTGATCGGCACGTGGTACCAGACGGGGTCGAAGGTCCACGAGCGGAACGTCCACGCGATCAACAGCGACGTCCCGAGCGCGAGCGCCGCGGGGATGAACGTGAGAACTGCGGGCTCCTTGAGCGCCCACGCTTCTCTCACCAACACGAGCGGCGCGCGGAGATCGGAGCGCAGCGTACGCGCCACCGCCTGCCAGCCAGCGTGGCGTCCAGCGACGGCAATCGTGCCGCCGAATACGACCGAGCTCACGATCCCGAGCGTGATGCGATCGAGGTGGCCGGTGTAGCCGCACAGCTCGAGGCAGGAGAGGATGAGCGACGCCGTGACGAGATGAAGCACGACGAGGCGGTGGCTCGCGCCCCGCTCCGGGAACATGGCAACGGCGACGACGTAGCCCGCGAAGATCGCGAGCGCGGTCAGGAGCAGCCACACCAGCCACGGCATGGCGCGGAGAATGTCACAGCTGGAAGGTCAGGCGCGATGCCGTGAGCGCCCATGCGCGTCGATCAGCGCCGCGGCCATCTCGTCGGCGGTCTGGAAGCGCGCGGCGCGATCCTTCTGGAGCGCGCGATCGAGAAAGCGGCCGTAGGGCATGAGCGCGGGATCGAAGGCCTGCACGGAGTCGGGGGAGTCGTTGAGGATCGCGGTGAGGCGATCGACCTCGTTGCGTCCAGGAAAGGGCGGCAGCCCCGTCACGAGGCGGTAGAAGACGACGCCGCACGCCCAGAGATCGGTGCGGCGGTCGACCGCCTTGGGTGTCGTGACCTGCTCCGGGCTCATGTACGCGGGCGTGCCGAGGAACATGCCGGTCTTCGTCTTGCTGCCCATGCCGCCCGCGACGTCCATCACCTTGGCGACGCCGAAGTCGAGGAGCTTCACCACGAAGAGGCCTTCGCCGTTGCGCGCGAGGAACACGTTCGCCGGCTTGAGATCGCGGTGCACGATCCCCTTCGCGTGAGCGACCGAGAGGCCCGCGAGCATGCCGAGCAAGATCGTCACGGCCTTGTCGGGCGAGACCCGCGCCCCTTCACGCGTGTAGGCGACCACGGGTACGCCGTCGAGGAGCTCCATGACGAGGTAAGCCGCGCGCTTCTCGCCGAGACCATGACCGAAGATGCGCACGATGTTCTCGTGCACGAGCTTCTGCGCCGAGCGCGCTTCGTCGAGGAACCGTCCGATGAGATGCGTGTCCGCCTGGAACTCTTTGCGAAGCACCTTTACGGCGACCGCTCTGCCGTCGCGCACGCGCTCGCCGGCGTAGACGTGCGCCATCCCACCCGAGTCGAGTGCGCGGGTGAGTCGGTAACCACCGAGGATGGAGCCGATTCGCTCGTGCCCCTCTCCGTCCCCACGCGGGCACATTCCGCCGATGTTAACACGCGGCTCAAGCTGCTGAAATCCCCGCAAAATTCGAGCGAGGCAGGCTGCGTACGACAATCGCTGAAATTTTCGGTCGGCCTCGGGCGAACACCATGAGAACGATGCTGTCGGCACCGATGTCTGTAGCCAACCGCCCCCCCGGCCCAAGGTCTCCGCGCGGCCCGGAAGATCGGCGCCGAGCCGAGGAGGCAGCGTCGCTCCAGCCGATCGTGCGCGCTGTCGTGGCGGCCGTGCTGCGGAGGGGTCCGGGCGATCCGGACGTCGACGACTGCACGAGCGAAGCGCTTCGTCGCGCGATCGAGGGCGAGACCCGCCTTCGCGACGGCGAGCCGCTCCGCCCGTGGGTGATAGGGATCGCGCGTCACGTCGCGCTCGACGCGCTTCGTGCGAACAAGCGGCGACGCCTGGAGCAAGACGAGGCGCGGCCGGAAGACTCCTCGAGCGATCTCGGCGCGGCGGTCGAGCGCGTGCCCGACTCGAAGCCGAGCCCGTTCGATCGCGTCGCCGGCGCGCGACGCGACGCGACGGTGCGAGCCGCGATCGACAGCCTGCCCGACACCACGCGCGCCGCGCTCGTGAAGTTCCACCTCGAGGGCAAGAGCTACCAAGAGATTTCAGCCGAGATGAAGGTGCCACTCGGCACGGTCGCGACGTGGGTCACACGCGGGCGAAAGGCCATCGCTCAGCGTTTGGACGAGGAAGCGAAGGAACGATGACGAACGACGAAAACGAGTCCCTGCTGCCGCGTGAGCTCGTCTGGGAGGACGGGCACCTGACCGAGATCGCGCGGACGGCGATCGCCGACGGGCAAGAGGCCATCGTCCCTCCCGACGCGATGGCCCACCTCGCGACGTGTGCACCTTGCATGCATTCGCTGGGCGACGCCGCTCTCCTCTCCCACCACGTCGCCGAGGTCATCGCGTCGATGAGCCCCGAGCGCACGCCCATCTCGACCCGAGCTGCGGTCCCCTTCCCCATCGCTGCCATCGCTGGAGCGGTCCTCGTCGCGGCGCTCGGTGCGCTGCCTGCGCTCGTCGACATTCCGCTTTGGCTCGGCCAGGCCTCGATCTTCCTGACGCACACGCTGCCGCAGCTGTTCAAGGCGGGCCTCGCGGTCGTCAAGCACACGCACGGCGTCGCGCCGATCGTCACGTTCGCGTCGACGACTCTCCTCTTGATGGCCGGATTCGCCGTGGCGCGGGCGGTCCCCCAAAAGCTCTCTCCGACTTGATTGTCACTCCCTGGAGTCCGTCATGAATCCCATCTCGACCCGTAAGCCCCGCTCGCTCGCCACGTTCCTCGCCGCCCTTGCCTTTGCCGCGCTCCTTCCGAGCGTGGCGCTCGGCGCGGTGAAGAAGGAAGGCGCGTGGCCTGACGCCGACAAGCCCATCACCGTCGACGCGTCCGGGCTCTCGCGCTCGGAGGCCGTGCGTCGCGTCGCCGAAGCCGCAGGCTGGAACGTCGTCGTGCACGCGCCCGCTGGCGATCCGGTCGACGTTCACGTGAAGAACCAGCCCGCGGGCAAGGTGCTCGACCTCGTGCTCAACGACGCGGCCTACGTCGCGCGCCGTGATGGCACATTGATCGACATCCAGCGCGAGGATGCCGGTGCCACCCAGGCGGCCACCGACGCGACGGCCGTTGCCCCCGTCGCGGTGACGCCGATCGTCCCCGCGCCGCCGATCGTGCCTGCGACCCCCGTGACGGACGACGTAGCGGTCCGTGATCCCACGCCGCCCACGCCGCCCACGGCGACGACGCCGAGCTCGAAGAACGGCAACGACCGCGTCGTCACGGGTGGCAACCTTCGTATCGAGAAGAACGAGATCGTCGATGACGTCACCGTGATGGGCGGCTCGCTCGAGGTGCTCGGTCACGTCGAAGGCGACGTCGTCGTGATGGGCGGCAGCGCGCGCATCCTCGACGGCGCCCACGTCGAAGGCGACGCCACGGCGGTGGGCGGCACGCTCGACATCAAGAGTGGCGCGAGGGTCGACGGCGACGTCGGCGTCGTCGGTGGCGTGCTGAACCGCGAGCCCGGCTCCATCATCGGCGGCAAAACGACCCACCAGGGCGGCGACAAGGGGATCACGTTCAAGGGCAGCGACGATCCGATCAGCAGCGCCTCCTCGTCACCGACGGGCCACGACCAACCGGGCTGGCTCGCGGCCAAGGCGCGCGACGTCGGCGGGGCGCTCACGCGCAGCGCGATGCTCTTTCTCTTCGGCGCGGTGCTGCTCGCAGTCGCCACGCGCCGCATGGACTCGCTGCGGCGGGAGGCCGCGAGCCGCCCCGCGCGTGCGATTGCCTTCGGCGTGATGGGCGCGATCGGCTCGCTCGTCGCCGCCGTCATCCTCTGCATCACCGTGATCGGGATCCCGGTCGCCGTGATCGGGATACTCGTCGTTTGCTTCGGCTCCTACGCCGGCGTCTGCGCGGTGCTGACGAGCGCCGGTGAAGCGCTGACCCGCCACAAGACGAAGAACCCGTACACGCACCTCTTCGTCGGCTGCCTCCTCTTCCTCGTGCTCGGTGCGCTCCCCATCATCGGCGGCTTCGTCACGGCTGGGGTGGCGCTCGCCGGCATCGGTGTGATGTTCGTGACGCGCGGCGCGGGCTTCGTACCGCCGCGTGGTGGCCGTGGCTCCGTTCCGCCCCGAACAGGAGCCGCGACGCTGGTCTAGCGTGTATCGTTTCGAAGGTGACGGAACCTGCCGCGTGCGCGCAGTCGATGGCGATGAGGATACCGGCTCCCGCCATCGACGATGTCGAAGGTGACCGCGTCGATGCGAGCCTCCCCCCCGTCGTCGACGCGCACGTGCACCTCTTTCCCGATCCCGTGTTCGCGGCGATCTGGCGCTGGTTCGACGAGCATGGCTGGCCTATCCGTCACAAGCTGAAGACGCCCGAGGTCATCTCGTTCCTTCTCGACCGCGGCGTCTCGCACATCGTCGCGCTGCACTATGCACACAAGCCCGGCATGGCGCGGTCGCTCAACGCGTACCTCGCCGAGGTCTGCAAGAACGAGCCACGCGTCACCGGCATGGCGACGGTCCTTCCCGGCGAGCCGGGCGCCCGCGCGATCCTCGAAGAGGCGTTCGCCCTCGGTCTCCAAGGTGTGAAGCTCCACTGCCACGTGCAGTGCTTCTCGCCCGACTCCCCCGAGCTCCACGAGATCTGGGAAACATGCATTCTACATAATCTGCCCGCCGTCGTGCACGCGGGCCGCGAGCCCAAGCCCCCGGACCACTCGCTTGCCTGCGATCCCTACGCGCTGTGCGCGGTCGAGCGTGTCGAGCGTGTGCTCCTCGATCACCCGAAGCTGAGGCTCTGCGTACCGCACCTCGGCGCGGACGAGTTCGACGGCTACCTTCGTCTGCTCGAGCGCCACGACAACCTCTGGCTCGACACGACGATGATGCTCGCTGACTACTTTCCGATCCAATTTGCCGAGCGTCTCCTCACCGCGCGCCCCGATCGCATCCTCTACGGCACCGATTTTCCGAACATCCCCTACGCGTGGGATCGTGAGCTCGTGCGCGTTCGCGGTCGCGTAAAGGAGTCCGCGCTCGCGCAGGTGCTCGGCGACAACGCGCGCGATCTCTACGGCATCGGCAGCTTCGAAACCGCGAATGGCTAAACGCCGCGCGCCGCTCGAGCTCCAGCTCCTGGGGCGCATGCTGCTGCACTCAGCGCTCGTCGGTGCCGCGGCGGGGCTCGCGTGCTCGGCGTTCTTCGCCGCCCTCGAGCTCGCGCAGCGCCTGATCCTCGAGCACCTCACCGGCTACTTGCCGCTGCGCGCGCAAGGCGAGCAGCTCCTGCACGCGATCGAGCTGCCGAAGTTTCGCCCCTGGCTCTTGTGGGCTGTCCCGGGGCTCGGCGCGCTTCTCGCGGGGATCATCTCCTTCCGCTTCGCGCCCGAGACCATGGGCGGCGGCTCGGACGCGATCATCGACGCGTTTCACAACCACGGTGGGATCGTCCGGCGGCGCGTGCCCTTCGTGAAGGCGATCACGGCCGTGCTCACGCTCGGCTCCGGCGGCTCGGGCGGACGCGAGGGGCCCACGATGCAGATCGGCGGCGCGATCGGGTCGATCGTCGCCCGCTACCTCGACGTCACCGTTCGCGAGCGACGCATCCTGCTCGTCGCGGGAACCGCAGCCGGGATGGCCGCCGTCTTTCGTACACCGCTCGGGGCTGCGCTCCTGGCCGTCGAAGTGCTGCACCGCGACGACTTCGAATCCGACGCGCTCGTTCCGTCGGTCCTCGCGAGCGTCGTCTCGTACTCGGTGTTCATTTCGTTCTTCGGTGAGGCGACGCTCTTCGGGCACGCGAGCTACCCCTTCGTGCCTGTGCACCTCCCGCTCTACGCCGCTATGGCGATCCTGGTGTCGCTGGTTGCGAGCGGCTTCGCGGCGCTGCTTCACGCGACGCAACGCCTCGCGAAGCGGACCCGTGCACCGGCGTGGTCGAAGCCTGCGATCGGTGGGCTCGCGCTCGGCATCGGCGCCACGCCCATCCTCATCGTGCTCGGGCCCTACGTCGGTCCCGCCGGCCAAGGCCTCGGCATCCTCGGCGGTGGCTACGGCGCAGCGCAGGTCGCGATCACCGGTGCGTCGTGGTTTCCAGGCGGGTGGCGCGGCGTCGAGCTCCTCGTGCTGCTCGGCACGGTGAAGATCGTCGCGACCTCGCTCACCGTGGGGTCGGGCGGCGCGGCCGGCGACTTCGGTCCTTCGCTCGTCATCGGTGGGCTGTTCGACGGCGCGTTTGGCCGTGCAGAGCAGCTTCTATTTCACGACCCACGCATCGACCCGGGTGCGTTTGCGCTGGTCGGCATGGCCACGTTCTACGGTGGGCTCGCGCACGTGCCGATCGCGTCGCTCGTCATGACGTGCGAGCTCGCGGGGAGCTACGATTTGCTCGTGCCGCTCATGCTTGCCGAGGGGATCGCCTTCGTCGCGCTCCGCCACCGATCGCTCTACCACGCGCAGGTGGCGACGAAGCGCGAGTCCCCGGCCCACCGCGGCGATCTCATCTTCGACGTTCTCAAGGCGGTGCTCGTCGGCGACGTCGTGGTGAAGAGCCGCGAGTACGCCGCGTTCGTCCGCAAGACGCCGGCTAGAGAGGTATTCCAGGCCGTCGCGAACTCGACCTGGCAGCATGCGTTTCCAGTGCTCTCGTCGGACGGCCTGTTGGCGGGCGTGATCAGCGAGGAGATCCTCCGCACGATGTCGGCCGATCCCGAGCTCCGTACCTTTGCGCTCGCGGACGACATGATGAACCCACCTGTCTCGGTCAAAGAGAGCGACGACTTGCACACCGCGCTCGAGCTGCTTCTCGCGCACGAAGCGCGTGAGCTCGTCGTCGTCGACAGCGAGGGCAAGATCGTGGGCTTCCTGAGCGAGGCCGAGATCACCCGCGCCTACCACGGGCAGACTCAGGTGGAAGCCGGGAGCTCCGCCTGATGTCGAACGAGCTCTCCGCGGCGACGTCCTGCAACGTCCTCCTCGTCGACGACAACGACGCGAACCTGCTCGCGCTGTCGGCGGTGCTCGAGCGGCTCGGGCAGAACCTCCTGACCGCGCGTTCCGGCGAAGAGGCTCTGCGCCTCGTGCTCGATCACGACTTCGCGGTGACGGAGGTGGACCAGACCTTCGTGAACCCCAGCTCGGACGCCGTGGAAGGCATCTTCAGCTTCCGCACCCCGCCCGGCGCCGTGCTCCACCGCTTCGGGGTCGATCGCGAAGGCGAGCTCGTGTGGGGCAAGATCAAGGAGAGCGCCGCGGCAAAGGCCCAGTACGAAAGCAACGTCTACCAGGGCTCGACCGAGGATCCGGCGCTGCTCGAGTGGGACGCGCC
>CAXSGV010000011.1:15865-32940 GCA_964236615.1 uncultured Polyangiaceae bacterium
TCGACATGCGGATGCCGGGCATGGACGGCCTCGAGACCGCCGCCGCGATCAAGAAGCGCGACAAGTCGAAGCACACGCCGATCATCTTTCTCACCGCCGAGAGCGGCGATGTCACCCGCGCGAAGAGCTACGCCTTCGGCGCCGTCGACTACGTCACGAAGCCTTACGATCCGGAGATCATCCGCTCGAAGGTCGCCGTGTTCGTGGAGCTTTTCGAGCGCGGCGAGCGCATCAAGGCGCAGGAAGAGCGGCTGCGGATCCTCGCGCAGGAGCGCCTCCGGTTCGTCGTGACGCACGCGCCGATCGTTCTGTTCTCGCTCGACGGCGCCGGCGTCTTCACGCTCAGCGAAGGCAGTGAGCTCGCGGCGTTCGGGCTCGAGCCGGGTGCGCGCGTCGGGAAATCGATCTTCGACGTCTATGCGGGCGCGTCGGAGATCTCCGCGTACGCGCGTCGGGCTCTCGGCGGCGAGCAGCTCACGACGGTGACCACCCTGCTTGGCTCGGACATGACGTTCGAGACGCAGTGGATCCCGGTGAAGGACGTCGAAAAGGTCACCAGCGTCATCGGGATCGCCATGAACATCACCGCGCGCCTCCGCGCAGAGGAAGAGCGTGCGGCCGCCGTGGCACGCGAGCTCGATGCCCAGGTCGAGCACGTGGCGAAGCTGAAGCAAATCGAGGCCGAGCTCCAAGCCGCCGTGCGCGTGCGCGACGACTTCCTCAGCATCGCGAGCCACG
The DNA here is from genome assembly GCA_964236615.1 of uncultured Polyangiaceae bacterium. GTDB lineage: Bacteria > Myxococcota_A > Polyangia > Polyangiales > Polyangiaceae > CAXSGV01. The sequence goes on from CAXSGV010000011.1 coordinate 16,604, forward strand.
AGCTCAACACGCCGCTGACGCCGCTCAAGATGCAGATCGGAGCACTGCAGCGTCACGTGTGGAACGCGAAGGACGCTCCGCGCCGGCTACAGGTCATCGATCGACAGGTCGATCGCATGACGAAGCTGGTCGCGCAGCTCCTCGATGTGTCGCGCATCAGCGGCGGTCGACTCGATCTCGCCGCCGAGCCGGCCGAGATCCTCGCGCTCGTCCTCGCGGCAGCCACCAACTTCGGGCCCGATCTGCAGCGCACCGGGAGCAAGCTCGTGCTCGACCTCGGCGTTCCCATCCCCGGGTACTGGGATCCGATCCGCATCGAGCAAGTCATCGGCAACCTGCTCTCGAACGCCATCAAGTATGGACGCGGCAACACCATCACCGTGCGCGTGCGGCGCGAGGACAACCACGTGCGGATCAGCGTGATGGACGAGGGCATCGGCATCGCGCTCGAGGAGCAAGCGAGGATCTTCGAGCGCTTCGAGCGCGCGGTCTCCGTGCGCCACTACGGCGGTTTCGGCATCGGCCTCTGGATCGTGCGTCAGGTCGTGCAGAGCTGTGGCGGCACGATCGCGGTCGAGAGCGTCCTTGGTAGAGGGTCGCGCTTCGACGTCGTGCTTCCGATCGCCGACGGGCCACCGGCGCTGCTGACGGCCGACGATGTGGCACCACGACACACCTGAGACGGCACGTCCCAACGCTGGCTCGGCGAAGATCCGAAATAGCGCGGAATTCGCGTGGACGCGATGTTGGTACCGGACTTGCGATGGTGGGAATCAACACCAACCACCCCCCTTCGAGGAGGAATCACCATGGGTATTCTGCTCTTTATCGTCTTCGGTTTCGTCATCGGCCTTCTCGCACGCGCCATTCTCCCCGGCAGCCAGAAGATGGGCTTCTTGATGACCGCAGGTCTCGGTGTCGCCGGCTCGTTCATCGGCGGGTTCATCGCCAGCATGATCAGCGGGCACCCGTTCGACCAGTTCCACACGTCGGGCCTCATCGGCAGCCTGATCGGCGCCGTCGCGCTCCTCGCGCTCACGGCCCCGTTTCTCCGCTCGCGTCATCTCGCGCACTGAGCTCCGCTCAGTAACCGAGGCTCGGAAGGAGGCGGCACCCGAAAGGGAGCCACCTCCTTCTGTCCTTTTGTGTCTGTTCTCCGGGGATTCTGTTTTGATACGGTCGAACTCCCCGCTGCGCCGGTCCCGGCCGCGTGGGGCAACACATGCCCGAACCGCCTCGCCAACGCGGGTCCATCCCCCCGCCCGTCCTTTCTGCGCTCGATCACAAGCTCGAGGGCGAGGTCGAGATCCTCGAAGCGTTGCTGACGGCGCTCTCGCGCAACCAGCTCCAGCCCGAGATGTGGCAGCGCTTGTTCATTGCGGCGCGCCGAGACGAGCGTCTCGCGGAGCTCGCGTTCGCATTCGAGTCGGTGCTGTCGGACAAAAAGATGAAGACGCTGTCGGCTCCAGCCGTGGGCGAGTTCATGTTCCAGGCAGCGACGTTCTTCGGCGATGTGTTCGGTGACGAGCACGGTGCCGTCGGCCACCTCGAAAAGGCGCTCGCCGCCGCACCGTCGCACGCAGGCGCGTTCGAGAAGCTGGAATCGAAGCTCGTCGCGGCGAAGGATTACAAGCGACTGTCGGAGCTGTACGCAGACGCCGCGGCGCATCGTCCGCGCGGCGAGCAAGCGCAGCTTCTCCGGCAAGCGTCCGCAGCGCTCGGCAAGACGGGCGACCACGTCGAACGAATCGTCGAGCTGCACCAGCAAGTGCTTCGCATCGAGCCCGCCGACGAGCAGACGCGCTTCCAGCTTGAAGCCGAGCTCGTGCGTCTCGGGCGTCCGCGTGACGTCGTGCGCGCCCTCGAGCAAGGCCTGCTCGTCACCGAGCCTCCGCCTTCGGTCGAAGCCGCGCGCCACATGCGCTCCCGTCTCATCGAGCTGTACGCCGACGAGCTCGGCGAGATCGAGAAGGCGGTCCCTCACGTCGAGGCACTCCTCGCGATCGACCCGGCAAGCAAGAAGGCGCGCCAGGTCGCCGAGCAGCTGCTCGAGCTGAAAGGCGTTGCCGCGCGCGCGGCAGGTGCGCTCGCCGAAGCGCACGACGCCGTCGGTCGTCCCCAGGACGTCGCACGCTTCCTCGCGATCGAGCTCGAGCACACGCGTGGCGCCAAGCGACGCGACGTCCTCCGTCGCCTGGCGCTCTTGCGTCAAGACAAGCTCGGCGATCCCAACGGCGCCTTCGATGCCATGGAGCAAGCGCTCACGCTCGACCCCGCCGACGACGATCTCCGCGTTCGCTACGTCGCGCTCGCCGCGTCGCTCGCGAAGCAGCTCGACGCCGCGCGCCTCCTCGGCAAGATCGCGACGACCGCAAAAGATCCGCCGGTGCGCGCGCGCCTCTCCGCGGACATGGCCGAGCTGTTCTTGTCCGGCGGCGACCGGAAGCGCGCGCGGGCCGTATTTGCCAGCGTCCTGTCGATGCCGGGCGCCGCGCCCGACACCATCCTCAAAGCCGCGAGCGCGCTCGTCGAGTTTTACGAGGCCGAGGGGGAGATCAAGGCGCTCGCCGACGTGCTCGAGCGCATCGCCCAGTCGGAGACCGATCCCGAGCGCTTGCGCGCCGCGAACGAGAAGCTCGCGGAGCTCGCGATGGGCGCGCTCGCCGATCCCGAGCGCGCGATCCTCGCGTGGCGCCGTGTGCTCGAAGCCTCCGCGGAGAGCGCCGCCGCCGGGGGTGCCGTCGCTCCGTCGCGCACGCGCGCCCTCACCGCGCTCGAGAAGCTCTACGGCGACACGGTGAGCCCGGCCGATCTCGCGTTCGTGCTCGAGGAGCGCTCGAAGGACGCGCCGATGAACGAGGGGCGTGAGCTTCTCGCGCGCGCGGCGTTGTCGCTCGAAGAGGCGCGCGATCCGGCAAAGGCACTCGCGGCGTGGCGGCGCTACATCGCTCGCTTCGGTGCGTCACGCGACGTGAATGCGCGCTACATCCCGCTGCTCGAGCACGCCGCAGCGTGGGCCGACCTCGCGAATGCGCTCGAGGGAGAGGCCGCACTCGCACCCGAGAGTGAGCAGGGCGCGATCCTGGGACGTGCCGGCATCGTGCGTCTTCAGCGCCTCCGCGAGGTTCCGTCGGCGATCGATGTCTTCCGCCGTGCACTTTCGGCCGATGCGGGCGAGCGCGTCAGCCGCAGCGCGCTCGAGAAGCTTCTCGCTGCGGGCGAGCACAGGGTTCTTGCCGCCACCGCGCTCGAGCCCATCTACCGCGCTGAAGAATCGCTCGCGGGGCTCCTCCGCGTGCTCGAGGTGCGCGCCACCAACGCCACGACGTCCGCCGAACGCCTCGGCGCGCTCGACGAAGCTGCGCGCGTCGCCGAGTCGAGCGCACCGCATCGCGCCAGTGCTCTCGATTTCGCCGGTCGTGGGCTGGCCGAAGCCACATCGAACGCACAACCCATCGAGTCGTGGATCGAGCGCGTGCTCGCGCTTTCGAAGGAGGGCGACGCCAAACGTCGCGCGGCGATCTTCACCAAGGCGCTCGGCGAAAAGGCAGTCGATAGCCAGTCGCTCCTTCACCTCGCACGCCACACCGGCGACGCCCTGGCAGCGGTCGGCGACGTGCAGACCGCGATCGCCGTGTTCCGCCGCGCCCTCGCGTACGACCCCTCGTCGACGGACCTCATCGCGCGGGTCGACGCCCTGCTCCGTGATCAGGGAAGCGTTCACGAGCGCGTGGTGCTCTACCGCTCCGCCCTCGATCGCGAAAACGATCCGCTACTCCGCCGGAAGCTCTTTCACTCGATCGGTGCCATCGAGCGTCACGAGCTCAGCGATCTCCAAAACGCGATCGAGGCCTACCGCGGAGCTCTCGGCGAAGACTGGGGCGACCGCGACGCGCACGCAGCGTTGGTCGAGCTCTACACGGAGACTGGCGCCCTCGCCGACCTCATCAAGCTCCTCGAAAAGAGCCTGAGCGAGCTCGAAGGCAGAGAGGCGCTCAAGATCCGTGCACAGCTCGCCGAGATCGCGGCCCAACACGGCGACGCCGATCGCGCGCACGAGCACTGCCTCGCCGTTCTCGACGATCCCGCCGTCGGCGTCGAAGAGCTCGACAGCGTGGCGCGCGTCGCCGACGTCATCCACAAGCCCGAGCTCGAGTGCGCTTCGCTCGAAAAGCGCGCCGCGCTTGCAGGCGATCCTCGCGACGCAGTGGCCGCGCTCGACAAGCTCGGCACCGTTCGCAAAGAGAAAGAGTCGAACGTCGGCGAGGCGATCGAGGCGTGGCGGCGCGCCGCACGCTTGGCGGAGGACGGAAGCGAGCTCGATACCGCACGCCGCCTCTACGAACGCATTCGCAAGCTCTCGCCCTTCGATGCAGACTGCACCGAACGGCTTGCAGGGCTTCTCGCCCAACAGGAAAAGTGGAGCGCGCTGCCCGAGCTCTACGCCGTTTTGATCGATTCGGCGGCGACCCCCGAAGGCCGCTGCGACGTTCTCGGCAAGCTCGCCAACGTCCTCGCCGACAAGCTCGGCGATCTCTCCGGTGCGGCGGACGCCGCCGCGCGTGCCTTCGCGATCGATCCACGCTCGCCCGAAATTCTCGCCTCGTTCGAGCGCCTCGCGATTCTCGCTGGCGCGACCGTGCCCTTCTCGCGCGCGATCGAGGCGGCGCTCGAAGTGGTCGGCCCGGAGGACGCGCTCCTCCAGCAAGACCTCCTCGTCGCCAAGGCACGCGTCCTCGCCAAGGATCCGACGCGTCACGACGACGCCGCCGCCATCTACAAGGACCTCATCGAGATCGCGGCTCTCGACACCACGCGCAACGCCGCCGTCCTCGGCTTCGAGAAGCTCCTCGACACCACCGAGACCAACGACGCGCGGCGCGGCGATCGCCGCTGGCTCCTTTCCTGGCGGGCCGAGCACGCCGAGCGCGAGGACAAAGTCGTTCAGCTTCTCGCTTGGGCACGCGCGGAAGAAACTCTGTTCTCCGACGCCGCGGAGGCGCTCGGCATCCACCGTCGCGTGCTCGAGCTCGACTCCGAAAACGTCGAAGCCGCCGCGGCGGTCGCGCGCCTGACACTGGCTTCCGGTGACGTGAGCGGCGCCATCGCGGCCCTCGTCGAGCGACGCGAGCGAAGTGACGGTGCCGCCAAGCGTGCGATCGATCTCGACATCGCGACCATTCTCATCGAGCGGAGCGAACAGCTCGAGGACGCGCTGGCGAGCGTGACCTCGCTCCTCGACGAAGCCGCCGACGACGCTGACGCCGTGGTGCTTGCGTCGCGCTTTCTCCGGTTGCCATCCGCCGCCGCACCGCGCGACGACGGCCCCACGCTCGCCCACCAAGCAGCCGGCGCCCTCGAGCGTGCGTGGGAGCGCGCGAAGGCTGGACCCAATGCTGCCGTTCGCGCAGCGATCCTATCCGCGCTCCTCGAAGCACCACCCGAGCTCAGTGGGTCCGAGACACGCAAAGCCTGGTTCAGCGACCTCGCTCTCGCGCAGAAGGAGCAGGGCAAGGCGGAGTCCGCGCTGCTCACTGCGCTTCGCGCCGCCGAAGAGTTCCCGACGGCGCTCGACTTCTGGGATCGCGCCGAGGAGCTTGCGCGCGAGCTCAAGACACCCGGCGGCGTCGCCGATCTCTACTACCGCGTGATCAGCACGATGCAGTCGCCCGAGGACGCCCTCGAGGTCGGTCAACGCGCGGTCGCCTTCCAAGAAGAGTGGTTCGACGATCCCGCCCGCATCGTCGCCATCCTCGAGCGCTTGCTCGCGGTCGATCCCGCGGCCTCGTGGGCCTTCGATAGGCTCAAGCTGCTCTTCGACTCGCGCGAGCAATGGGACGACCTGTTCAGTCTCTACGATCGCGCCATTGCCGCGGCCGAGCTCGATCGCCGCGTCGAGCTTCTCGAAGACGCCGCGCAAACGGCGAAGGACTTCGCGAACCACTCCGAGCGCGCGATCGGTTACCTGCAGCAGCTCCTCACGCTCAAGCGCGAGAGCAGCAGCAGCACGCGGATCATCGCTTCGCTCGAGCGCCTCTACGAGCGCCACGGTCGGCACCGCGAGCTCATCGCGCTGCTCTCGTCGCAGCTCACGACGCTCGGCGCGAAGGAGGGGCGCGACGCGCGTATCCGCATCGCGTCGCTTTCCCTCGACAACCTCGGGGAGCCGGCCGCTGCGCTCGCCGTTCTCGAAGAGGTGCTCGCGCCGGATCCGAAGGACAACCCGCGGCTCGCGAACCTCGGTGACGCCACATCGAAGACACGCCTCGTCGTCGTCGAAATTCTCGAACGCATTCTCACCGTCGCGCCGCGCGGAGAGGAGACCCGCGAGTCGATGTTGCCCCCGGTGGTGGGCGATCAGTCTTCGCTCACGCCGGCTCCGGCGTCGGTCGCCTCGGCCGCGTCCATCGAGAAGAGCGGACCGGCGTCGATTCCGCCGCCGCGCGCGCGCGCCAAACGCACCCCGGTTCGTCAGCGCACCGCGGCGCTCTTGAAAGAGCACTACGTCGATACCGAGCGCGACGCCGATCTGGCGAAGGTCCTCGAGGTCGAGCTCGAAGGCATCAAGAGCATCAAGGAGCGCATCCGCCGGCACCGCCAGGTCGCCGAGCTCCACGTGAAGCTCGGCAACGACGCGGCTGCGCTCGAGCACTACATCGCTCTCGTCACGCTCGAGCCCGACGTCCCCGCGCACCGCGAAGCGCTCGCTGGTCTCGCCGAGCGTGTGAACCGCTTCGATCGCTTCGCCGAAGTTCTCACGACCGCGGCCGACGATTGCACCGACGATACGTTGCGCGTCGAGCTCCTCATGCAGGCAGCGAACGTGCACGAGGACAAGCTCGGCGATCCCACCCGCGCGATCGAGCTCTACCTCCGCTTGCTCTCGGTGCCGGCGGCGTCGAGCGAGGCGCTGCTCACGGCTTCACGACGTGTCGACCCTCTCCTTCTCGCCGCGGCGCGGCCGCGCGAGCGTCTCACGGTGCTCGAGCGTATGAGCGACCTCGAGACCGATCCCCGCGCACGCCGCGAAGCGCTCGGCGCCGCCGCGCATCTCGCGGCCGACCTCGGCGAGCACGATCGCTCGATCACCGCGTGGGAGACCCGGCTCGCCGATGACGACTCCGACGCCGAAGCGCTCGACGGGCTCGTCACTTTGCTCGAGCAAGGCCAACGATGGCAGCCGCTCGTCACGGCGCTCACGCGACGCGCAACCGCGGGTCTGAGCGACACGCAGCGCCGCGCCGATCGCGTGCGCATTGCACGTATTCACGCCGACGAGCTCGACCAGCCGGACGCGGCCATCGATGCATGGCACGCCATCGACACCGAGCTCGGTGCTTCCGAAGAGAGCACGCGCGCGCTCGCCGGCCTCCTCAAGAGCACCCAACGTTGGGACGAGCTCGCGAAGCTTCTCGAAGGTGCCGCCACACGCGAGACCACGATCGAGACGCGGGCCACGCTGCTACGTCAGCTCGGCGACGTGCGTCGCGAACGGCTCGACGATCCCGCGGGCGCCATCAAGAGCTACGAAGCGGCGCTCGCGGCCGATCCGCGCGAGCCCGGCGCGCTCGACGGTCTCCACGCGATGCTCGATGACGAGACCCACCGGGCCGCGGCGATTGCGGCCTTGCTGTGGAACTACGGCATCACCGGCGAGTGGCGCCCGGTGCTCGAGCTCACCGAGCATCGTTTGCTTGCGGCATCGACCGATGCCGAGCGCGTCCGCGTTCTTCATGAGGCCGCGCAGCTCGCCGAGGTCCGCGGCACCGACACGGCCGCCGCCTACGATCTCGTGTGCCGCGCGTTCGAGCTCGCGCCCAGTGATCTCGGCCTCGAAGATCAGCTGTTCCGTCTCGCCGAGGTCAACGATGGGTGGAAGGCCTTCGCCGACGTGCACCGCCGCGCGATCGAGAAGCTCGAGGAAGCGCAGTCTGGGCTGCCGCGTCGCGACGCCCAGCTTCTCGCGCGTCTGCGCATCCATCTTGGCGAAGCGCTCGAGCGGCGCCTCGACGATCCGCGCGCCGCGCTCATCGCTTACTTGCGCGCGGTCAACGACTCGCCAGCCGATCTCGAAGCCACACGCGCGGCCGTGCGCGTCGCCGGCCCCAACATGCGATGGGACGCGGCCGCGAAGGTCATCGTCCACTACGCGCTCGCGACAGGCGCGCTCGACGAGTCCTTGTTCGGAACGCTCGAGTCCGTCGCCACCACCAACGCCGCGTGGGACGGCGCGACCGGCGCGTTCGCCGCCGCGATCTCGGAGCGGAGCGACATTCCCCCCGCCATCGCGCGCGATCTCGAAGCACGCGTTGCTGCCTGGCACCGCGATCGGCGCGGCGATCCGGACGCCGCCGAGGCCGCGTTCACGCGCGCGCTCGTGCACGACAGCCTCAACGCCGAGATTCTCGGCTCGCTCGCGCAGCTCCAACGTCGCGCGAAGGGCCGTCCGCTGGTCGACAGTCTGCTCCGCCTCTCACAAGCCACCGGCGGCGACCTCGAGCTTTTGCGCGAGGCCGCGGAGATTGCGACCAGCGCCGTCGCCGATCGCGCGCTCGCGAAGTCGATCCTCGAGAAGCTCATCAAGTTCGCCACCGAGATGTGGCTCGGACGCGACGACGTCAACCAGCTCGCGGTCACGACCGGCAACGGACCTCCGCCCGACAGCTACGTGCGGTGGGCCATCGGCGAGCTGATTCGCATTCACAACGAAGAGGGCGACGCCGAGAAAATCGTCGACCTCCTCGTCGAGACCTCGGCGCTCCCGTTCGACATCGACACACGGCGGTCGATGCGGCACCAGGCAGCGCGGGTCGCCGTCGATCGCATCGGCGACGACGCACGCGCGATCTCGCTCTACGCGGCGCTCTTCGACGAGGACGGCACGGACTCCGAGGCCGCGGCACAGCTCGCCACGCTGTATGCCGGGCTCGGTCGCGACGCCGATCTGCTCGGCTTGCGCCGCAAGCAGATCGCTCTCGCCGGCGATGCCGATGCCCGGCTCGAGCTTCGGCTCGAAGCCGCCCGCCTCGAGGTCGGGCTTGCGCGCAACGCCGACGCCATCGCGACGCTCCACGCGAGCCTCAAAGAGGAGCCGCGTCACGCCGCGACCGTCGCCGCCCTCGCGAGCGTGCTCGTTGCCGGCGGCAACAGTGCGGAGCTCGCGTCGCTACTCGCCGAGCAAGCCGAGCTCGCCGAAGCAGCGGGCGAGCGCGAGGCCGCCGCAGGATTCTGGTCGCATGCGGCCGCCGTTGCGGAAGACAAGCTCGGCGACGACGGCGCCGCCATTGGCTACCACGCACGCGTCGTAGCGCTCGCGGCGAGCCCCACCTCGTACGACGCGCTCGCCCGGCTATCCGCAGCGCGCCAGGATTTCTCCGGCGCCGCCGAGTACCTTTCGCAGCTACGTGACTGTGCGCCCGCAGCCGAGCGCGTGTCCGTCACGTTGCGCCTCGTCGATGCGCTCACGCTCGCCAACCGCGAGGACCTCGCGCAGCTGCGTCTCGAAGAGGCGGTGGCGCAGGATCCCCAGGCAGAGGAGCTGCGCGCGCGACTCGCAGGCATCTACCGCAAGCACGAGGCGTGGGCGCCACTCGCTGGCCTGCTCGCGGGCGGCGTCGATCACGTCGCGAGCAAGAGCGAGCAGCTCGCTCGCCTTCGCGAGGCCGCCGATCTCTACCGCTACCAGTGCGCGCTCCCGGAGTCCGCCGTGCCGTTACTCCAGCGCGCGGCCGATCTCGAGCCTCAAGATCGGGCAATTCGCCTCACGCTCGCCGACACGCTCGGTGCGGCGGGCAAGCTCGAAGAGGCCCGCGCGCTCTTGCGATCGCTCATCGACGGCTTCGGCGGCCGACGACCGAAGGAGCGCGCGCCGGTGCACTACCACCTCGCGCGCCTCGATCTCCGTGCGGGTGATCGCGCGCAAGCGCTCGGCGAGCTCGAAGCGGCGACGCGTATCGATCCCGCGAACGCGGAGATCCTGCGCGCCGTGGCCGAGCTCGCACGCGACGACGGCGCGCTCGAACGCGCCGAGCGCTCGTACCGCGCGCTCCTTGCGGTCGTACGTCGTCAGGACGATCCCGACGAGACCGCGGCGATCGTCCGCAGCGAGGTTCTCCTCGAGCTCAGCGACATCGCACGCCGGCAGGGCGAGGCCGAGCGCGCCGAAGAGATCCGCGAGTCGGCGCTCGAGTCTGCCGCATCGCACCCGGTCGAGGGCGCGCGGCTCGAGCGAGCTCTGCGCGCGCGCGAGGACTGGGCGACGCTGGCGAAGGCTCTCGAGCTTCGTCTCGCACGGCACGATGCGTCGGCGACGGATACGCCCGGTCGCGTCGCGGCCTCGGCGGCGATCCTCTTCGATCTCGCCGACGTGTTGGGCAACCGCCTCGGTCGACCCGAAGAGGCGTTCGGCGCGGCGCTGCGTGCGGTCGAGCTCTCGCCCACCTCGGAGTCTTCGCACGACGCGATGCTGACCCTCGCGCGACGCGCCGGAGGTGCCACGGTCGAGCGCTACACCGACACACTTGCGACGCTCGCCGAGAACGCCGAAGCCACGGGCGACGCCGGGCTCGCGAGCGCGCTCTACCTCCGCCTCGCGTCGACGGTCGAAGTCGAGCTCAAGGACGACGCGCGCGCGGCGACGCTTCTCGAGCGCGCCGAACGCCTTGGTCGCGAGTCGGGCGACGTTCTCCGTGCCCTCGATCGTTTGTATGCGCGGCTCGGCGATCGCGATCGTCAGGGGAAAATTCTCCAACGGCTGATCGATCTCGAGGACAAGGCCACGCCGCGCAACGACGCACGTGTGGCCGATGCCAACCTGCGTCTCGCTTCGCTCCGACTGGCGAGCGGCGACCCCGACGAAGCGTCGCTGTTCGTGTCGGCGGCGCTCGATCTCGATCCTGCTGCCGAAGCCGCAGTGACCTTGTTGCAAGAGGCCGCCGCGCTTCATCCGACGCACGAGCTCACGCTCGAGCTTTACGAGCGAGTCACCCGTCGCCCCGGGCGCGAGCGCGCGCTGCTCGATGCGCTGGCTCGCCGCGCCGAGCTACCGGCTCCGCCGACCGGCGCGCTCCGGGAAGCGGTCGCCCTCGCGAACGACCTCCGCGAGACGGACATCGCGGAGGCCATCCTTCGTCGCTACGTCGCAATCGTCCGCGACGATGCGTCGGAGCGCGCGCACGCCGTGTGGGCCTTCACTTCCCTCGCCGCGCACGCCGAGGCCAAGACCGAGCTCCGAGAGGCCGTGCTCCTTCGCCTCGAAGCCGCAGATGTCGCCGACGACGACGAGGCGCGCGCGCTTCGCTTCGAGGCGGCGCGCGTGGCGACCGAGAAGCTCGGCGACGCGGCCCTCGCCGCCACGACCTACGAGAAGCTTCTCGTCGATCGGCCTGGCGATCGCGCCGCGTGGGAGCCGCTCGCGAACATCTACCGCGCTTCGCCGGCCGAGGGCGCGCGCAAGCAGCTCGCTTCCCTTTTGGGCGGGGTCGTCACCGAGGTCGACGACGACGCGGAGCGGCTCGGCCTGCGACTCGAGCGTGCCCGACTCCTTTTGCAAGGGGGCGACGAAGCGACCGAGGGCGAGCGCGAGCTGCAAAAGATCCTGGAAGAGGATCCCACGCACGAAGAGGCCGGCGCGACCGTCGTCACGCTGCTCGAGCGACGCGGCGCCGAGCCCGAGCTCATCGAAGTGCTGCGACGCCAGCTCGATGCGGCGAAGGACAAGGAAGACGCAAAGCGCGTGAGCGCGATCGCCACGCGCCTTGGCCAGCTCGTCGAGAAGACGGAGCCCACCGAGGCGATCGAGATCTACAAGTCGGCGCTCGACTGGGATCCTACGAGCGAGATCATCTTGCACGCGCTCGTCCGCCTCATGGAGAAGCACGGTGACGCCACCGACCGCGCCGATGTAACCGAGCGCTTGCTCGCAGTCTCCTCGGGCCCCGAGGCCGAGAAGATGGCACTCGACCTCGCCGCCATTCGTGAAGAGAGCTGGGACTCCGACGGAATCGAGCGCGCGCTGTTGCTCGGTTACCGCGCGTTCCCCGCAAGCGCACCGCTGCACGACAGGCTACTTGCAATCTACACGGAGCGCAGCGATTGGGCGAAGCTGGCCGAGCTCCATCTCCTCGACGCCTCGGCACAAGGGAGCGGCGCCGAGCGGGCGGCGCTCCTTGGGCAGGCTGCGAAGATCTTCCGCATCCAGCTCGGCGATCCCGAGCGCGCGACGGCCATCATGAAGGAGGCCCGCCTCGCGGCGCCATCCGATCCCACGCTCTTCGAGGAGCTCGTCACTGCGCTCACCGAGGCCGGAAACTACCAGGCGGCGGCTGCCGAGATCACGGCCGCGGCAGCGCACCTCGGCGAAAAGGATCCGGCGCGCGCCCCGCTCCTTGCGCGTCGCGCCTCACTCCGCGCCGCGCTCGGCGATCATGGCGGCGCGCTCTACGATCTCGAGCGTGCCCACTCGCTCGACCCGGCAGCGTACGTCGGGGCGCTCGCCGAGCAGCTCGAGCACCTTCGCAAAGAGGCGAGCGAGCAGGGCGACGCCGCGAAAGAGACGGCGCTGATCCTTCGGCTGGTGGGTCTGCTTCAGCGCTCGAACCAGCCGGACGCGGCACGCCTCCACCTCAAGGGTCTGCTCGGCCGCGATCCCGACAACAAGGAAGCGACTCGAAGCCTAGCTACTCTCGAGGAGCATCTCGAGCGGTGGGACGCCGCGAGCTCCGCGTACCGTCGTCTCGCGGCTCTCGAAGAGGGGCGCGAGCTCGGCGAGACCGCGCTCAAGCTCGCCGACGTTTCCGAAAAGGCCGGCGAGCTCCCGCGGGCACGCTCCGGGCTCGAGCGCGCTCTTCGCGCCGATCCCGAGAACGCGCTCGTCCGCGAGCGGTTGCGCGATCTCTACGGACGCACCGGCGCACACCGCGAGGTCGCGCAGATGAGCCTTGCCGAGGCGCGCCTCGCCACCGACGACGATCTCCGCTTCGTGCACCTCGTACGCGGCGCAAGCGTCCTACTCGAGCAATCGATCGAGCCTGCCCTCGCGCTCGAGGCCCTTCAGGACGCGCACACGATCCGACCGAGCGACATCGAAACCACCGCGCTTCTCGCCGACGCGTACCTGCAGCTGGGTCAGCGCGAGCTCGCCAGCGAGATGCTTCAGGCGACGCTGGCGGCGCACAGGGGTCGGCGCTCCCGCGATCTCGCCCTCTTGCACCAACGGATGTCGCGTATCGAGCGCTCGACCGCAAACCCAGCTGCGGCCATGACGTGGCTCTCGAGCGCGCTCGACATGGACGGTCAGAATGGCGTTGTGGCCTCCGAGCTCGCGACGCTCGCGCTCGAGCAAGGTCACTTCGACCTCGCGACCAAGGCGCTACGCGCCGTCACGATGTTGAAGACCCCCGCGCCGATGTCGAAGGCCCTCGCCTACCAGCACCTCGGCGAGGTCGCCCATCACCAAGGCGACGTGAAGAAGGCGATGCTGCTTCTCAAGCGCGCGGTCGACGACGATCCGACGCTCGAGAGCGCGCGCATGCTGCTGACCTCGCTGCAGACGCAGTGACCGACTGGCGCACTGAGGGCTGGCGCACTGAGGCACTGACGGACGCACCGACGAGGAGCCGAGCCGGACCTCGAGAAGTCCAGTGGATCGACGTTCGCTGGCCGCGAAATAGACCATCGCGACGAGTCGCGCAGAGCTCGCGACACAACTCGTGCGCGCGCGTGCGATCTCCATTTTGCGGGCGTTTTCTCGTTGCGCGCGCGGGCACGCACCGTGCTGCAGAAGTTTGCCCATGAACTCCAAGAATCGTCGCAGCGTCGTGCGGTTCGGGCGCACGCAGATTTTTGTCGCAGCTTCGTTGCTCGCACTCGGCAGTGGCGTCGCGTCGTGCTCGAGCGACGACGGCGGCAACCCCGACGTCGATCCGATCGCGTGGGTGTCGCCCACCAGCGACGCGACGATCGCCGTCGACGAGACCGTCGAGCTCACCGTCAAAGTGAACGACGACTCCGTCAAGCTCGTACGCTTCTTCGTCGATGACAAAGCGATCGCGAGCTGCGACACGAACGGCTGGCCCCGACGAGTGCCGTCGCGATTCGCTGTTCCGCTACTCGACGTCGTTCCATACCGCTGGCCTCCATCGCCTCGTGGCGAGCTACCCCACGGGCGACAGCGATCGGAGCACGTCACTCACCGTCGAAGTGCGCGCCGCGAGCATCGGACCCGGGCCGACGCCTCCCGCGATCGATCGCGGCTTCCTGGATCCGGATCGCGCGTCGCACAGCGTATTCGGAGGCGTGGCGTGGTCGGTCGGCGGCCAGCGTGTCGTCGTTGCCGCACCCCCCGCCGGCAGCACCACCGCGGTGGCCGCGTGCATGCAGCTCTATGGTGCGTCGATCATCAAGCAAGCGGACGCAGCGAAGGTCTCACGCGGAAGCGTCGTGGCTACCGCGATTACCGAATCGAGCTGTTCGAACCCCGCAGGCTCGAGCGACGGCCTCTCGTCGGGTCCAATGCAAGTCACTGGCTCGACCTGCGCGTCGGTGGTCACTGGCTACACGAGCGCCGCATGCAAAGCGAAGATGCACTCCGACCCGGACTTCTCGTTTCTGGTCGGTGCAAAGTACATGGGATCGTCGTACCAAATTGCGCAGCACGCGCACGATCCGCCGAAGATCGCCGCCGCCTACAACGCCGGCTCGGTACGATCGTCGACCGCGAACCGATGGCACATGATCGTCACGGGCAACCATATCGAGCGTTGGGTCGGCGCGTACAACGCGTACCGCGAATGGGAGACGATGACGGGCGCGGCCAAGACAGCGCTCGCTGCGACGGTCGCGACGCGCGCGATTCCCATCTTCGAGGGAGAGCACGCCGCGAGCTTCGATGCACTCCCCGCCAGCGCACGCGAAGGTCAGGTCTTGTTCGTCGGCGACTGGACCCGCCGCGACGGCGCCTTCGTGACGTTTCGCGACGGCGCGTGGCAAGCCGACTGAGTCACGTCGTGCACGGGAAATGACCCCAAAACAGGGGCGCGTGCATCGGTAGAGGGCAAATGACCTCGACGAGCTTGCCGCCGCCGCCCCCTGCCACCTTCGTGGAAGTGATCTACCCCGCCGGGCGCGGCTCGATCGGCCTCCGTGGCAGCCACGCCCCGCTCTCGTGGGAGCACACGCACTCCGACGCCGTGGAGCGCGACGGAAACCGCGTCGTCTTTCGTATCGAAGTGCCGCCGGGCGAGCTCCTCGAGCTCAAGCTGGTGCGAAACGACGAAGAGTGGGCCGCGGGCCGAAACTACCTCGTGCACGCGGGCGACCACCTGCGCCTCGCGCCGCATTTCGACGCGCAGAACAGCACGCTCGAAGCCAACCAGACGCTCGACGTAGGCGGCGCGATCAACACGCTCGTCTACGACGTGCTCTTGCCGCCGAGCTATGGGGAACAAGAGAGCAAACGCTACGCGGTGCTCTACGTGCAAGATGGTCAGTCGCTGTGGTCGCACTCGAGTGATCCGTTCGGCGTGTGGAAGCTCGAGACCATCCTCGACTCGCTCTACGATCTCGAGGCCATCGAAGAGGTGATCGTCGTCGGCATCCACGCGGCCGACGGCCGCCTCGAGAAGCTCAGCCCGGTGAGGGACGACGAGAACGGGGGCGGCGACGGGCCGGCCTTCCTCGAGGCGATCGTCGACCAGCTGCGCGCCGCCATCGACGCGAAGTACCGCACCAAGACCGCGCGCGAGGACACGGCCATTCTGGGCTCGTCGATGGGTGGCCTCTTCGCGTTCTTCGCGGCGTGGGCGCGGCCCGACGTGTTTGGAAAAGCGATATGCCTGTCGAGCTCGTTCTGGTGGGCGAACCGTTGGGCAGTGCGCGCCGCGCAGAGCAAGCCGCCGCAGATTCGTCCCGTCGTCTACATGGACTCGGGCGCCGCCATCAACCCGCTCGACAAGGACATGAACGCGCGTGATGGCTTCCACCACACACGCTCGATGTTTCGCGCCATGACCTCGCACGGCTTCACGCCTGGCGTGGACCTTCATCGGCTCGTGTTCAGCGGCCACACGCACGACGCGGAGTCATGGTCGGCGCGCGTCGCCATTCCCCTGCAGCTGATGTTTCCGCGGGCGTAGGTACGCGCGGGCGGAATCAGAAGGTCGCGCGAGCGATCGTGACCGTCGCAGTGCACTTCGGCGAAGGTACCAGCGTGCACGTGAGGTTGCCGGTCGTGCCCTCGTCGTTCGCGGCGCTGTCGAAGCCGCGCGGGGTGTCGGGCGTCTGCCCGTTGTTCGGCAGCGAATAGAAGAGACCCCTTGCTTCGACGCCGCGGATCGACC
>CAXSGV010000012.1:0-10553 GCA_964236615.1 uncultured Polyangiaceae bacterium
TGGTTCGGCATTCGGGTGGCCGCCCTGAAATTCGTGGGGATCGCTCAGTGTTTTCTTGACCAAATTGAGTTAGCCTAATTCATATGTTGCGCCGAGGACAACGAGAGTCCGAGCAGCTCGCGCTCGATCTCCGGCCACGCAAGCGGGGTGGTCAGCGTCCTGGCGCCGGTCGCAAGCCCAACCCCATCGGCAAGCGCTCCGTGCCGCACCGCGCGCGCCCGAAGCATGGGGCCTCTTACCCGCTCCACGTCACGATGCGCACGGGCGTTCGGGGACTACGCAGGCAAGCCATCTTCCTTCGCGTGCGCGAGGCCATCGCGCGCTCGTCGAAGAGCG
Source organism: uncultured Polyangiaceae bacterium (assembly GCA_964236615.1). GTDB lineage: Bacteria > Myxococcota_A > Polyangia > Polyangiales > Polyangiaceae > CAXSGV01. Next base: position 337 of record CAXSGV010000012.1, read on the forward strand.
CGTTCCGGGTGCTGCACTTCTCGGTGCAAGACAACCACGTGCACCTGCTTGTCGAAGCGAAGGACAAGCGCGAGCTCACGCGAGGCATGCGCGGCCTCGCCGTGCGCTCGGCTCACCGCATCAACGGAGCGCTCCGGCGCCGCGGGCGGGTCTTCTCCGAGCGCTACCACGCACGCGAGCTCACGCGCCCCCGCGCCGTACGCAATGCGCTCGTCTACATCCTCCACAACCACCGCAAGCATGGCGTGTCGCTCGCGTGGCTCGATGCCTGCTCCTCTGCACGCGACTTCGACGGATGGCGCCGCGACATCCTCCTCGACGTCGCGCGCACCTCGCCGCGCGCCGGCCCACCCGAGCCTCCCGCCGTCGTGCCTGCGAAGACGTGGCTCGCCTCCGTGGGGTGGCGGCGGGCAGGCCTGCTCGGCCTCGACGAGTCACCGCGCAAGCCGGGTTGAGCGAAGACCGAGCCCAAGGAACGCGCGTGCAGCGCACGCCGTGGCTCGAAGTGCATGTGCCCGACACGGGCTCGCTCGAGCTGGACCTAACCGAGACCTACCGGCGCACGGGCAGCTTCGAGCGCCGCGTCGAGGACCGCGCCTGGTACGCGATGGTCACGCGGCCTGCACGCGCGCGCTCCGCTCACGGGTCCCCGTCAGCAGGCGCGCGTCCGCGAAACTTCGAGCCTAGATCGCCCTGCAGCCGAAGATCTAAATACTCCCCCGCTGCGTGGCGCGCACTGCCGCAGCCGCCAGGACACGCGTGCCGACGATGAACGCGGCGAACCGGGGGTCCTTCGTCAGGCCCTGCTGGTAGCGCCAATAAATCTGCTGTGCGACGCCGGCGGTCTTGAATAGGGCAAATACATAGAAGAACAGAATGTTCTCCAAATCGCGCCCCGTCGCGACGGCGTAGCGCTCTGCAAGCTGCTGGCGCGTGAGGCTGCCCGGTAAGAGCGTGGGGCCGAAGGCGAACATCTTTTCCTCCTCGGTGTCCCCCTCGTCGATCCAGTAGCCAAGCGCGGTACCCAGATCCATCAGCGGGTCGCCGACCGTCGCCATCTCCCAGTCGAGCACGCCGCGTACCTTCGTGAGGTCGGCAGCGTCGAGGACCAGGTTGTCGTATTTGTAGTCGTTGTGGATGACCGACGCGCGCACCTCTTTGCCCGCTTGCCCCATGCGGTCGTGCAGCCACGCCGCAGCAACCTCCATCTCCGGAATGTCGTCCGTGCGCGCGTCGCGGTAACGCTTCGTCCAACCCGTGACCTGACGCTCGATGTAGCCCGCGGGTTTTCCGATGTCGCCGAGACCCGCCGCGTCGTAGTCGATCGCGTGCAGCGTCGCGAGGTTGTCGACGAAGCTCTCGCAGAGGCGCCGCACCGTAGCGGCGTCGAGCTTCATCGACGCCGGCAGCGTGCGGCGGAGGATGGTCCCGCGGATCCGCTCCATCACGTAGAACGGCGCGCCGAGCACCTCCGGATCCTCCGTGTACGCGAGCGGGCGTGGCGCGGGCGGGTACACGGCGGACAGCTTGGAGAGGATCTTGTACTCGCGGCCCATGTCGTGGGCGGTCTTCACACGGTTTCCGAAGGGGGGTCGCCGCAGCACGAGCTCGCGATCGCCGGCGCGAATCAAGTACGTGAGGTTCGAGTGCCCACCCGGAAACTGCTCGATGCTCACCTTCCCCGCGGGGTCGAGCCCCTCGACGTGCGCGCGCAGGAACGCTTCGACTTTACCGTTGTCGAGCTCCTCGCCCTCGCGGACCGGACGCGTGGGGTCGAGCGCGCTCGGCTCCCCCGTCACGACACCACCAATCCGTGCAGCTTCAAGATCCGCTTCGCGACGACGATCTTGTGGACCTCGTCGGGACCGTCGTAGATCCGCGCAGCGCGCTCGTGGCGGTACCAGTACGCGAGAGGCGTGTCGTCGGTCATACCGAGCGCGCCGTGGACCTGGATCGCGCGGTCGACTACCTTCTGCAGCACGTCCGCGACGTAGAATTTGATGAGCGAGATCTCTTCACGCGCTGCGTACGCGCCCTCCTTCTCCATCTTCCACGCCGCGTGGAGCACCATGAGGCGCGCCGCGTGGATCTCGGCGCGGCTTTCGGCGATCCACGCTTGCACGATCTGCTTCGTGCCGAGGGGCTTGCCCGGTTGCATCTCGCGCGCGGCGGCGCGCTGGCACATCAGCTCGAAGCTGCGCTCGCAGATCCCGATCCAGCGCATGCAGTGGTGGATGCGGCCCGGCCCGAGGCGGTCCTGCGCGATCACGAAGCCGCCACCCTCGGGCCCGAGCAGGTTGGCCTCGGGCACGCGGCATCCCTCGTACATCACCTCAGAGTGGCTTGCGTAGCCATCGCCGGGCTCACCCATGACCGAGATGTTGCGCACGATGCGAAAGCCCTTCGTGCTCGTCGGCACGATGATCTGACTCGCGCGCATGTGCGGAACCGCGTCGGGATTCGTGACGGCCATCACGATGGCGAAGCTCGCGCCGTCGGCGGACGAGGTGAACCACTTGTGGCCATCGATGACCCACTCGCCGTTCTCCTTCTTCGCAGTCGTCTGCATCCACGTGGGGTTCGAGCCGGGCACCTCGGGCTCGGTCATCGAGAAGCAGCTACGGATGTCGCCTTTGGCCAGCGGCGCGAGGAATTTTTCCTTCTGCATCGCACTGCCGTGCTGGTGGAGGATCTCCATATTGCCGGCGTCGGGCGCTTGGCAGTTGAACGCGTAGTGCCCGAGTGGGCTGCGCCCGAGCTCTTCGCTGAGACGCGCGTGCTCCATCAGCGTGAGCCCCATGCCACCGGCGTCTTTGGGCAGCTGCGGCGCCCACAGACCCTTTTCCTTCACGGCGCGCCGCACCTCCTTGAGGCGCGGCTCGACCTTGTTGAAGCTGCCGCCCACGAGCTCCTTCTCGAGAGGGATGACGAGGTTCGTCATCACCTCACGAATCGAAAAAAGGAGCGGCTCGAGCTTCGGCGGAAGGGAAAAATCCATCCCCAAAGGCTACCAGCTAGGGTTGGTCGACCTCAGTTCTGAACGAAACCCATCCAAATGTTTTGGCGCTTGCCGAGCGAGCTCGTGACGATGAACTCCGAGCCGCCATACTTGCCGGCCTTGAGCACCGTGATCGTCATGTGGAGCTTTTCGCCGTTGACGCCTTCGCGACGATCGAACTTGAACTCGAGCTCCGCCGGCTGACGGTAGTAGGCCGAGGTGTCGACCGCGCCGACGGTCCACGGACCACTGGTCGGACCTTCGCTGAAGAGATCGAGCTCGATTGTCTTGCTCTTGCCGACCGGGATCTTCACGCCCTTGGTCGATGCAGCCTGCCCGCCACCGAAGTCGATATAGACCTTCTCGGTCAGCACCGGCGCGCTGTTGAAGTAGACCTCGCCGGCAACATTCGGAACGCACGGATGACGCCCCGCGAGCGCCGCTGCGTTCGACCACATGCGCTGAATCATGTAGCCGCCGACATCTGCGAGCTTCTGGTTCGAGTCGGCGTTGAAGGTGCACATGTCCCCGATCTCGCTGAGCGGGAAGAGCGCGTAGTAGAGGTGATCGTTGTCCGGAATCGCGTAAGCAGGGTCCGTCACCGCATGCGGGTCGGTGGCAGCTTCGACGAACTCGTGCGCGGAGGTCGACGAGAGGACGTCCATGCCGCTCATGCCGAAGAAGCTGCCGCAGCGTGGGATGACCGCGTAGACGACCTTCTTTCCGAGCACCTCGGTCTCGTAGTGGTAGCCACCGAATCCCTGGCAGCTCTGACCGAACTCGGGGATGTCGATGACGGTGCCCGCCGGGTAGTAAATTGTGTAGATCGCGTTCTCGTCGACGGCGCCGAACGCAGGGTGCGTTCCGTCGAGCATCGACGCGAGCCACGTCGTGATCTCCGTGTCGGTGATCTTCTTCGGCGCCGCTTCGGTGATGACGATGGACTCGGCTGCGGTGGCCGGGCCGACGCCGTACTCCGCGGTCGACTGCTTCCAGTAGTCCGACGGGCCGATCTTCTTCGCAAAGTCGGCGATCTGCGTTGCGTAAGCGTCGCCCTGCCAGAGGATCGGAACGATCTTCGGCGTCTTCATCGTGGGCCCGCCGTACGACTGGATGAACGGCGTGGCGGGGTGCGGCGCCGGGTAAACCTCGCTCGGCTTTCCGTTGTCGACGGGCGGCGTCGTGTCGGGCTCACCCGCGTCGACGGGCTCGCTGGGGCCGGCATCGATGACCGAAGGCGTCGGCGCGGCGTCGGTCGAGCCTCCACACGCGCTGACGGAGACGACGCCGAGAACGAGGGACGCGAAGAGGGCGGAGGGAAGCGTGCGCGAGAGCATTGCGCTGCCATCAGCAAGAACTGGGCTAAGCGCGTTGCGCTTGAAATCGCGCAGTTCGGAGAGGCTTCGTGCACTTCCTGACGCGTCGCCAGGACCGACGTGGCGTGATCAGGCGCCGACGTCGATGTCCTTGGTCGTGATCGCGACCGCCTCTTCGCCGCCAACGAAGACGTAGTTGTGAGGGTTCACGCTCATGCCGCCCTTGCCGTCTGCGACCGCGATCAAGATCGCGTCGTGCTTCTCCTTCACGATCACGAGCGCATCGAAGAACGTCTTCCCTTTCCAGCTCGCCGGCGCGCGCACGCGACAGAAACGGTTGCCCGTGCTGTAGGAGAGGAGCTCGGAAAAAATGCCGAGCGCCGCTTGATTGAGCGCAGCTTGCGCAAGCAAGAACGCGCTGTGCTCGCCGCTCACGACGAAGCTGTTCACGTTGCCGAGTGCGAGGTGGTCGCTGTACTCGCGCCGATTGAGCTCGGCGCAGGTGTAGACCTCGGGGTTGAGCTTCTCGACGGTCAAGGCGGTGAGCACGGTGCGCGCGTCGGCGTCGCGCTCGTTCCGTCCACGCGTGGTGTCCGACAAGATGATGCAGGTCGAGGCGCGCTTCACGCCGACGAGCTCGAGCGCGGCCGCCTTGGTGAAGTCCTCGTTGAGGAACTGGATCTCCTTGCGAAGGTTCGGATCGGTGAACTGCGGATCGCCGTCGAGCTTGGCGATCACGACGATCGGCACCCCCGGCTTCGCACTCACGTACTCGCCCACGATGATCTCGGCCTTGCGGTTCCAGCCGCAAATCAAGATATGATCTTCGAGCTCGTCCCAGCTCATCGTATTTCCGGTCTGTCGCATGCGTTCCACCATGACGGCCGAGATCGTTCCCGTGAACACGGCGAACGTCGCGAGCCCGAAGAGCATCAAGAAGAGCGAGATGATTCGCCCTCCCAGTGAGTGAGGAGGTCCGGGAATCGGCTCGTTCGCGAGGAGCGAGTAGATGCTGAACCAGAAGGCTTCCTTGAAGCTGTCGAGGCTGGGGTTGTCGCCGCCTTCGAACGCGAGCATCGCGGTCGTCGTCGCAAACAGCATCGCGAGCAGCAGCCCGCCGAGCACGAGCAGCTGCCGCGGGCCCCGGCGCACGACGGTGGCGAGCAGCACCGGGTGCTGGCGGAAGAAGGCCATCAACCGAACGAGACGAAACAAGCGCAACAGACGAAGCCCACCCATCGCCGGGCCGACGACGACTGCGGGGACGAGCGAGACCAGGTCAGGCCAGTAGTCGGAGAAGAAGCGTCGACGGCGAGGGGCGGCGTAGAACCGCAACGCGAGCTCGCCCGCGAACGCCACACTGATGACGCGGTTGATGAGACCGAACAACGCCTGGCTCTTCGACGCGCTACCGACGGCGATCTCGACGACCGTGAGCGAGCACGAGACTGCGATCAGCGTTCCGATGATCAGCGCCGCGCTGCTCCGGTGGAACATGCGCTGAAGTCGAGATCGAAAACCGGCGTGCATCGACCGGGGAGGTTACACTTTCCGCATGTCGCGTAAGCCACTCCCGCGCGCCGAGCGCCGCGAGCTCGCACGGCAAGCGGTGAAGGATGCAAAGGATCGGGAGCGGCTCGCACGCCTCGCGCCGGGTGGCACTGCGGAACGGCCCATCGAGGTCGTCTCGGCGTCGCTCGTCGAAGTTCAGGCGCGCTCGATGCGCTGCCCGCTCTGCACCGGCACGCTGAGGCTCGACGAGCACGCCGCCGAGCGCGGCCTTCGTGTTGCGCGCGTCACATGCACGATGTGCCTCACGCCGCGCGCGATCTGGTTTCGCATCATCCCTGCACTACCGAGCTGACGCTTAGTCGACGATTCGCGGTCATTTACGACGTCAGGGCTTGCGACGCGCGCGCGGTGAGGAGAACGTGCTCGGATGGAATGGGAGAAGACGCTCCGGCGTCACAAAGCGGAGTCCGAGGACGGCACCGTCATCTCGTACGAGGTGCTCGGCGAGGGTGAGAACACGATCCTCCTCGCGAACGGTCTCGGCGGGCGCCTCTACGCATGGGAGCCGCTCATCGAAGCGTTCTGGCGCACGCACCGGATCATCACGTGGGACTACCGCGGTCTCTTCGACTCGGGCATGCCGGCATCGAGCCGCCGCCTCGCCATCAACAACCACGTCGAGGACGCTGAAGCGATCTTGCGAACCGAGAGGGTCGGTCGTGCGGTCCTCGTCGGCTGGAGCATGGGTGTCCAGGTGTCGCTCGATCTTGCCGCGACGCACCCCGATCTCGTCGGCGGTCTCGTCCTCATCAACGGCACGCACGGCCACGTCCTCCAGACCGGCTTCCAGCCCATCTTCGCGGTGCCCTCGCTCCCCAAGCGCCTCCACGCGATCATCGAGTTCCTTCACGCGCGGCCCGGCGCGACGAAGACGCTCGCCACGCTCACGCGCCTCATCGAGCTTCCGTCGGCAGCGATGCTCACCCTGACTGCCGGTCCCCAAGCGTTCCGCGTGCGTCCGCTGATGAAGCGCTACTTCGAGGATGTCCTCGGCCCGAGCTTTCCGAATTACATGCGCCTCTTTCAAGAGCTCGACGCCCACTCGGTCTACCACCTGCTCCCGTACATCGAGTCGCCGGCGCTCGTGATCAGCGGCCGCTTCGACGCGCTGACCCCCGCCTTCCAGTCGCACGAGATCGCCAAGCGCCTTCCCAACGCCGAGCACCTCGCGCTCTTTCGCGCGAGCCACTTCGCGCTGCTCGAGCGCCCCAAGATCGTCCTCCCTGCCATCCGCCGCTTCCTCGACGAACGCGCGATCTGGGGCGTTCCGAGCTGATCAGCGCGGCTTCATGAACTTGAGCGTCGCGCGATCGCTCTCACCGATGGCGAGCCACTTGTCCTTGTCCTGCTCGCCGAGGCGCAACGAGGGCGGAAGCGTCCATACGCCCTCGGGGTAGTCCTTCACGTCCTTCCGGTTGGCGTTGATCTCGCTCTTCGCCTCGAGCTTGAAGCCTGCCTTCTCGACGAGAGCGATGACGAATTTTTCCGACAGGTAGCCCGTCTTGCCAACGACCTCGGGTGTCGGATCAGCGTCGGGCTTGCCGCGGTGAGCCGTCACTCCGAGCGTGCCGCCGGGCTTGAGAACCTTGAAGATCGAAGCGTAGATCTTCTCGGCGACCCCGTCGCGAACCCAGTCGTGCGTGTTGCGGAAGGTGAGCACGATGTCGACCGACGCATCGGGGCCGAAGTCGAAGTGCTCCGGCGGGTCGATGCGGACGACCTGCACTTTTCCGAAGAGGTCGGGGTGCGCGGCGAAGCGCTCCGCCAGATCATGCGCCGACTTGAACGCAGGCTTGTCTTGAGGCCCGTTGGGATCCACCGAGGTGACGACGAGCTTCCCCTTTTCGGCCAGCATCGGCGCGAGGATCTCGGTGTACCAGCCATTGCCCGGCCACAGCTCGAGCACGGTGCTGTCGCGCTTCACGCCGAAGAACGCGAGCGTCTCCACCGGGTGTCGGTACACGTCGCGCTTGCGATTTTCCTCCGAGCGGATCGGCGAGGCCACGGCCGTCTTGATTGCGGCAGTATCGCCGCTGTCCTTGGGCGCGGGCGGCATCGACGTCGTGCCCGCAGGACCCGTCACCGACGGCGTGAATGCCGAACCGCACGCCGCGGCAGAGAGCAGCAAAGGTACAAGCGCGAGGGCACCACGAACGGCGATCGACTTCATGGTCGATCTTTCTAGTCGCCTCACGCGCCGATGGCGATCGGGATCCGACGTCGCCCGAAGCGCTCGAGCTTCGGGCCGAAGCGGCCGGCGAGCGGGCGCGCGCAGACCGGACACGCCCCCTCGGGGGTCACGCGGTACTCGAGGATCGCGTACCAGTCACGGACGACGAGCGCCGTGCCGCAACCGGCACACGACGTCGTGTCGCCCGCGCGATCGTGCACGTTGCCGGTGTAGACGTGGGCGAGCCCGTTGCGCATCGCGATGGCGCGGGCGCGCGTGAGGGTCGCCGCCGGTGTCGCCGCGTGCGAGAGCATCTTGTAGTCCGGATGAAACGCGCTGAAGTGGAGCGGCACCTCCGTGCCGAGCTCGTCGCGAATCCACGCGGTCATCTCGTCGAGCTCCCTATCCGAGTCGTTTTCGCCTGGGATGAGGAGCGTCGTGATCTCGACCCACGTCTTCGTCTCGTGCACGAGGTACTTCAACGTCTCGAGCACCGCGTCGAGGTGCGCGCCCGTCAGCTTGCGGTAGAACGACTCGCTGAACGCCTTCAGGTCGACGTTCGCCGCGTCGATCTTCTCGTACATCGCGCGCCGCGCCTCGTCGCGCATGTACCCCGCGGTCACGCTCACCGTTTGCAGCCCGATGGCATGGCATGCATCGGCGACGTCCATCGCGTACTCCACGAAGATCGTCGGATCGTTGTAGGTGAAGGCGACGCTCTTCGAGCCCGCCGCCGCGGCGGCTTTCGCGATCGCCTCGGGCGAAGCTTCATCGGCCAGACGCTCCATCTCGCGCGACTTCGAGATGTCCCAATTCTGGCAGAACTTGCACGACAGGTTGCAGCCCGCGGTCCCGAACGACAGCACGCTCGACCCGGGAAAGAAGTGGTTCAAGGGCTTCTTTTCGATCGGGTCGACGCAGAAGCCAGACGACCGTCCGTAGGTCGTGAGCACCAGCTCGTGGTTCACGTTCTGCCGCACGAAGCAAAGCCCGCGCTGGCCCTCCGCGAGGGTGCAATCACGCGGGCAGACGTTGCACTGGATGCGCCCGTCGGGGACAACGGACCAGAATCGTGCGCGCTGGCTCACCGCGGCTCGCGCCATTTCTCGAGCGTGAACCGCGACAGCTCGATCGCGCCGTCCCACCCGTTGGCTTCGAGCCCCGCTTTCATCTTGAGCGCTTCGAAGAACACGCGCGGCGTACGGCAGCGCTCCCACACCTGCGGAAGTAGAACGCTGCGTCGTTCACCGAGGCGCAAGGCGACACCGTCCTCGAATGGACGAACGCGCACGTAAGCGTCGTCCTCGTTCTTCACCGGAAACGGCTCGAGCGGCGACAGCAGTGAGACCTCGATACGAAGTTTCGGCAGGTCGGCGCGCGTGAGCGAAGGAAAACGCGGATCGCGAAACGCCGCCGCCGCCGCGTTCGAGACCACGTCCTCGCCCACGGGGCGGTGGGCCTCGAGGCTGCCGATGCACCCGCGTAGCTCGCCGTCGGTGAAGAGCGTGACGAACGTCGCCCCGGGCTCCGCGAGCCAGGCGCCTGGCACGCAGGCACCGGTCTCCAGCGGCTCTGCGGGATGCGCGCCGAGGTCTTGGGCGATGCTCGCGCGCGCCAGCCGAAGGAGCACTTCACCGACTTCGGAGCGAGGCGCGCTCCCGAGGACGCGGCTCACGTGTGCTCCTCGAACGCGAAGGCTCCGTACCCCACGACGGCGTCGTGCGCCCCCGCGGTGTCGCCCGAGGTCCGAAGGTCGAGCAGGCGCGGCGTCATGCGACGACGGCGCGCGACGTCGAGCAGCGCGTTGATGCCTGTCGCGCCGCACGCGGCGTCGTGGCTGAGCGGCGTCTCATCGAGGCGGACGATGCGGTCGGCGGTGTTGGCATCGATCGTCCGCGCCCCCTCGTAAGGCAGGTAGTGCGAGAGGTCCGAGCTGACGACGATCAGCGTTTCCGGGCCGCCCCACAGCGCCTCGAGCACCGCGGTGACGGCGCCCGATCCCGTCGCGCCGACCCCGATCGGGACAATGCGAAAATCGCGGAGCACGCGCTGCAAGAACGGGAGCTGCACCTCGAGCGCGTGCTCCTGGGCATGCGCGGCATCGCTGACCTCGACGTCGGCAACCGTGCGCGCGATCGCGATGGCCTCGAGGTCGACCTCG
>CAXSGV010000012.1:10563-29931 GCA_964236615.1 uncultured Polyangiaceae bacterium
GCGAGCCCGATGGCACGGGCCGACGAGCACGACGCGCCGCACGCTCCCTGCCACCCGGCCGAGGCTTGCGTAGGCGCTCGCGGCAATCGGCCCCGAGTAGACGTACCCGGCGTGAGGAACCACGAGCGCCTTCACGCGGTGGACGTCGCTCGAAATCGGCGTGGACCGAGCGTCCGCCAAGTATCCATCGACGATCCGCGCGAGCGTCGCGGGATCGTCTGGGTAGAAGCTGCCTGCAACGGCCGCTGGCCGAGCTGGATGTGGTGCGGGTATCACCCCCGGAACATCGGCCTTTGCTGCGCCCGCGGCAAGCTCAGCGGACGACGATCGGCGTTGCGCTGGGCACGTACTTGTTGTCGAGCTCACCGTCGACGACGCGGAGCGCGTCGGTCGCTTCGGCGGCGCCGAGCAGGTCGAGGTAGCTGTGCTGCGTGCCGTCGAGCAGGAGAGAGACGAGTGAGCCGACGGCGTAACCGCTGTGGTAGGCCGAGGCCTCGAGGCAATTCGTGATGAGGTCGAGGTTCTTCGTGCCGCCGGACTTCAACGGGATGTAGTCCTTCTCGTAGTAGTTGTAAGATACACATCCGTCGATGAACAGGATTTGGTAGCTCGCCGGAAAGTCGCTCGACGTGAAGTTCGAGGGGTCGAGCGGTCCGTAGCCGATCTGCGAGTGGCCGTTGTAGATGTACACGTCGCTCGTCTTGATCAGCTTCTTGTGCACGTCGCTCTCGGTGTGACCGAAGTAGGTCTGAATCACGACCTTCGCCGGCGTCTCCGCCGCCGTTCCAACCTTGACCTGCACGCTCGCCTCGAACGTGAGCCAGTGACCAATCAGCTTCTGGCCGACCTGCTTCTTGAGCTCCGCCTGCTGGGCGTACTCGACGCCGGCAGGGAACCGGCGGTCCGTCTCCATCGCGAGGATGTCCTGGAAGCCAAGGCCCGTGATCGTCTTCGCGCCGACGGTGAAGGTCGACAGATCCTCGGCCGGCTCGCTCTTGACGAGCTTGAAGCCCGGCGTGCGTCCGTCGGAGATTCCACGGCTACCCATGGCGGTCTTCAGTTGGTCCATCCACTCGCCGTAGCCGGAGTCGGTGTTGTCGTCGGCCTGGTGATCGATGAAGCCGGACGCCATGCCGATGACGATCGCGCCCTTTTGCACGCCGCCCGCCCAGAGGCGATCGTACTCGGGGTAGCTCTGGCCCTTGTTCGTCTTGTCGCTGCCGAGGCTGACCGTGATCGGAAGGTAGAGACGCTCGACGTCGACCTTGCTGACCTGCGTCGTCTTGTCCGTGAGCTTCGCCGTCTCGGTGTCGATGGCTTGCTGCTCCTTCGTCATCACGGCCTTGCAACCGGCGAGAGAGGGGTTGAACACGTACCAGATGGCGCTCTGGAACTCGCGGGCCTCGCTGTCGTTGTCCGTGCACTCGGTGAGGATGCGGCTCGTCTGGCTCTTGTAGCTCGGGCTCATGACCGCGATGCCGAGACCGCTGCGACGCGCCATCGAGACGGGGACGACGGCGTTGTCCGTGTAGCGGTACTTCACGCGCGTCATCGGCGTGCCGACGTCGCCCGCCTTCTTCGTATCCATGACCGTGACGTCGCTCTTCACGAAGGTCTTCGGATCGACCTCCTTGAGCTCGCGGCTGTTGACGCCGACCTCCGCGGTGCGGAGCGCGCCGAATGCGGTCTGCGTCTGCGTGCGCACGGCGCTGAGGATCTCCTGGTCGCTCGCGCCGCGCCGGACGTAGACGTAGGCGTCGAACTTGAGCTCGCGCGATCGCGCGGTGACGCTCGTGAGCTCGTCCTCCGACTGGTCGTCCGCAGAGGTGTCGGCCTGTGCGCTGCAGGCAGCTGCGCTCACGGCGAGGGCGGCGACGGCGAGGCGCGAGGCCGTACGGAAGAAGCGGGAGGTCGTCATGTTGCTGCGCCCTGAAGCAGGAACGATGCCCACCTACATCGGAGCTATTGCCGCAAATTCGGCGGGAATTCGGGCATGACGTGGTGCGTCGTCGATCCGGCGCTGGGCGGTAGGTGATCCACCTACACGGGTGTTTGCCACGGAGCCGTGACGGCGCTCTTCCTCCGAACTGAGTAAGAATGCGGCCATGGCGGCTCGCTTGATCGGACTCTCGGTTTCGTCGTGGACGGAAAAAGCGCGTTGGGCGCTCGACCACCACCGGCTCGACTACACCTACGAGGAGTACGTGCCGCTCATCGGCGTTCCGATGTTGCGCCTGCAAATGAAGCGCTTCTTCGGCAAGGTGAGCGTCCCGGTGCTTCTCGCGGAGGACGGCCAGGTCTTCGACGGGTCGCTCGCGATCGCGCACTACGCCGACAGCATCGGGACACGGTCGCCACTCTTCATGTCGCACCAGATCGAGGACTGGAACGCGAAGAGCGAAGCTGCGCTCGTCGCGGCGCGCGGGCTCGGCATGAAGAAGATGTCCGTGAGCGAAGGCGCAAAACGTGAGCAGGTCCCCGCGTTCATCCCCGAGAGCCTGCGCGCGGCCGCGCTCCCCGCCGCGAGCCTCGGCGTCAGCTACATCGTCCGGAAGTATGGCGTCGATCGTACGCCGGCCGCGACCTTCGAAGCTGCGCTCCGTGAGATCTTGCTCGGTCTGCGCGCCGGTCTTCGCGGGAAGGATTACCTGCTCGGCGACTTCTCCTACGCCGACATCACGATGGCGGTGACGATCCACTTCATCCAGCCTGTCAGTGTACAATACATGAACGTTCCGCCCTACACGCGCGAGTGCTTCACCCAGCCGGCGCTCGCCGAGGAGTTTGCCGACCTGGTGCAGTGGCGCGACGCGCTCTACGTATCGCAGCGGCGCCCGGTCTCGTGATCGGCTCGCGCTCGGCGCGTGAGCGGCTCGTGATCGGTTGCCGGCTACGGAACCTCGCCCTACGAAGGAGCGCATGACCGTTCCGGCCTACGACAAGGACGCGTGGAACAAGCGAGTGCTCCCGCACGGCGAGCTTCAACCGCTCGGCGACCGGATGTGGATGGTGACCGGCGCGCTGCCGAACATGCCGCTGCCGCGCAACATGATCGTCTTCAAGATGGACGATGGCACGCTCCTCATTCACAACGCGATCGCGTTGAGCGAGAGCGAGATGGCCAAGCTCGAGGCGATTGGAAAGCCCTCCGTGCAGATCGTACCCTCGCCGCACCACCGGCTCGACGCGCCCGCGTTCAAAGCGCGCTACCCCGATCTGCGTGTGGTCTCTCCCGCGTCGGCGCGCGCGAAGGTCGAGCAAAAGCTTCCCGTCGACGCGGCGGCCGAGGACGACCTGCCGAAGCGCGGGATCGCCTGCCACGCGCCACGCGGCCTCAAGCACGAGCTCGTGTACGAGATGCCCTACGCGGAGGGCTGCGCCCTCGTGTTCAACGACGCGCTCTTCAACCTGCGGCATCAGCCTGGTATCGGCGGCTTCTTTCTGAAGCTGCTCGGCAGCACCGGCTTCTTCGGCGCCACCAATACTGCTCGGTTCTTCATCATCGAAGACACCAAGGCGTACGCGGGCTGGCTTCGCGAGATCGCGAAGAAGGACGTGCGTGTGATCGCCGTGGCGCACGGCGATGTGGTCGAGCGCGATCCAAGCGGTGCGCTCGAGGCCGCCGCGATGCGACTCGCGCCGGTCGGCTGACGTTCATTCCGACCGCGAGGGGCGGCCGGTTACTTCTGCGCCGGAGACTTTCTCGCCGGCAGGGCGACCGGCCGCGCAGGAATTTTGCGCGGCTTGGTGGACGCCTTGGCGGTCGCCGTCGTCTCTGCCGCCGTCATCGTAGGCATGGTGGCTAGATTGTCCCGTACCCCGCCGTCGGCGGCTTGCTGAACGGCCACCTCGCCTGGCGCGACGATTGGCGACGCCTCCACCGCCGGAACGGTCACGGCCGCTTGTCCGAGATCGCCGCGCGCCGCGTTGCTGCTTCCGCGCGTCGGCACGGTGGCGAGCTTGAAGATGAAGATCCCGAGGGCGCCTGCGATCAGTGGCGGACCCCAGGTGAGCAGCTGACGACGCATGCGACGCGGTGTGCGTGCAGGCGGCGTCGGCGCGAACTGCGCGGGCTCGGTCGCGGCCGACGACACCTCCGACATTGCGCCGGGGAGAAACGAGCGCGACGAGCCGGGGCGCGTGCCGAGCAAGCGTTTCGACTCCTCGATTGTCTCCGCGTAAGCGCCCGCGTGCGCGCGCGCGATGGCCTCCTGCATGGCGCGCGCGTCGTCCCACCGCGCGACCTTGTCGAACGCGAGAGCGCGATCGACGACCTGCGCGATCGACTCGGGTGGGGACGTGCCGTTCATGACCGAGGCGAGCGCGGGGGCCGGCTTGGTGGCCGCGCGCACGAGGGTCTCGTTCATGCTGGCGCCTTCGTGCACGAGGCGACCCGAGAGGAGCGTGAACATGGTGGCGCCGACGGCCCACAGATCGGTGCGGCCGTCGATCTCGCGCGATTTTCCGAGCGCTTGCTCCGCGGGCATGAACGCTGGCGTGCCGATTGTGATGCCGGTGCTGGTCGCCGGCGCGTTGCCCGAGCCCGATGGATCACGCATGCGCGCAACACCGAAGTCGAGCACCTTCACGCTGCCGTCGTCGGTGATGAAGACATTCTCGGGCTTGATGTCGCGGTGGACGATCTGTTGCGCATGCGCAGCGCCGAGCACGTCGAGCAGCTCGAAGGCGATGACGAGCACTTCCCGCGTGTCGAGCCGGCGCCCGGAGCGCTGCCAGCGTGCGTCGAGCGTCTCGCCGGTGAGAAGCTCCATCACGATGAAGGCGGCACCGTCGGCGCCGACGTCGTCGTCGAGGATTCGAACCGCGCCCGGGTGCGCGACCTTGTTGGCGACGTAGCCCTCACGCAAGAACCGCGAGCGAACGTCGGGATCCATCGAGAGATGGTTGTGCAGCATCTTCACCGCGACGCGGTTTCCGTTGCGGTGTGTGGCCGAGTAGACGGCGGCCATCCCGCCGACGCCGAGCACGCGGTCGATCTGGTACTTGTCGTTCAGCGTTTGACCGACGCGGGTGCGGGCACGCTGAGCGAGTTCATCCACTCCGTGAGGATAGCGCGATATCAGCGCGCCGCGCCGTGTGCCTCGGCCTCGGCCTCGTCCAGCACCCGCGACATGAAATCCACGAGCTGCCAGCGCTGGTTCACCGTCGGCTCGCCGTGAATCTCGACGTGCTGGATCGCCTCGCTCACGAGCGTGGCGCGCACCCACCGAGAGGGCACGTCCTGCGCGAGCCACAAGGTTTCGGTCGGCGGGATCACCGAGTCACCGGCGCCGTGAAGCAGGTAAACCGGCACGTGGAGCGAAGCGAGGTGATCGTGCGGCGAAACGTCGCCCATCGTGCCTTCGTACTTGGCGATCACGCCGAGCAGCTCGTTCGCCATCGCGGGATCCTTCGCGAAGAAGCGCGCGAGCTTTTCCTTGCCGGGGGGAGTCATGGCTTCGCTCCGTGTGCGGGCCTCGTCCTTTTTCTCCCAGAGCCAAAGGCGGATCGCGTCGGTGGCGATCTCGACGTCCTCGGGTGCGAAGAAGTCAGGGACGTGCGAGTGCACGAGGACGAGCATGCCGTAGTCGTGCGCCTTCATCTCGAGCACCGCGCCGCTGGGGGCTTGGATCTTGTCCTCCGCAAAGAAGC
This sequence comes from uncultured Polyangiaceae bacterium, assembly GCA_964236615.1. GTDB lineage: Bacteria > Myxococcota_A > Polyangia > Polyangiales > Polyangiaceae > CAXSGV01. Next base: position 16,216 of record CAXSGV010000012.1, read on the forward strand.
GGAGCACGCGCGAGAGGTCGTCGTGCGCACCGACGGCGACCACGAACGCGATGACCGACGCCCACCGCGGGCTCGCTGCCGCGAGCAAGGAGAGCCCGCCCGCGAAGCTCATTCCGAGAACACCCACCGCACGGCGATCGAGCTTGATCGCGAGGTACTGAGCCGCAGCGCCGATCGTTCCGATCGAGCCAGCATCGATGCGGTACTCGGTCAGCTCCTTCACCTCCGGTGTGAGCACGACCACACCCGACGAGGCGATCGCACGCGCAAACCGGCCGAGGCGCGGCTCGTCGACCCCGAGACGATGCACGCCGTGAACGACGACCACGCCGGGAGCGTCGGGCACACCGCGTGGAACGTAGAGACGCGCTCGCGTCGGACCCGTGGGTGCGTCGAGCACGAGCGCGCTCTCGTCGACCTCGTGAACACCGATGCGCGCGACGAAGGTCGGTGAGTCAGGTGTCGCGAAACGGATGAGGAGCGACGCCGCGCGAAGGTGCGTGGAAGCGGGCTCCGTCGCGAGGACGATCATGAGGACCGTGCACAGGAGCAGCGCGCGGCTCCAACGCGATTTTTTCGTCATCCCCTTGCGGGGCTGAGCTTACCTGAGCTGCAAGGCCACGTGCGGGAAGCCGTTGTGCGAGATGCGGTCGACGGGGCCCTGCGCGCGCGCGACGTCGCTCCACAGCTCGTCGACCGCGCGCAACAGCTCTCCGCGTGCTGCGAAGTCGGCGACGTCCGCGGTCGCCGAGAGGCGTCGTCGCCGCCATGTCGTCGCGTGGCGCAGCAAGAAGGGATCGAGGCGCGCGAAGCTCGACTGCGAGCGGCCGTGAAGAACCAGGGTCGGTACGGTCACCTTCGCGTAGACCATGTCCACCACGTGCGGCGTGAAGAGCGCGGGAGGCACGCGCCGCGTCTCCGCTGCTGCGAAACCCGTCGGGGCGACGAGCGTGAGCGAGTTGAAGAGGTCCGGCCGATCACGCGCAGCCCGTGCTGCGAGCTCACTCGCGAGCCCGTAAGCGACGACGTCCGCAGGCAGCTCGCGTGGCGTAAGCCGCAACAGCAACTGCATCATCGCGAAAGTGTAGAGCGCGGCAGAGCACAGATGGTCGTGCGCGTTCGAGAGGCCGAACCCAGGCAGATCGGGGGCGAGCACCGGGCGCTTGCCACGGTAAGCGGAGAAGATGGATTGTGTCGCGGCTGCGGACGCACCGGGTTGAAGGCCGTGAAAGACGACGAGCGGTCGCCCCGATCCGCGACGGTCGGCGTAGACCGTCATGGTCCCAGTGGACATGAGGTCAATCGCCTCGCGCGGTGCATAGATGCTCGGCGCCGCTTCCCGCGCCAGAACGCCCGCGGCCACCTTGCGGAGCACGACCCATCCGAGCGCGGTCCCGATCCCGAACGCTCCCAGCAGCCCCATCACGCTTTTTTGCACCTTGATCATCGGTCCTCCGAGCACCTCGTGGTGCAGTCGGCGTGCCGCGTGCGAGGCCGTGAAAAATAGCGTCCGCCTCGTGCGTCACGGACCTTGACGACGGCGCGTCGCCACCCGATGCCACAAATGGGTCTCGGTGGACGGCGACGCCTGACTCACCTGCGGCATCCATGGACCGGACCGAATTTGGTAAAAACACCCGTGACCGCGACCCCCGCCACCTCTTCCGACAAGCCGAACGCTGCCAGCGGGATTGCGATCGTCGACGCCGCGGGCGTCGTCCTGAGCGCGAGCTCGACGGCGTGCGAGCTCTTGGGAATCGACCCCCACAAGGCTGTCGGTGCCGCGCTCGAAAAGCTCCTCCCCGCCGCCGCATGGCAAGCGATCGCGGAGGTGCTCGCCACGCACGCGACGAAGACAGTCGCGCTCACGCAAGGTGACACGTCGCGCGATCTCGAGCTGCATGCACCCGAAGGCGCGGTGTCGGTCGGCCAGGTGCTCGTCGTGGTCGATGTGTCGTGCCGCCGCGAGGCCGCTGAGACGCTCACCCGCAAAGAGAAACTGCAACTCGATCTCTTGAGCATGATCTCGCACGACATCCGCGCGCCGCTCGGCGTGGTCGTCGGCGCCATGAACGAGCTCAGCAACGCCGACGTGGGCCCTCTCAACGACGAGCAGAAGTTCTTGCTGAACCTCGTACGGAAGAGTGTCGAGCGCCTCACACGACTCGCGTCGAACATCGTCTACCTCGGTCGCATGGAGTCCGGGCGCGCGGACCTCAAGCGCCGCAAGACCGATCTCCGCACCGTCGTGAAGCACGTGTCCGACGAGCTCCAACGCATCGACGCCGGCACCACCATCCTCATCAAGCAGGAGCTACCGGACGCGCCGCTCGAAGCGAACGTCGATAGCGAGCGCATCCAGCAAGTGCTCGTCAACCTCCTATCGAACGCGGTCAAATTCGCGAAGAAGGAGGTCAAGGTGGTGTTGCGCGCGGTCCCCGACGGCAGCGCCGACGGCGACGTCGAAATCGAGGTCGTCGACGACGGCGGCGGGATCCCCGAGACCGCGATCGCGCACATCTTCGAGCGCTTCTCGCGCGTCGACGCGCCGAAGTCCGGCACCGGTCTGGGCCTCGCCATCGTGCGCGGCATTCTCGATGCGCACGGCGGTACGGTCCGCGCCGTGAACTTGAAGTCGCTCGATCCAAAGCAGAGCGGCGCGCGTCTCACCGTGCGTTTTCCGCGGGTGTGACGCACGCCGCAGCGTGCTTCGAAATTAGCGCCTAATCAGGACGCGTGCGTCGAGCCGTTCTTCACGCTCGGGGTGCGCGTGGGGGTCTCGGCGAGCAGGCTGCTACCGGTCGCGGTCTCTTCTTCGTGCGAGATGAGGTTCTGGATCTCGTTCTTCACCGACTTGGCGCCCGACGCGATCTTCTTGCGGACGTCCTCCGGCGCGACCGGGCTCACGAGGAGACCCACGCCAGCGCCGATGACCATGCCCGCGCCGAAGATGCCGAAGGTCGTGATGACCTTCTCCAGCATGGAGGACTTGCGCTCGAGACCGACGCGATCGAGGATGTCGTCAGCGTCGACGTGACGAACGGTTTCACCGGCGGCTGCGAGGATCTTGAAGATTTTGCTGTAGTTCATGGGGTCTTCCTTTCAGGCCGCCGCGCTCGCACGACGGGCGTTGTCTTTCGCCTGACGGCGTGTGCTCCTCCACTCAGCACAGCGCATGCCACGGTGCAGCACGAGCTCGACCCTAGGAAACCCGAGCAGACGGGAGCCGGGGGCAATTGACTCACGTAGCGATCTTCCCCGCCCGTGGCAGGGTGCCACGTAGCCGCGTGCGCCGAGCGATGGGGCCGCAAGGGCACGGGCGATGCAAGGCGGCCGAGCCATGCTCGGAACGAATCGCCCCACCAAGCTGCTGAAGGAGTACCGCGCCAAGCGCGACTTCAAGTCGACGCCCGAGCCCTCGGGCGACGCCGCGCCCAAGAGCCTCGAGGAGCCGCGCTTCGTGATCCAGAAGCACGACGCGTCGCGCCTCCATTACGACTTTCGTTTGGAAGCCGAAGGCGTTCTCAAGTCGTGGGCAGTACCCAAAGGCCCGTCGCTCGATCCGGCGGTGCGGAGGCTCGCGATGATGGTCGAGGATCATCCGCTTGCGTACTTCGACTTCGAAGGGGTGATCCCCTCGGGCTACGGCGCCGGTGAGGTCATCGTCTGGGACGTGGGCACCTACGCCGTCGTCGGCGACAAGGCTCCCGCGGACGCCATCCGCAGTGGGCACCTGAAGTTCGAGCTCCACGGCAAGAAGCTGCGCGGGCGGTTTGCCCTCGTGAAGATGAAGGGCCGCGGCGGCGACAAAGACAACGCATGGCTCCTCGTGAAGGACAAAGACGAAGCGGTCGATCGCAAGTGGAGCATCGACAAGCACGGAGACTCGGCGCTCACCGGACGGACCCTCGCCGACATCAAGGCCGACAAGGAGGCGGCTCAGTGGGAGTCTCACAAGCCCGACGCCAAGACGCGTCCGAAGGTCGCGCAAGTCGCGCAAGTCGCGCAGGTCGCCCCGAAGACGAAGACGAAGACGAAGACGAAAGCGAAGACGACGACGACGGCCAAGACGGCGAAGACGAAGACGAAGACGGCGGCGCCGAAGAACAAACGCCACAAGCTGCCACCTTGGGAGAAGCCGATGCTGGCGACCCTGAAGGACGAGCCCTTCGACGATCCCAGCTGGGTGTTCGAGGTGAAGTGGGACGGCTTCCGCGCGATCGCGGACGTCGAAGAGGGCGGCGCTGTCACGCTGCTCTCGCGAACCAAGCACGATCTCTTGCCGCAGTTCCCCGAGCTCGAGGACATTCTGCGCAACGCGTTCAACGATGCTCCGGTACGCGTCGACGGCGAGATCGTCGCGCTCGACGACGACGGGCGCTCCTCGTTTCAACGCCTACAGGGGCGACTCTCGCGCAACGCGAGCACGGCCGCACGTGCCCGCGTGCCCATCGCGTTCGTGGTGTTCGACTGTCTCTACGCCGGTGGTCGTAGCCTCGTGCGGGAGACGCTCGAGACGCGCAAAGCAGAGCTCGAAAAAATCCTGCGTGCCGACGCGCCCGGCGTCCTCTTGTCGAAGCACGTGCCCGAAGAGGGCAAAGCGCTGTTTGCGATCGCCAAGCAGCAACAGCTCGAGGGCATCATCGCCAAGCGCCTCGCGTCGAAGTACGTCACCGGGCGATCGGGCGACTGGGTAAAGCTCAAGGTGAACCACACGCAGGACGTGGTCATTGCAGGGTACACCGATCCGAAGGGTAGCCGCGGCGGGTTCGGCTCGTTGCTCATGGGGCTCTACGAGGATGGAAAGCTCATCTACGCGGGCAACGTCGGTACAGGCTTCACGCAAGCGAGCATCAAGGACCTGATGGCCGAGATGCGACCCCTGGAAACGAACGAGTGTCCGTTCGCATCCAAGCCGAAAACGAGAACGAAAGCGCATTGGCTCGTCCCCAAGCTCGTCGGTGAAGCGCAGTTCAGCGAATGGACGCGCGACGGGTCGATGCGCCACCCGTCGTTCTTGGGAGTCAGGCGCGACAAGAGGCCGACCGAATGCTTGCGCGAGATCCCAAAGTGACCGCTAAGACCGTCAAGCAAGTCAAACCTGGCAAGCCTGGCAAGCCTGCCAAGCCCGCCAAGCCCGCCGGCGTCGCGAAGGTCGCGAAGCCCGCCAAGCTGGCGAGCCCTGCGCGCGCGCCCGCTGCGGCGCCAAAGGCTGCGAGCTCGAAGCGCACGGAGTCGTTCGTCGAGATCGACGGGCGACAGCTGAAGCTCTCGAACCCGCAGAAGGTGCTGTGGCCCGAGGACGGCTACACGAAGGGCGAGCTCGTCGCGTACTACCGCAGCGTCGCGCCTTTTCTTCTGCCCTACCTCGCGCAGCGACCCCTCACGCTGCAGCGCTGGCCCGACGGAATCCACGGGTTCTCGTTCTTCGAGAAGAACATCCCCCGCGGCGCACCTGAATGGGTCCCCACGTACGAAGTGCCGTCGACGGGCAAACGCGCGACCGTCGCTTACGTGCTGTGCAACGACGAGTCGACGCTCGTGTGGCTGGCGAACCTCGGCAGCATCACGATGCACGTGTGGATGTCGCGCATCGAAGCGATCGACAACCCGGACTACGTGCTGTTCGATCTCGATCCCTGGGAGGGCTGCACGCTCAAGACGCTCGCGAACGTCGCGCTCACGGTTCGGGACGTGCTCGAGAGCATCGGGCTCACGCCCCTCGTGAAGAGCTCGGGCGGCTCGGGCCTGCACGTCGTTTTGCCGGTGAAGCCCGTCTACGACTACGAGATCCTCAAAGCGTTCGGTGAGCTCGTCGCGCGGCGCGTGGCCTCGATGTGCCCCAAAGAGGTGACTCTCGAGCGCATGACGAAGAAGCGTCCGGCGGGCACGGTCTATTTCGACTGGGTGCAAATCGGCAAGGGCAAGACGATCGTTCCGCCCTTCGTCGTCCGCGCGCGTGCCGGTGCGCCGGTCTCGATGCCACTCTCGTGGGACGAGGTCGACAAGATGTCGCGCAAGCGCTCGCCGGAAACCGCACCCGAGCTCGTGCGCTGGAACATCGGCAACGTCCCTGCCCTGCTCGCGAAGGGTGGCGATCCGTGGGCCGAGCTTGCGCAAGGATCACATTTGCTCCTCGAGCCCGCGCTCGAGGAAGCGCAGGCCACGTGGCCGCGTGATGACTTCAACGTCGACGACGCCAACGCCGAAGGGAACCACTGACATGGGCCATGCAATCTGGACGGGGGCGATCAACTTCGGTTTGGTCACCATCCCGGTGAAGCTGTTTACGGCGGTGCGCAGCAACGATCTCGCGTTCCACTTTCTCCACGGCAAGGACAAGGGGCGCTTGAACAACGTGCGCCGCTGCAGCGAGTGCAAGAAAGAGGTGAAGTGGGACGACATCGTTCGTGGGTTCGAATACGAGAAGGGCGAGTACGTCGTTCTCAGCCCCGAGGACTTCAAGCGCGCGGACGTCGAGGCCACGCAGTCGGTCGACATCGTCGAGTTCGTCGACCTGTCCGAGATCGACCCGATGTTCTTCGACAAGCCGTACTACCTCGAGCCGGAAAAGAAGGGCCGCCACGCGTACGCGCTGCTTCGCGACGCGCTTCAAGAGTCAGGCAAGGTTGGCGTCGCACGCGTCGTCATCCGCGCGCACGAGCACCTCGCCGCGCTCAAGCCTCACGGCAAGGCGCTCGTGCTCGAGCTGATGCACTTCGCGCAGGAGATCATCCCCGCGACCGAGTACGAGTTTCCGCCGCTCGACACCAAAGCGCCGCCGAGGGAGATGGCGGCCGCGCAGATGCTCATCGACACGATGACCGCGAAGTTCGAGCCGAAGCAGTTCCACGACAAGTACCGCGAAGAGCTCCTCGCGATGATCGAAGCGCGCGCTCACCACCGCACGCCCGCGAAGAAGCAGTCTGGGAAGGCGGCCCCCTCGAACGTGGTCAACCTGATGGACGTCCTTCAAGCGAGTCTGGCGGAGACGAAGCGTCACCGGGCAGCGGCGGGCAAGACCGTCAAGAAGACGAATGGTCATGCGCACGCCAAGGCGAAGCCAGAAGCCAAGGCCAAGCGGCACCCCCGCGCGGCCGCAGCGCACTGACACACGGCGCGAGCTCTTCACCTCCTCACGCACGTCGTGTTTCTCGACGACGTGCGTGCCGACGCCTCAAGGCGTTAGCCGCCCACTCCGCAAGCCGTCAGCCGTCGACGCGCTCTTCGTCGCTGTCGCTCGCCGAGCGCGTGGACGAGGGCTGGCTCGATGACCCCTCCGACGGCATGAGCTCCGTGCCCCGCTTGAGCTCCTCGAGTGCCTTGCTGATTGAAGCCAACCACTTTTGGTTATCCATATCCATCGCTCGCTCCGGGGGTTCGGAAGTGGACGTCACGTCCGCGCACACCGGGTTTCGGCGTGCAGCCCGCATGCCACGGACCCGTTAGCACCAACGTGACGAAGGCCCGTCTTTTCCCGGTGCCGAAGCCTGGTGCGACGATTACCGCTGAGGCGGATCGCCACGTTGTCGCGGCGGCGCACGAAGTGTCAGTGCGGGCGCGTGGGACGCTCGGCGACACGCACCACCAGCTCACGCAGAGCGCCGATGTCGAACGGCTTGTGGAGCATGGCGGCCGCGCCGAGATCGACCGCGAGCGTGCGCATCGCGTCGTCCCCCACTGCGCTGATCAACACGATGGGAAGCCCGGGATCGCTGACACGCAGGTGCTCGAGCACACCAAAGCCCGAGAGCCGCGGCATCATCAAGTCCGTGACCACGCACGCCGGCCGGCCGTGCTTCGCAAGAACGTCGAGCAGGTCCTGGCCGTCGCATGCCTCGCGCACGCCGAAGCCGGCCCGACGGATCACACTGCTGAGAAGGACGCGGTGATCGGCGTCGTCATCGGCGATGAGGACCCACCGTTCGGCAGACACAGGGGGCGAGGCGGTCACGGCGGGTTGCAGTTGCAGGCGATGTGCCGGTTACCTCAAATCCCATTTTCAGCCGTCTTCCGCACCGTGCATTCGCTGACACCGGGGCGATCCGCCCCGTTCGTCTCAAAGTGTCTCGTGCAACGACCCCCCTGCGGGACACGCTTTGCGCTGGCAACGCCGCGGCCGTGTGGGCACGTCTGGTGCACCCTGCCGCAGCCATGATGACCGACGTCCTGGGGTGGGCGTGCTCGTTCCTCCTCGTCCTCACAATTTCGAAGCAGGTCTACACGCAGTGGAAGTCGCGCTCGACCAAAGGCGTGTCGAAGTGGCTCTTCATCGGCCAGCTGCTCGCGTCCGCCGGCTTCACGGTCTACAGCGTGCTCGTGCACAGCTGGGTCTTCGTGGTGACGAACGGGTTGATGTTCCTCCTCGCCGTCGTCGGCCTCGGCGTGCTGCTTCACCACCGCCGGATCGAGAACGGCAAGCCGAGCGGGGGGCAAGACGCCGAGGAGAAGCCCTACTCGCGCGCTTCGCCAGACTTCTTCGGATCGCCCACACCGCAGCGCTCGAGCTTGCGGTAGAGCGTGCGGCGATCGAAACCGAGAACCTGCGCGGCCATCGTCTTGTTGCCGCCGACGGCCTCGAGCACGCGGAGGATATAGCGGCGCTCGACCTCATCCATCGGAAGGAGCTCGCTCGGATCTTCGGTCTCGACGATCACTCGCGATGACTTGAAATCGCGGATTTTCTCCGGAAGGTCGTCGACCCCGATCTGGTCGTAACGCGCAAGCGCCACCGCACGCTCGATGCAGTTCTGCAGCTCGCGGACATTGCCAGGCCACGGGTACGACAGGAGCTTGTCAGCGGCGCCACTCGACATGCCGACGACGCGTGAACGGCCGGCCGACGCATAGCGTTCGATGAAGTGCTGCGCGAGCACGAGGACGTCGCTGCCACGCTGGCGGAGCGGCGGTACGTTGATGCGCACCACGTTGATTCGGTAGAAGAGATCCTCGCGGAACCGCTTCTCGTCGACCTCGGTCTCGAGGTCGCGGTTGCTGGCCGCCACGAGACGCGCGTCGAAGGGGATCTCCGCGTCGCCGCCGACGGGGCGCACCGTGCGCTCCTGAAGCGCGCGCAGGAGCTTGGCCTGCATGCCCATCGGCATTTCGCCGATCTCGTCGAGGAACAGCGTGCCGCTCGTCGCCTTCACGAAGAGGCCGGGGCGTGCCTGGCGCGCATCGGTGAAAGCTCCGCGCGTGTGGCCGAAGAGCTCGCTCTCGAGCAGGGACTCGGGCATCGCCGCGCAGTTGATCGCGACGAACGGACCTTTCGCGCGTGGGCTCCGCTTGTGGAGCGCGCGGGCGACGAGCTCCTTGCCGGTGCCGCTTTCGCCGCTGACGAGCACGGTCGTGTCGCTGTCGGCGACGCGGTTGAGGAGGTCGTAGACCTTTTCCATCGCGCCCGACTGGCCGATGATGTCGTCGACCTTCTTCGAGTCGTCGACGGCGCGGCGGAGGCGCTTGACCTCTTCGCGAAGCGCGCGGTGACGGAGCGCGCGCTCGAGCGTGAGCGCGATGTCGTCCATCTCGAAGGGCTTGGTGACGAAGTCGTAAGCGCCGGCGCGGATCGCGGCGACCGCGGTTTCCATGCTGCCGAAAGCGGTCATCACCACGACGGGGATGTCCCCACGGTTCTCGGCGATCTGTTTGCACAGATCGACGCCGCTCATGCCCGCCATGTTGAGGTCGGTGACGACGACGTCGAAGTCCTGCTCGCCGAGGAGCTTCAGCCCCTCTTCAGGCGCGGTGCGCGACGCGACCTCGAAGTCACGCCGCTTGAGCGCGCTTTCGAGGATCTCACACATGCTCCGATCGTCATCGATGATGAGGATTCTTCCCTGCACAGCTTCGCTCCGGACGGGGGTTTTGGTCTCAACGACGGCTTGAGTCATGGCGTTATGCCACGTTCGATGGCGCCATATCGCCCCGCGTTTCCAAAATCGTCCCGCCGCCGCGCACAGTGAGCGAAATCCCCGGGCTTGGCGGCACTTTGCAGTGTGTCACCCGCCAGGCGTGCACGCGGTACGCGGCTCTTCCGGGTTAGGCAGCGCGCGCGAGCGTGCTTCCGTGCTGCGCGAGCAGCGCGAGGAAACGCGGCGCGAAGTCACTCGCCACCGTGGTCACCACCGAGCGTCGCGCCGCCACGCGCCGCGCGAGCGCGACGAGAGGTGGCCATGCATCGAGGAAGCGTGCGCCGAGCGCATCCTCGACGACGGTGAAGCGATGGAGTGCCGGCGCGATCGCGATATGCACGAGACCAAACTCGTCTTCCGCGATGGTCCCGTTCGCGAGCGCCTCGGAGAACCGCGTGAGGACGGCCTCGAGCTTCTCGGTCGCCTTGGGGCGGTCCGCCGCCGTGGCCACGAATGCAGCGAACTGCGTGGCGAAGAGATCGTTGGCGACCTCGACCCATGCGCGCTCACGGGCGCGCGCGAACGGGTCGTCCGGCAAGAGGCGCGGGGGGTGAGTCTCGTCGAGGAACTCGTTGATCGCGGCCGACTCGAAGAGCGCCTGGCCATCGGCGAGCAGGACGGGCACCTTGCCGCGAGGCGAGATCTCGAGAAACCAGGCGGGCTTGTCCTTCGCTTCGATGTCGCGGCGGTCGAACGCGATGTTCTTCTCCACCAGCATGATCGCCGAGCGATGCACGAAGGGGCAGAGTGCCAAGCCGATGAGCTCGAACTTCATGGCGGCGACCGCCTCAGCGCCGCCATGTTCGCGTTGGTTCGTTGTCATGCGCGCAACGTGCGGGCTCGTCGCGGCCCGCACAACCGCCCTGCTGGGCATCGCTATTGTATCGAAAACGCAACAGTGGCCCGCTCGGCGCGACGACCTGGGGCGTGTCCGTCAGCCGGCGTAGGCATCTTCGCCGTGTTGCGTGGCATCGAGGCCTTCGCGCTCGTCCGACGGCTGAACGCGGAGCCCGATCAGCTTGTCGATCAGCTTGAGGAGCCCCCACGTGACGAGCGCGGCGTAACCGCCGGAGACGAGACACGCCACGAGCTGCACCCAGAGCTGCCGCGGGTTGCCGTAGAGAGCGCCACTCTGAGCGCCGTCGAAGAGCGTCTTGTCGGCGAACACGCCGGTGAGGATCGCGCCCGTGAAGCCACCGACGCCGTGAACGCCGAACGCGTCGAGCGAGTCGTCGTAGCCATACTTGTACTTCGCAAGCACCGCGAGGTAGCAGACGAGGCTCGCGACCACGCCGATGATGATCGCGGCCCACGGCGCGACGTAGCCCGCGGCGGGGGTGATCGCGACGAGGCCAGCGACGAGACCCGACGCGATGCCGAGCGCCGTCGGCTTCTTGCGGTGAATCCACTCGACGAACAACCAGCCGAGCGCGCCGCCCGCAGCGCCCAGGTGCGTGGTGACGAAGGCGAGTGACGCGAGCTCCGCCGACTTGAGGGCGCTGCCCGCGTTGAAGCCGAACCAACCGAACCAGAGGATGCCGGCGCCTGTGAGCGTCATCGTGAGGTTGTGCGGCACCGGTCGCTCGTGCGGGTATTTCAGGCGCTTGCCGACCACGAGCGCGGCCACGAGCGCCGACGATCCGGCCGTGAGGTGAACGACGGTGCCGCCTGCAAAATCGAGCGCCTGGAGCTCGAGCAACCAGCCGCCCGGCGCCCAGACCCAGTGGGCCACTGGGATGTAGACGAGGATCGACCAGAGGACGATGAAGACCATGTACGCCGAGAACTTCATGCGCTCGGCAAACGCGCCCGAGATCAGCGCGGGCGTGATGATGGCGAACATCATTTGAAAGGCGACGAAGGCGAGGGTCGGCACCGTGTCGTGGACCGTGCCGGGGATGCCGCGTAGGCCCACGTGCTCGAAGCCGCCGATGATTCCCCAATGCGTCGTGCCGAACGCGAGCGAGTAGCCGAAGAGCACCCAGATCACGGTCATCACCGGGATCGCCGTCATCGAGTGCATGATCGTCGAGAGGACGTTCTTCTTGCGGACCATGCCGCCGTAGAAGAGCGCGAGCGCGGGCGTCATCAAGAGGACGAGCGCCGAGCTCACGAGGAGCCACGCGGTGTCGCCGCTGTTCACTACGCTCGTCGCTGCTTGTGTGCCTTCCACCTAAGCCTCTCCGATGGAGGTTAGGGGGGACTTGTTTCGAGCACGTTTCCCGAAACGCGAAGTTTCGCGCAAGAGGTCGCTACTTCAAACGTGCGATCCGAACCCGCGGAAGCGCGGCCTCGTCGACCGTGAGCGTGAGGTCGAGCTCGGGCTTGCCCGCTTCGGCTGCCAGCGTGAGGTACTCGACACCGCCAGAACGAAGCTTGCCGTCGGCCGCCGGCTTCGTGGCCGGTCCCTTCATGGCCATCCCGTGGAACGAAGCGAAGACATCGGCGCCGCGCTGCTTGCCAGTTACGGGATCGACGACCGTAGGGAGGTAGGAAAAACACGGGTTGACCGGCGCATGGCCACCGTTCTCGCTCGCGTTGCTCATGGCGAGCGTGGTGTAGAAATCGAGCGCGAGGTCGGCAGTCGTCCCGGTGATGATCGACGGCAGCGTCGCCGACACGGAGGCCGGCACGTCGAGCAACGCGTGGAGAAGCGCAGGGCCGCCGCGGCTCTCGATGGATCCGTCGGCGGCCACCGCGTCGCCGCCCGCGCGATCGTAGAGAAAGCGCACGAAGAGGTACGAGCCACCACGGAGCACGCCGTCACGCACCGGATCGGTGCGCGCGGCGTCGTCGAGGACGTCGGCGAGCGAGAAGCTCGCGATCCCGTCGAGCCCCGCCTGCGTGACGTAGAGGTTGCCGGCTTGGAAGCCGACCGCGTCCTGCGCGAAGCCGCCAACGCCTTCGATCAGGTTCGTGCCGTCGGGCCAGCGCGCCAGCTTGTTGCGCAGCACCTTGCGGTTGAAGTGAACGAGGTGCCCGAGCTCGTGAGCGAGGATCTCCTTGATTGCGGCGGGCGTGTTGTAGGGCGGCGCGATGTCGGCGGGCGGCGTGAGGTAGATGTACTCTCCACGGTTTCCGCCCGCGCACCCGCTGAGCGATGGAAGGAGATCACAGCCCTGGAAGAAGGCGACCGCGCTGTCTTTCGTGAGCGGCGAGAACACGAGGCCCACGCGCCCATCGCCGTCGATGTCGGACTCGACGCCGAGCACGTTGCGCTCGCGCGGAAGAATGACGTTGTCGAAGTCGGCGAGGAACGCAGTCACGAACGCGGGATCGAGCACGGCGGGGTGCGCGGCCGTCGTGTCGGCCCACACGATCGCGCGCTCGCTCACGGCAACGGCCTTCACTGTGATCGTCTCGGGACCGACAGGGCCGTCGACGCGAAGCGAACGTGTGGAGTCGACGGCGGGCGCGCTGCCTGCCGGCGCCGTCTCGTTCGGTACCGCGGTCGTGCTCCACTTCTCGCGGGTGACGGCGCAGCCGGCTGCCGCGTGCGCTTCGGTCGGCGCGTCGGCGCTGGGCGCGAAGGTGTAGGGGAACGAGGCGCTGCTCGGGCCGTCCAGCTTGGTCGACGCGAGCACGACGACGAAGCGCTCGGTGCCGTCGGGCGTGGCGAGCCGCGCCGAGGCGCGACCGCCTGTGGTCGTGACCTCGCTCGCTTCACCGGCGGCGAGCGTGACGCGTCCGTCACCGGTGACGGGTGGAGTCGTCGTGGACGTGGTGTCGCTGCCGCACGCCGACGTCACGAGCACGAGGGTCCCGGCAGCGAGAATCCGAGCGTGGGTCCTGGCGCGCATAATCA
>CAXSGV010000013.1:0-4325 GCA_964236615.1 uncultured Polyangiaceae bacterium
CGCGCGCGCTGCCGTCGATGACACCGCGGAAGCCCCCCCGCAAGACCGCGTGAAGTTCCTCCTCTTCGGGCTCGCGCTCGGCGCGCTCGTCGTCATCCTCATCAGCGGCAACACCTGGTCGAACCTCCGCACGCGCCTCGCGTACGCGCTCATGCCGACGCCCGCGGCCGCGCCCGCACCGGTCGCTGCGCCCATGCCGATCGACACCAGCTCGACGAGCAAGATCCCCACGTACGAAGTCGGTCGTCTTCCGCCGGCCGCGCCTGCACCGCCCCCGCCCGTCGTTGCAGCGGCCCCTGCCGCCCCCGCGCCTGTCGCTGCTCCGAAGGTCGCCGTTGCTGCCGCTCCGAAGAAGCAGCCGATGCCGACGCAGGTTCACATGCCGGCAGCGCCCGCAGCCGAAGAGCCCGCCACCGTGAACGATCCCGCTCCGCCTGTTCCCCCGGGTCTCGACAACGCGCTCAACATGAAAGCGTTCGGCGAGCTCGGTAAAGCCTTCAAGACGGAGTGAGCGCGGCCTCGAAGTCCGAGCGGACGAAGAGCGACGTCAGCGCGTAGCCCGCGTCACGAATCGCCTGCGCGCCGCCCTCTTCACGGTCGACGAGCGCCACCACGAAGCCGACGACGAAGCCTGCCTCTTCGATCTTGCGCGCGGCCTTCAGCGTCGAGCCCCCCGTCGTGATCACGTCCTCGAGGATCGCGACGTGCGCCCCTGCTTTCAGCCGGGAGCTCCCTTCGAGGAGGCGCTGCGAGCCGTGGTCCTTCGCCTCTTTGCGAACGTAGATCGCGTCGAGGGGCGTACCGCGGAGAAAGCTCACCATCGACACCGCGCTCGCTAGCGGGCAGCCGCCGAGCTCGACGCCCGCGACCGCTGCGCACTGCGCAAAAGGGATGAGCGCTTCGAACATGAGCTCGCCGACGAGCGAGTGGCCCTCGGCGGTGAGGACCGTCTGCTTGCAGTCGATGAAAAAATCGCTCTCCCTACCCGACGCGAGCGTGACGCGCTGCTTCCGGTACGAGTGGAGCTTCAGGAGATCGAGCAGCCGAGAACGCGCGACGCGCATCATGTCGCGAGCTTCACGTTCTCGGTCAGCCCGCGCGCTTCTTGTTCAGCGCGCCCTTCGCACCCTTTTTGAGGACAGGGACGAACGGTGCCGGCGGGCCTGCCTTGGCAGCGGGCGGCTTCGGTGCGGCAACGGCGACGTGCGGACGCGACGGCGCGGCGACTGGCGCTTGGCGGACCTGCGCTGGGGGGGCCTTCGCGACCGCGACTTGCGGAGCACGAGCGCTGGTGTCGGGGCGAGCCTCGGCGCGCGCTTGCTGCGTGCGTGCGCGCGCGGGTGCAGCGCCGGCATTTGCAGTCTGCACGTAACCGCGAAGGAACGCGCCCGTTGCGATCGCGACGCGGGGAGCGCGCACGTCGCCGACGACCTTCGCGCCCTCTTCGAGGACGACCGCGTCGCTCGCCGTGAGGTCGCCCTTTACGGCGCCGCGGACGACGATGCGTTGCGCGGAGACGTTGGCGGCGACGAGGCCTTCGGTGTCGACCGTGACGTCGCCCGCCAGCTCGATCTCACCCTCGACGTGGCCGAGGATCTCGAGATCGCCCGAGCCGGTGAAGCGGCCGCGAACACGCGACGAACGGCTGATGATGGTGACGTCTGCCATGTCACACGTCCATGTCGACGTTCCCCTTGAATTGGGCTCCGTCCGCAATGGTGATCCGCGTGGCCTTCACGTTGCCGACGACCCTGGCGCCAGGCTGGAGATCGACGCGATCGGTCGAGCTCACGTTGCCCGTCACGGTGCCGGCGACGGTCAGCGGCCCGCCGGTGATGTCGGCCTCGACAACCCCGCCCTGCTCGACCGTCACGCCGTCCTTCGCCGTGAGGCGACCGCGAACGGTCCCCTGAACGATGACGTCGTCGTCGGTCGTGATTTCGCCGTCGATGGTGATACCTGCCCCGATGACCGTGCTCGCCATGATGCTGTCTCCTTAGGAAGAGCGTGCGCCGCTTCGCGACCGCGCGCTGGTGGGGCTGGTGCCACTACCCGCTTCGAGCTCGGGCGGAAGGTCGAACTCACACTCGATACGACCCGCGAACTCGGCCCCTTCGTCGATGGCGATGCCGCCACCGGTCACGTTGCCGCGCATCTTGCTGCCTGCGAGGGCGCGCACTTGGCCTGTGACCTTCACGTCGCCGGTCAGCTCGCCTCCGACGGTGAGGCTATCGGCTTCGATCGCGTCGCCGGCGACACTTCCGCCGACCGCGATGACGAGATCGCCGCGGAGCGTGATGTCGCCCTCGACGGTGCCTTCGATCGTGAGGTCGCCATCGCCGCCGATGCGGCCACGGACGCGCGTGCCTTCGCCGATGCGCGCGCCGTCAGAGGATCCATCGCGCGCTACACCTCGGCCTGTCGATCTCGCCTGCCCCATGGTCGTGCGAGCTTCGTAATACACTCGCGCCTGAAAGTCATCGCGTACCCGACTCTCACGTCACGACTCACGACGCGTGCGGCTTCATTCCTTGGCCCAGACCGTCCACTTGTCGCCGCGCCACTTCACGCGGTAGGTGCCGGCCGGCGGACGGAAGCCGTCGCCGCGCGTGAGCACGTAGTCGTAGTAGGGGAGCAGCTCGCCCATCGAGACCTGCTCCGGGGTCCATTCCCAGCGATGGCGCGCGGGCTCACCCGGCGGCGGGAAGCGCCCCGTCTTGTAGTCGAAGGGCCAGTGGGCATAGCCGGCGTAGGAGAACTGCACGACGCCGCCCTTCTGCAGTTGGTAGTAGCTCCCGAAATGGAGAAACGGCGCCCAGTTGGTGACCTGGGACCCGCGATCGAAGATCAGCGCGGCGACGTGCTTCTTCGGATCCATGTGCTCGATCGCGCCGTCGATGTCGCCCACCTCCTCGAGCTGGAAGCGAATGAAGTGCTTGCAGGTGTTCACCGTCGACGCCATCGCCACCGAGAGCGCGAGAGCGGTGCCGGCCCAGCCGCGCAGGCCGAGCGGCATGCGTAGGAGCGGGATGCCCGTCATCAAACAGAGGATCGGGAAGCGCTGCGAGATGAGCCAGATGTAGCCGTGGCCTTCGCCCATCGTGAAGTAGAAGACGATGCAGGCGAGCGGTAGCAACGCGTAGGCGCGGGCGCGCGGGCGCGTGCGATCGGGATCCCCCTGCGCCAGGCCGACGAGGAGCATCGCCACGATGACGAGCGCGATGAGAATCAGCTCGTCGCTCGTGTCCTGCCAGACGTCGGTGAGCCACTGGTAGGCGCCGGGGATCGCGTGGTTGATGGGCTGCACGCCGTCGCCCGGGCCTGGTGTGAGCGCGCCGCGCGAGAGCTTGCCGGCGTCCGTGAAGAGTGTCCACCGCGCGAGGAGAAGGAGCGCCGGCACCGTGGGCGCGCCACTGACAATCCAGCGCCGGGGCTGCGTCCAAGGGAACATCGCCGCGAAGCCGAGGCCGAAGATCCCGAACGGAAACACGTGGCTGTAGAAGAGCGCCGCAGCGAGGAATGCGAGCAGCACGCCCGTCTTCGGCTTGGGGTTCTCGAAGTAGCGAATGCTCGTCGCGAGCGCCCAGAACATGATCGGTATGCCGAGGAGAAACGGCAGGAGCCCGAACAGGAACATCACGTTCGTCAGCAGTGGAATGACGAGGATGCACAGGCGCTCGTCCTTGTTCATCGCGCGAAGAAGCGCGCGCAACGCGAGCGGGGTTCCGCCGAGGTACGCGCACATGAGGACGATGTTCGCGTTGACGACGCCAACCACGTACGCGAGCACGCTCGCGATCACGTAGTAGATGACGTACTGCGTGCGGCCGAGCGTGAGGATGAAGTCCTGATCGAACGCGAACTGCGAGTCGTGCAGACTGTGGACGACGCGGATCGTCGCCAAGTGAAACGGCAAGTCTTGAATCGGCGGGTATTTGACGATCCACGCCGGCGCCGTCGCCATGAGGGCGACGGCCAGGTAGGGCAGGCTCTTGGCGTCGATCCCGAGGTGCCCGAAGAGCACGCGGATCCGGGCGAGCAGCGGGCTACTCGACACAGCCGCCGAGCGCCACGAGGGCACTGCAAGACAAGGCGCGGGCAATCACCACGGTCTGGATCTACGCGGCACCGAGCAACCTAGTCAACGCGGTCAAGCACGGCATGAAGGGCCGCTTTAACGGGCGCATCGCCGTGCGGCTGGTCAGTGAGCATGGCATGACGATCCTGACGGTCACGGATAATGGCTGGGGCTTTTCGGGCACGCCGCGCATGGGAGAGGGTTTGTCGCTGGCGCGGGGTTTCGCGGAGCGGGGCGGCGGTTCGCT
>CAXSGV010000013.1:4335-6714 GCA_964236615.1 uncultured Polyangiaceae bacterium
GCCGCGTTTTGACGGCGACGAACAAATCGACCCTACGAGCGTGGGCGTTTTTGGGTGTGCCCGCGCTTGGTCTCCTCGAGCTCGTGGCGCACGTGGCCCAGACGCGCTCGGTGCGCACCGACGAAGATTGGGCCGCTGCCCGTGACGCCGCCAAGGGGATGGTTCGTCCCGACGACCTCGTCGTGTTCGCGCCGAAGTGGGTCGACCCCGTCGGCCGCGAAAAATTCGGGGACGTGATTGCCTCGTTCGAGCGCGAGGCCTACGGCGACGTATCGCGGTTCCCCCGTGCGATCGAGGTGTCCATCCGTGGCCAGCGCGAGCACGACCTCGTCACCTGGAACAAGACGGGCGAGCAGAAGGTCCGCGGGATCACGCTCACGACGTACGCGAACCCCGACTACAAGAAGACGCTCGACGATCTCGTGACCCACCTCGACCCCGCGCACGCGAGCGTGGCTTTACTCCGGTCGGTGAAGGACGACGACGGCGCGGTCGAAGAGACGCCCTGCACCTGGTCGACGGGTGCCGCGCAGACCGGCGGCCTCGGCTTCGGGCCAGCGGTGCCGGGCAACCGCTTCCAGTGCCAGTCGTCCTATGTCGGAGTCTCACTCATCGCCGACCTCGACTACGTGCCACGCCGCGTGATTTACGTGCCGCCGACGGGGTACGGCATGACGACGCGCATCACGTTCCGTGGCGTCGCCCTCGGGAAGACGCTCCACGGTCACCACGGGCTCTACGCGGAGGCCGAGCGCAACAAGGACGGCCCCGTCGTGAACCTCAAGTTCTTCATCGGCAAGGAGCTCGTCGGCAAGGTGTCGCACGCCGACGGTCAGGGATGGAAAGGCTTCGAGCTCGACACGTCGAGCTTCGACGGCAAGACGGAAGATCTCGTCGCCGAGGTCAGCGCCGAGAGTGGCAACCGCCGCATGTACGGCTTCGAGGCAATCACGCGATGAGCGTAGGCACCCTCTTCGCTTTCCCGAAAACGATCGGCTGGCGCGATCGCGTCGTCGCGCTCTTGCTCGGCGGCGCCTACGTGCTGTGGTTGCTGGCCACCGCGCGCGAGCTCGGCTTTCCTCGTGATGAAGGGTTCTACTTCCACGCGGCGACGGACTACGCCCGCTGGTTCGATCTCTTGCTCACCGATCGCCACGCTGCGATGGAGCGCGGCGCGATCGACGGCATCTGGGGGACGAACCACGAGCACCCGTCGCTCATGAAGAGCCTCTTCGCCTTTGCGTGGATGGCGCACAACAAGTGGCACTTCTTCAAGGACGCGAGCACCGCCTTCCGCTTCCCGGCGATGTGCATGAGCGGGCTCGGCGTCGGCCTCGTCTACATGTTCGGCGCACGCGCGTTCACGCGCCACGCTGGCGTCATTGCCGCCATCTTGCTGGCGACGATGCCGCGCGTGTTCTTCCACGCGCACCTCGCCTGCTTCGACGCGCCCATCATGACGATGTGGCTCGCCAGCGTGTACGTGTACTGGCGCTCCCAGAACGAGCGCGGCATTGGCTGGATCCTCACGTGCGGGATCGTCTACGGGCTCACGCTCGAGACGAAGCACAACGCGTGGATCCTTCCCGCCGTCTTCCTGCCCCACGCTCTTTTCGTGCTCGTGCGGTCCATGCGCGCGGCGCCAACGGGTGACCCGAAGCGTCAGCTGAAGCTCCCGTGGGGTCTCGTGTCGATGGCCGTGATCGGCCCGCTCGTGTTCGTCGCGCTATGGCCCTGGCTATGGACCGACACCGAAGCGCGCATCCGCGACTACGTGAATTTCCACGTGCACCACGAGTATTACAACATGGAGTTCCTCCACAAAAACTACTTCGGGCCGCCGTCGCCACCGAGCTACGCCCCCGTGATGATCGTCGCGACCGTCCCCGGCATCACGCTGCTCCTCTTTCTCATCGGCGCGTTCAACCGCCTCCAGATCGCGGTGCGCCGCTTCGGCAGTCTCGCATCCGAGGACACGTCGGAAACCGACCTCTTGCTCGCGCTCGCGTTCGCTGCGCCGCTCGCCGTCTTCTTCCTTCCGACGACGCCGATCTTCGGCGGCACCAAGCACTGGTTCCCGGCTTACCCGTTTCTCGCGATCTTCGCGGGCGCAGGCTTTGCCGTCACGCTAGCGGCGATGCAAAGGCGCGTGGCGATCTCGGCCCAACACATCGCCCCCTGGGCGCTCGGCGGCGCGGTCATCGTTGCCCCGCTTGCGGTCACCACGCACTCGCACCCGTTCGGGCTGTCGGCCTACGTGCCGCTGGTCGGCGGAACGGCGGGGGCTAGCGCGGGCAATATCGCTGCCGTCATGACGCCAGCACCCGCGGCTCCGGCGGAAGCGGAGACGATCATCGTCGACCGGACAGTGTACGAGAC
>CAXSGV010000013.1:6724-9448 GCA_964236615.1 uncultured Polyangiaceae bacterium
CGGAACGGCGGGGGGCGCCGACCTTGGCTTGAATCGGCAGTTTTGGGGCCACATGACCCAAAACGTCGGTCCGTGGCTCGACAAGAACGCGCCGCGCAACGCCTCCGTCTTCATTCACGACACGGCGTGGGACAGCTGGCAGCGCATGCTCGAGGAGGGTCGCGTCCGTCGCGATCTCCGCGGCAGCGGGACACCGGGCGACTCCCAGTTCGCGCTCGTTCAGCACGAGCTCCACATGAACGAGGTCGACTACCAGATCTGGGTCGCCTTCGGGCGCACCCCTCCTGCGTTCGTGCTGACGCACGACGGGGTGCCGATCGTGAGCGTCTACAAGAAGCCGTAACCGCGGCGCTGGAGGCTGACTCTCAATTGCACGGGAGCAGCGCTTCTTCCGCGCCGCGCGAGATGGGCGGCGCGCGTGTGGTTCCGTAGAGGTCGGTCGTCACGGGCGGGAAGAATCCAACCATGAGCCCCGCGTCCGACGATGGCGGTACCGCGCCTCCGTCGATGGTCAGGTTCAGCCCGCCGTCGGCGATCGCGCACGACGCGCCGTTGCTCAAGCGCCAGCCGCCGTCCGCAGCCAGGAGGTTGCCCGCGCCGTCGTCGACCGTTGCGAAGTTGGAGAAGAGCTGCGCTGCGCACGCGGCTGGTGAGCCCGCGTTGCACGGCGTGCACGCGGAGTCGGCGGGAACGCACGAGGACGCTAGCCGTACATTGTCGGCGCACGCCGGCGTGCTTGCGTTGAGCGCCTGCGCCGTGACGGGTTGCCCCATGCACGTCCACAGTGGACCGGCAAAAAGCGCGAACGCGTTGTTCTTCATCGAGGCGACCGGGTTCACGCAGTCGTCCTCGACGCCGACGCTCAGGGCGGGCGCGTTGTCGCGTCCCAGAAACAAGTTGTTGTCGAGTAGCGTGCCCGCGGCGCCGAAGCTGCGCACCGCCGATGCCTTGCCGCCAGTGGCCACCGTGGCGCCCACGTGAATCGTGTTGTGCCGCACGACGACCGTGTTCGAGCTCGTCATGCCGATGCCGCTCACGACCTTCGGGTAGGTCGTGGCGTCCGACCGCCCGACGAGGATCATGTTGTTGGCAATCAAGGTGCCGTGCCGCCGTTCGATCGAGATCCCGTAGAGCTCAGCGACGGCCTTGGACGCGAAAGATCGCGCGACGATCCGATTGCGCTCGATGCGCACGCCCGGGGTGAAATCGCCGAGAACGTAGATGCCGCGCGCGAAGCTGTTGGCTTGCACCCCGGTCCAGGTGCCGTCGCCAGCCTCGATGACGTTGCTTACGATCTCGACTCGCGATTTTCCATAAACGAGGACGCCTGTGCTCGTGTTGAGCTGCGATCGACCCTCGCCGCCGAACACCGTGTTGTCATGGAACGCGTACGCGCCGGTCAGCTCGGCGCCGTTCACCAACGCGCCGATCGATCCATACCCGACGTGCTCGCCTGTGCCGCCCCGGATCCGGTTGTCGTGAACGGCAGCGACACTTTTGATTTCGACACCAACGCTTCCTGCGTCGCTGGAGTTGGAGTGGCCGGCGCCACCCTCGATCTCGTTGTACGCGACCTCCGGGTAACGTGGGCCGATGGCAGTGGTTGCCGCGCTGATCGAGAGTCCGGAGCTCGAGCCAGTCGCCGTGCTTTGACTCCCCGAGATCCGGTTGTGGACGACGCGCGGGGCCGAGCCGGCCTTGATCTTGACCGCACTCGCGTCGAGGCTCCCGTGGATCGTGAAGCCTTCGATCTCGTAGGAGGTGCCCGCGGAAGCGGCCGTGACAAGGAGGGTATCGTCGTTCGGGCTCAGTGGCTCGATGGTGGTCTGCAACGTCCGATCGAGCTGGGGGTATCGGTACTCCGAACCGCGCGTCCACGCTCGGCACGCGTAGCCTCCGCGCAGCGAAATTTCGCGCGTCCAGACGAGGGACTCGCGGTAGACGCCGCTGCAAACGCGAACTTCGATTGTCTTGTTCGTCGCGGCAGCCAGCGCTTCACCGATGCTCTTCTTGGGGGCAGCAGGAAGACATCCGTTCGACCCTCCCGACGCTTGGGCGTCGACGGTGGAGTCGACATAGAGGACGCTGCAATCGGTAGGGCACCGGTCGAGGCCACATGGAGGGCGCGTCTCGTCGCCGGGCGCGTCGAGCGTTGCGTCCGATAGACCCGCCTCGAGCTCGGTCTTCGCCGCGTGATCGTCGAGAGACGCAAGCGCCTGGCATCCAACGAGCGTCGCGAGAACTACGGTGGCAGCCCCACGTGTTCGCATGCCGCCGAGGCTAACACCCGCCGCCATCGACGACGTGGGCACTCGCCAGCGCACGCACGCGCGAGCGCGACGGAGCGCGTGGGTTGGCAGAGCGGATCGCGCGTTGCTGACTCACGGATCTTTCAGGCGCGTCATCCATGCAAGACCCACCGAGAGGGCCACGACCGCGGTGGTTCTTTCTCGCGAGAGGCGTGCGTCGAGCTCGAACGTCGGACCCAAGGTGAGGAGGAGATGGTCCGCGGACTGCATGAAGCCGTGGATACCGTCGGGGTTGTCGGTCGACGAGAGCTCCCAACCAAGACCTGCGAACGCGTACGGGCCGAGCCCCACGAGAAGCTTCCGATCGAACCGCTCGAAATCGACGCGAAAGCCCGCGCGAACGAGTCCGCAAGTGCTCAAGCACGTTGCGAAGTACGCGCCGGGTCCAAGCGCCACGCTCTGCGACGACGCCATG
>CAXSGV010000013.1:9458-13870 GCA_964236615.1 uncultured Polyangiaceae bacterium
CTCGTCCGCGCAGATCGGCCTCCGCACCCAACATGTACCCTTTGTCCACGGCCGCCCCCGCGTGCCCGCTCACGGTCGCGCCGACCTCTTTCTCAGGGCCGACCGCGACCGCCGGACCTGCCTCGATCCCCACGAGAGTGGAACACCCGGCCGACGCAACCACGCCGACCATGAGGACACCGACGGCTCTCACCGCGCGACGCGAAGCATCTGCGCATGAACCGCGAGCATCGCGCCGGCCGTGGCCTCGAAGCCACCCCGTTCCTGCAGCGCGTTCGCGACGACGACGAGGTCCTCGACGGTCGCGACGTGGGCGATACCGTGGTCGAGGAGCACCTGCGCGAGCAACTCCGTCGCGCGCTTGTCTCCGAAGATCCGCGTGAGCTTCTGCGTGACGAAGGCGTGGAGGTCCGTCGGTGGCGTGGCGACGCTAGTGCGCTCCACGCTGCGCCTCGAGCTCGGCGATCCGCTTCTCGGCGGTCGCGAGCGCGAACGACACCTGCTTGCTCTGCTCGTCGAGCTCGGCAGCAAACGCCTCGGCCGCGCGGCGCGCATCCGACGATTCGCGCTCGGCGCGCAAGCGTGCGGTCACTTCGTGGCCTTGCACGAAAATCCCAGTGACCATCCCAGCGGCGCCGCGGACGGGCTGGTAGACGAAGTCGACAAACACCTCTTCGGGCGGGCTGCCGGCAGCGCGCTCCAGCATGATGCGGACGCCGTCGCCGATGAACGGCTCGCCCGACGACCGCACGCGGTCGAGGATGCCGATGAATCCCTGCTCGACGACCTCGGGCAACGCGTCACAGACCGCCTTGCCCACCACGGCGCGACCGCCCACGAGACGGATGTACGAATCGTTCGCCATCTGGAAGACGTGATCCGGTCCGTCGAGGACGGCGATGAACCCAGGGGCCTGCGCGAAGAGGACGCGCAGACGTTCGCGGTCGCTCACGAGACGCTCGTTCTCCTCCTGCACCGCGCGTGCGCGCGACAGCACGCCCGCTTCGGTTCCCAGCTGGGCCCCGGCGCCGGCCGCGTCGCGCCGGTGCATCTCAGTGACGTCGACCGTGTGCTGCAAGATGTGCGTGACCTTGCCTGCAGCGTCGCGGACCGGGACGTGGGTCGCGCTCCAGTACCGGTCCTCCTCGCGCGTGGTGCCGTCGGGCATGCGTACCGGGACGCGGTAGGGGACGTAAGCGATGTGATCGCGCTCGCCCGTCGCGAGGACGCGCTCGAACGACTTCCGCAGCATCTGTGCGGGGACGTTGTTCGGATCTTTGGGGTCGTTCGGGAACGCGGCAAAGACATGCCGACCGAGGAGCTTGTCGCGCTCGCTCGCCGTCACCTCCAGGTAGGCGGCATTCGCAGCCACGTAGTGGAGGCCGGCATCGAGGACCATGTACGCGCCAGGCGCGAGATCGAAGAGCGTCGCGAAGTCAATCGGCGAAGGCATCGGCCAACCGGCATAGTGCGCCCCGCGCGGCTTCGCAAGCGCTGCCGCCAGCTTCGCGAGCGCGCCATGACAGTGGCGCGTGGCTCGCGCTCTACTTGGCGCGTTCGAGCGCTTCTTCTTCGGCGATCGTCAGGCGCGCCCAGGGAAGCGCTTGCAGCCGGCCGAAGCCAATGGGCTCGCCCGAGTCCTCGCTGACGCCATATTCGCCGCGGTCGAATTTCGCGAGCGCGTGATCGATGTTTGCGACGCGCGCCGCGTCTCGCTCGTTGCGAGCACCGGCCGCTTCGTGCACGACGGCATCCTCGGCGGCGTCCATCCCGTCGCCGACTTCGCGTTCGCTCGGGGCGGGCGCCGTCTTCGGATGTGCGACGAGCTCCTCGCGTGCGGCAAGGAGCTGGGTGCGGAGCGACGCGAGTTGTTTCTTGTCGAGCTGGGAAGCGTTCATGCGCCCACCCTCGCTCGACGGCGCGCCGGTGTCCATCTGCCGTTGTGCTTCGTCGGCGCGTTTCGAATCACCGGTTCTCGTGGCCGGCGTTCCCCAGCGAGGGTACATCTCCAGCCAGAGATGCGGTTCAACGTCCGAAGTGAGCTCGAGTACTCCGTCCAGTCGCCGAGCACGATCATCTTCAACATCCACGCTTTGCGCACCGGCGGTCAGACGGTGCTCGACGAGTCGCTGACGATCGAGCCCTACATCAAGCACGAAGAGTTCGTGTCCAGCACGGGCGAAAGTCGCTTCGTCCGTCTCGAAACCGGAGCGGCGACGGCGTTGACGATCGCGTACCGCGCCACCGTCAACATCGAGCACACGCTCGTCGACATCGAGCAGCTCGCGCGCGTGCCCCTCCACAAGCTCGCGCACGACATCGTCCCGTTCATCTTCCCGAGCCGCTATTGCCAATCCGACATGCTCGGCCGTCTCGCGTACCGCAACTTCGGTCGCTACGAGAGCAACTACGCGCGTGTCGTGGCGATCGCGGACTGGGTCTACGACAACGTCGAATACCTCTCGGGAAGCACGAACGCTCAGACCTCGGCTTACGACACGGTCACGCAAGGGGCTGGCGTGTGCAGGGACTTCGCGCACCTCTCCATTGCCTTGTGCCGCGCGTTGAACATCCCGGCGCGCTACTTCACCGGGTACGCATACCAGCTCGATCCGCCGGATTTCCACGCCTGCTTCGAGGCATTCATCGGCGGGCACTGGATGCTCTTCGACCCGACACGGCTCGCACCGCTCAACGGCATCGTCCGCATCGCGACCGGCCGCGACGCCGCGGACACGTCGGTCGCTACGATCTTCGGACGCGTGCTCCTGCAGCGCATGAACGTGAGCTGCTTGCTTGCAGAGGGCAGCGACGAGGTCTTCGTCGCCGTCAAACAGACCGAGCTCGGAAAGCGCGGCGTGTCGCTCGACCCGTCGTCATGAGCCGGCTCCGGATCGTCCACGACACGATCTACCGCTACCGCAAGCCGGTGACGTTCGGGCCGCACCGCCTCGTGCTGCGCCCTCGCGAGGGTCACGACGTGAACGTCGCCGCGATGTCGATCGACGTGCAGCCCTCCTTCGAGCTCACGTGGAGCCGCGACGTCTTCGGCAACTCGGTCGCGACGCTCACGCTCAACGCGCCGTCCGACGTCCTCCACATCCGCAGCCACGTCCTCGTCGATCGCGCCGTCGACGAAGCAGCGGCGTACCCGGAGGTGCGCGCGCTCGACTACCCGGTCGCGTACCAACCGCTCGAGGCCTCGATGGCGGCGCCCTACCTCGCCTCGTCTTTTCCGGACGACGACGCCGCGGTGCGCGCGTTCGTTCTCGAGACCCTCGCGTTCGAGAGGCGCGGCGACGTCTCGACGACGTTGCCGGCGTTGAACGCCGAGATCCATCGACGCTTCGGTTACCGTCGACGTGAGCAGAAGGGCGTGCAGACGCCCGCGGAAACGCTGTCGCTCGCGACGGGGTCGTGCCGCGACAAGGCGGCCCTCTTCATGGAATGCGCGCGCACGCTGGGCATCGCGGCGCGCTTCGCATCGGGTTACCTCGACTGCGCGGCGTCGGAGGCCGGACGGGCGGCCACGCACGCGTGGGTCGAGGTTTATCTTCCGGAGAACGGTTGGTGCGGCTTCGATCCGACGCTCGGCGAGACGACGAGCCACAAGCACGTCGTCGTCGGCGTGAGCAACCATCCCCGTGGCGTGATGCCCGTGTCCGGCATGTACACCGGCGACGCCGCCGACTACCTCGGTATGGAGGTCGCGGTCATGGTGACGAAGACGACGAGCGACGCGGAGCTGAGCACGCCGGCCCTGAGCGTCTCCGACAAACCGTGATGCGTGGCCGTCACGCCTCGGGGTAGAGGTTCATCGCCAGACTGCGGAACCCCGTGATCCGGTGAAACGTGACGAGATCGGCGTCGTGCTGATCGCGGCCGTCGACGCTGGTTCTCGAGACGAGCACGATGTCGTCGCCAGCGATCGCCGCCGAGGGGTACATGAAGGACTGCCGCGGATTCGACGCACGCGCGACGCACCCCGCCGGGAACCAGTTGAGCGCGTCGACGCTGTACGACAGCATCAAGAACCGTCGATCGTTTCCGCCGCCGCTGAAGAAGCCGCGGGAGCGAATGGCCTTCCAGTCGAAGACCATTTCCTGTGAGTCTGCAGCGAGGTTCGAGAGCATCCAGAACATGCCCGTCTCGGGGTCCGTCATCAGAAAGAATTTGTTCTGCCCGCCCGCCATCGCGGCGAGCTGGACGAATCGGAGCTCCATTCCGGACGCGCCGTACGCGAGCTCGCACACCGCAGCGAGGCTCGTGCTCGCGTAGCCGTCGAGAATCGTGCGCAAGAGAACGCGCACGCGGCCGTTGACCAACACGATGTTCGGCTCGAGCCACCAGTCTTGCGCTTCCGGATTGAGCCCGCGCACGACCGCCGACGGCGTGGACGGACGCGGCGCTGG
>CAXSGV010000013.1:13880-22403 GCA_964236615.1 uncultured Polyangiaceae bacterium
CCGACGGTTCGCCGGCGACGACGACGATGCCGCCCTGAAAGCCACCGATCTGAACGGTCCACAGGAGCTTGCCGCGGTCCTCGACCATCGGCGAGCCGCAGTTCCAGAACGAGCCTTGGAAGATCGTCCTTGGCGGGGTCCACGTGCGCCCTTCGTCGTCGCTGCGTACGAGGGAAAAATCGGAGAATTGTGCGGGTTGCACGAACATGTACAGCTTGCCGCGGTGCACGAACGGCGACGCGTCCGAGTAGGGCAAGGTCGCGATGTTGGTCCACGTGCGCCCACCGTCCTCGCTTCGCGTGACGAACGTCTGCGATCCGCTGATGTCTCCGCTCGCGGCGTTGGGCCGTTGCCAGCACGGCGCCGCCACGAGGATGCGACCGCTCGGGAGCACGGTCATCCCCGGGTCGTGCATGAAGTGGTACCCGCCGTCGTTCGGCCGACGCGCGGCAACGGTGAACGGCTGCGCGAGCGCCACGGCGGGGCCCGGAGTCGGGCTCGCTCCAGTGCCACAGGCGACCAGATCGGCGGCGCCGACGAGGAGCGACGATTGAAGGAGAGCTCGTCTCGTCACCTTCTGGCGGCTCATGGAGAGGCATCGTCGCACGGAAACCTCGCCTCTCGATCCCCACGACGGTCAGGCGACACCCTTCCCGCGTTCGTGCTAACGGACGACCGGGTGCCCATC
The DNA here is from genome assembly GCA_964236615.1 of uncultured Polyangiaceae bacterium. Lineage (GTDB taxonomy): Bacteria > Myxococcota_A > Polyangia > Polyangiales > Polyangiaceae > CAXSGV01. The sequence continues at coordinate 14,569 of CAXSGV010000013.1, forward strand.
GTGAGCGAGAGCGACAAGCCGTGACGACGCCGCTCGCCGAGCTGAATGCTCCGCAAGCCGAAGCGGTTGCGCACGTGCGCGGTCCCATCCTCGTTTTCGCAGGCGCGGGAAGCGGGAAGACGCGCGTCATCACCTACCGCGTTGCGAACCTCGTAGCGAGCGAGCGCATCCCGCCGTACCGCATCCTCGCGGTCACGTTCACCAACAAGGCCGCCGGCGAGATGCGCGCGCGCCTCGACGGGCTGCTCGGCCACGACATCGCGAAAGACCTCTGGGTCGGCACCTTTCACGCGACCTGCGCAAAGTTGCTCCGCCGCTACGGGGAAGCGGTCGGGCTTCCGAAGAGCTTCATCATCTACGACACGCAGGATCAGAAGGCGGTCGTGAACCGCGTCTTGCGCGAGCTCGATCTCGACGAGCGCCGCTACCCGCCCCGCGCCGCGCTCGCCAAGATCCACTCCGAGAAGCAGGAGGGGCGCGGGCCCGCCGACATGGCGATCGACACCTACGTCGACGAAAAGATGGTGAAGATCTTCGAGGCCTACGAGGCGCACCTCGCGAGCGCAGGCGCGGTCGACTTCGAGGACCTCATCGGCCGCATGGTGAAGCTCGTCGAGGATCCGAGCATCCCCGAGGGCAACGCGATCCGCCGCCGCTTCGAGTTCGTGCTGGTCGACGAGTTCCAGGACACGAACTCGATGCAGTACCGCCTTCTGCGAGCGCTTGCGCGCGATCACAAGAACCTGTGCGTCGTCGGCGACGACGATCAGTCGATCTACCGCTGGCGTGGCGCTGACGTACGCAATATCCGCGGATTCAAGAAGGATTTTCCCGACGCGGTCGTGGTGAAGCTCGAGCAGAACTACCGCTCGAGCGCGCGCATCGTGAAGGCGGCGCTCGGCGTCATTGGGCCTTCGCGCGATCGCGAGCCCAAAGAGCTATGGACGGCGAACGACGAGGGCCTGCCCATCGACGTCGTCGCCACGCGCGACGAGCACGACGAGGCGGCTTTCGTGACGCGGGCCATCACCGATGCGCGCGCGGCGGGCACGAGCCTCGAGCACATCGCGGTCTTCTACCGCGTGCACGCGCAGTCACGCGTTCTCGAAGAGGGGCTTCGCGTCGCGAACCTGCCTTACCAGATCGTCGGCGGGACGAAGTTCTACGAGCGCGCCGAGATCAAGGACGCGCTCTCGTACCTCCGTGTGCTCGTGAATCCGCGGAGCGACGTCGACTTCTTGCGCATCGTGAACTCGCCCGCGCGCGGCATCGGACAGACGACGATCCTGCGGCTCACTGCGTTCGCGCACGCGCGAAAGATTCCGGTGCACGACGCGCTGTCGTTCGTGACCGAGTGCAGCGAGATCGCCGCGGCCGCGCAGAAGAAGCTCGCCGGCGTGCGCGAGCTGCTCGCGAAGTTGCGGCGCGAGGCCGAGCACGCGCCGCCGAGCACCGTGCTCCTCGATGTGCTCGACGCGACCGGCTACCGCGAGGCGCTTCGCTCCGAGAACAACGCCGAGTCCGACGCGCGGCTCGAGAACCTCGCGGAGCTCGTGGGATCGATCCGCGACTTCGAGCTCGAGGCACAAGCCGCGGGCGAGTCCGCCACGCTCGATGGATTCCTCGAGCGCGTGTCGCTTCAGGCCGACGTCGATCAGATGAAGAACGAGCCCAAGGTCACGCTGATGACCGTGCACGGCGCGAAGGGACTCGAGTTCGACCTCGTGCTTCTCACGGGCATGGAGGAAGACATGTTCCCGTACCAGAAGATGGACGGGAGCCAGGGCCCCGAGGAGATGGAAGAAGAGCGCCGCCTCGCCTACGTCGCAGTCACGCGCGCGCGAAAGAAGCTCGTGCTCACGCACGCGGGCACGCGGCAGATCTTCGGAAACACGCGCTGGGGACGGCCGAGCCGCTTCCTCGCGAATCTTCCAGCCGATGCCATCGAGGTGAAGCAGACGCGCGCGGCCGGCACGGCGCCGGTGCCCTTCGTCGATCGACCGCCGACCATGACGCGCGAGCTCCAGCCGCTGCCGTGGAAGACGAACCGCCCTTCGTCGCCGCCGCCGCCGCGCGCGCGATCGGCACCGTCGTCGTCGGCGGCGTCGGGGGCGTCGGCGTCGCCGTGGGGCGAGATGCCGATTCGTCCGCTGTCGTCACGCGGCGCGCCCGAGCGGCCGTCGCCGCCACGCGAAGCGGGCGAGCGCTACGTCGACAACGAATACTTCGACGACGCGCCGTCCGACAACGACGAGCCGGTCCGTCGTGGGTCACGCGTCTTCCACGAGCGCTTCGGCGAGGGCGAGGTCCTCAACGTCATCGCGGCGGCCGACCCAATGATCGTCGCATTCTTTCCGGGCTGGGGCGAAAAGAAGGTCCTCGCGCGGTTTCTCCGACGGGGTTGATGAAGGGGGCGAAGGCTCGCGCCAGCTCGCGCCGGAGGGTGCGCTGGCGAAAGTGATCTCGCTTCGCCTAGACTGACCGTAGTGACGGCGGACAAAGACAAATCGGGCAACGGGCCGACGGCGCGCGACTCTTGGGTCGACGATGGGCCTGACGCCGAACGCCTTCGCGCTGCGGCCAAGGCCGCCCTCGCGCACGGCTCACTGTCGGCCGCGCCCTCGCCGCCGGACGTCATCGATCCGTTTGCGTCGCACGACAACGTGCCGCCTGCGACCAAGTCGCTTCCGCCGCCGCTGCCCACCGGCACGCCGATGCCGATGCTCGCTGTCGTCGATCCCGTTCGCGTCGAGCTCATGATCGATCTTCTCGCAGTGAACGACTACGAAGGCGCGCTGCTCGCCGCGCAAACGGTGCTCGCGCGCAACCCGCACCACCAGGACGCGATCGAGTGCGCCGAGATGAGCGCGCGCGAGCTCTGGAAGGTCTACGTCAGTCGCCTCGGCGGATCGATCGACCGCGTACCGCGCGCGACCATCGGGCCCGACACGCTGCCGCACACGTTGAACCGGCGCGCGAGCTGGCTCCTCGCACGCGTCGACGGCGTGCATACGATCGCGACCATCGTCGAGCGCGCCGGGCTTCCGCCGATCGACGCGCTGCGTGGCCTCGCCGAGCTCTACCTCTGCGCGGCGATTCGCTTCGTCTGAGGCGGCGGCGAGGTCAATCGATCTCCATGGGAAGCGCCGGCGACGAACCGAACATCGTGGAGCGACTGACGGCTTCGGTCGCGTCCACGTCTGCGAGCACGCGCGCGATCTTTTCGCGGATGCCGTCGACGGCGTCGGCGCCGAGCGGCAGACGGAGCGGCATCGACGAAGAGCCCACGGCGTCGGCGATCGCTGCTGCCGCCTTCGCCGGGTCGCCCGCCTGAGCGCCGTCGTTCTGCTCTGCGTAGGCGCGCGTTGGACCGACCGTCGACGCGTAGGCGTCCATCGCCGGCATGCGGCGGAAACGTGCGCCGAACAACGCCGTCCGGAACGCGCCCGGCTCCACGACGAGGACGCGCACGCCAAGCGGCGCAAGCTCCTGTGCCATGCACTCGGACAGCCCCTCGAGGCCGTGCTTGGCGGCGCAGTATGCGCCGAAGCCTGGGGCGGTGGTGAGCCCACCCATGCTCGTGATCTGCACGACGGTCCCGGAACGACGCTCGCGCATGATGGGAAGCACCGCCCGCGTGAGCGCGACCGGCCCGAAGAACATCGTCTCCATCGTCTCGCGTAACGCCGTGTCGCTCGTCTCCTCGACGGCCCCCACGATGCTGAAGCCCGCGTTGTTCACGAGCACATCGATGGCGCCGAAGCGCGCGAGCGCTGTGCGGACGCCGGTCTCGATGTCGCTCGGCTTCGTGACATCGAGCTTCACGACCAGCACGTCATCGCGACCGTCGAGATCACGAAGCGACTCGGGCGCGCGCACCGCCGCGACTACCCGGTCGCCGCGCCGGAGGACCTCGTCGACGAGCTCCCGTCCGAACCCCGACGATGCCCCCGTGATGAACCACGACTTCGACTGCTTTGCATGCGACATGGGCTCTTTCCCTTCTGCGTTCCGCGCTGCGCGGCGTGCGTCGAGAATCTAGGCCGCGCCAATCCACCGATCTACAGGGGGAATATTGATATGTTGGTAAGCTGGGCTAAATGATCCCCGACGACCTGGCTGGCGTCTCGCTGTTCGTCGTCGTCGCCGAGAAACGTAGCTTCACGGCGGCTGCGGCATCCCTCGGTGTGACGCCATCGGCGGTCAGCCAAGCGATCACCGCACTCGAGGCAAGGCTGGCTGTGCGGCTTCTCCAGCGCACCACGCGGAGCGTCGGCTTGACCGAGGCAGGGGAGCGCCTTCTCGCGCGGTTGAAGCCGGCGCTCGACGACGTTCGCGCATCGCTCGCTTCGCTTGACGAGCTGCGCGATCGGCCCGCCGGAACCCTACGTCTCAACGTTCCGCGAGTCGCCAGCCGTCGGTTTTTGGAACCACGGCTCGCCTCGTTCCTCGCGCAGTACCCCGACATTCACTTGGACGTCGTGATCGACGACGGGTTCTCGGACATCGTAGCGGGGAGCTTCGACGCTGGAATACGGCTCGGCGAGTCGCTCGACCGCGAAATGGTCGCCGTGCGGATCAGTGCCGACGAGCGCGCGGCGGTCGTCGGATCCCCCTCGTACTTCGCGGTTCGCGGCGAGCCGAAGCACCCGCGTGACCTCCACGCGCATGAATGCGTGAGCTACCGCCGCATCGCCGGCGGTGATGTCTACAAGTGGGAGTTCGCCGAGCGCGGAAAGGACTTCGTCGTCGCTACGAAGGGCCGCATCGTGTGCAACGACGCGGAGCTGATGGTCCGGGCAGCGCTCGACGGAGTCGGGCTTGCCTACCTGCTCGAGTCGATGGTCGAGCGCGAGATCGAGGGCAAGCGCCTCGTCCGCGTGCTCGGCAACTTCTGTCCGCCGTTCCCCGGACACTTCCTTTACTACCCGACCCGCGCCCACGTTGCGCCAAAGCTCGAGGCGCTCGTTGCCTTCCTCCGCGTCGACGCCAGGGGAAGAAAGACCGTGAAGCCCGGCAACCGCGAGGCCGACGGAAGGAGCTCACGGGCGTCGAGTCAGAAGCGAAGCGTGTAGGTGACGAAAGCTCCGCGGTCATCGGCGCCGGCGCGAAGGCGTTCGAGCTCCTTCGACGCGCGCCACGTGCGGGGCGGCAACAAGTAGGGGATCATCGCGCCGATGAACCCGGTCGTGCCGGAGAGAATGAGCCGCAGCGAACGCTCGCTCGTCTCCCAGGAGGGCGGCGGAAAATAAGGGCTCTGCACCGCGACGATCACGGGGGCCGTCGCGCCCGCAAGGAGACCGATCGCGAGCGCCGTCCACGTCGACGAGCGCGCGCCGCCTTCGGGCGGGTCGGCCGTAATCCAGTTCGGGTCGCATTTGGGCAGCGCAAGAAAGCCGCCGCCGAGCGTCGCGCCCCACGTCAAACCCAGGATGGAGGGACCCATCAGGCGAACGCCGGGCGTGGTCCCGTACTGCAGGTGCCACGAGTCGAGGTAGATCGCGCCGACGTCGGAGGCGAACAGCACGCCCAGGTAAAGCCAGTCCGTCGAGCTCGCGCGCTCGCAGAGCTCGCGCTCCTCGGCGTTGCGCGCACCAATGTCGTTTGCGGCGTAGACGAACGGAGCCTGCGCGGGCGGGGGGGGCGGGAGCGCGTCCACGAGAGGGGCGACGATACCACCTCACTCTTGCGCACGGCACCAACTCGTACGAAAAGTACGGGCCCCCATGCCTCCTACGTCCAGCGTGCCTTCCCATGTGTTTCGCGAGTACGACATTCGTGGTGTCGCCGAGCGCGATCTCTCGACCGCATTCGCCACCGACCTCGGCCGTGCCCTCGGCGGCGCGCTCGCCAAGCAAGACGGGTTCACGCGGCTCGCGCTCGGACGTGACTGCCGCATTTCGAGCCCGCGCCTGCACGACGCGTTGATCGAAGGGCTCACGCGCGTCGGCATGAAGGTGATGGACATCGGCATCGTGCCGACGCCTCTCCTCTACTTCGCCGTGCACTGCCTCGACACCGACGGCGGCGTGATGATCACCGGCAGCCACAACCCCGGTGAGGACAACGGCTTCAAGATGATGCGCGGGAAGGGCAGCTTCTACGGGCAGGACATCCAGAAGCTCCGCGGCACGCTCCAAGACGCAGTCTTCCCCAGCGACGCGAAGGGCGCGTCCGAGCCCGTCGACGTGACCGGCGCGTACATCGATCATCTCAAGAAATCGATCTCGCTCGCGACCACCGACATGAAGTTCGTGGTCGACGCCGGCAACGGATCCGGCGGTCCCCTCGCCCTCGCCACCATGCGCGCGCTCGGGCTCGATCCCGATCCGCTCTTTTGCGACATGGACGGCACCTTCCCGAACCACCACCCCGATCCCACGGTGCCCGCCAACATGCAGGCGCTCATCGATCGCGTCCGCGAAACCGGCGCGCGCGTCGGCATCGCCTACGACGGGGACGCCGATCGTCTCGGCGCCGTCGACGCCAACGGCGACATCATCTGGGGCGACAAGCTGATGATCCTCTTCTCGCGCGGGCTTCTTCGCGAGCACCCCGGCGCGTCGATCCTCGGCGAGGTGAAGTGCTCGCAGACGCTCTACGACGACATCGCCAAGCACGGCGGCAACCCGATCATGTGGAAGACGGGTCACTCGCTCATCAAGACGAAGATGAAGGAGTCGGGCGCGCTCCTCGCCGGCGAGATGAGCGGCCACCTCTTCTTTGCCGATCGCTACTTCGGTTACGACGACGCGGTGTACGCGAGCTTGCGCCTTCTCGAGATCCTCTCGCGTGATCCGCGCACCATCGGCGAGATGCTGGCCGACGTCCCGGCGACGTTCAGCACGCCGGAGCTTCGCGTCGACTGCCCCGACGAGATGAAGTTCAGCGTCGTGCGCGCCGTGACCCGCCACTACAAGGAGGCGGGCCGCGACGTCATCGACATCGACGGCGCGCGCGTCTCGTTCGGTACGCCAAACGAGCCCGCGTGGGGTCTCGTTCGCGCATCGAACACCGGGCCGGTGCTCGTCATGCGTTTCGAGGCGACGACGCAAGGCGTGCTCGATCGCATCCGCTCCGAGGTCGAGGAAGTCGTGAAGAACGCCCGTGAGAACGCGCTCGACGACACGCTCGTCCAAAAGTGAACGAATGGACGATTGAAGCCGTCCTTCGGTGGGCGGCCGACGATTTTCACGCGCGGAAGATCGAGTCGTCGCGCCTCGACGCCGAAGTGCTGCTCGCGTTCGCGCTCGGAACCACGCGCATTGGTCTCGTGATGGAGGGCAAGAAGCCGCTCGCCCCCGACGAGCTCGCCAAGTTTCGCGACCTCGTGAAGCGGCGCCGGACGCACGAGCCGGTCGCTTACCTTCGCGGCGAGCGCGAGTTCTACGGGCGCACCTTCAAGGTCGATCGTCGTGTGCTCGTTCCGCGTCCCGACACCGAGACGCTGGTCGAGGTCGCGCTTCTTCGCAGCCGTCGCGTTTCGATGTCGATGCGCGCTCTCGATCTCTGCACCGGCAGTGGCTGCGTCGCGGTCTCACTCGCACGCGAGCGTCCGACCGCTTCGGTCGTGGCGACGGACCTGAGCCCCGACGCGCTCGCCGTCGCTCGCAACAATGCGCTTCGTCTCGGTGCGTACAACCTGTCTTTCGTGCAAGGCGATCTGTTTGCGGCCTGCGCTGCTGGCGCCACCTTCGACGTCGTCGTCGCCAACCCGCCTTACATCGCGTCGGGCGAGATCCCCACGCTGATGGCCGACGTGCGCGACTTCGAGCCGAAGCTCGCCCTCGACGGGGGTGCCGATGCTGCGGGCGAAGCCGATCAGGTCCAGGTCC
>CAXSGV010000013.1:22456-29607 GCA_964236615.1 uncultured Polyangiaceae bacterium
GATTATGGGCGCATCGAGCGCGTCGTCTCTGGCATCTGGAATGCTGGGACCGTCTGAAGTGTTCACCACCACTTAGGGCCTGGTGATCGCCATTCTGTTCAGCCTCTTCTTGGTGGTCGTGAGCGGCTGCGCGCATTGGCTCGTCGCCAACTGGGCGATGCGCGTCTTCGCGCCGCTCGCGCGCCGCCGCCGCCTGGTGCTGTGGATCGCCGTGGTGATCACGCTGATTACGCCGCTGTCGCGCTACGCCGCGCTTGGCCTCCGCGATGCGATCACCCCGCGCATCCTCGCCTTCGGGATGATCGAGCTCATGGTGGTCCTCCTCGGCGCCGTGCCGCTCGCGCTACTTCGCGGCGCGATGCTGCTGTTGCCCCAGCGGCTCCCGGGGACGCAGTCGGCCGAGCCCGAGCCCGAGCCGCCAATTGCCGCGGACACCTTGGCCGCCGAGCGCACGATCTCGCGGCGCGACGCCATCGAGCGGATCGGCGGGGTCGCGATCCTGGGCACGACGACGACGGTCCTCGGCTGGGGGATGGTGCGCGGCCGTCACGCCTTTGCGATGGAGGAGGTGGTCGTCAAGATCCCCGGTCTCCCACGCGTGCTCGACGGCTACTCGATTGCGCAGATATCGGACATCCACGTCGGGCTCTTCGTGGGTGAGCGTGAGCTCGCCGAGGGCTTCTCGCGCGTGCTCGAGACGCGGGCCGATCTCATCGTCGCGACCGGCGATCTCGTCGACTACGATCCGCACTTCATCCCGCTCATGGCGAGCAGCCTCGGCCGCCTGCGCGCACGCGACGGCGTCGTCGCCATCGTCGGCAACCACGACTACTACACCGGCGCGCGCGCAGTGCTGCGCGGGCTGCAAGCGGCCGGGGTGAAGACGCTGGTGAACCAGGCGCTCCACATCCGCCCCGACGACGGAGGCGGCTTTGCGCTCCTCGGCGTCGACGACCTCGTGGCGGAAAAGGCGGGCGGCGAGGGACCCTCGCTCAGTCGCGCGATTGCCGCGGCTCCTCCCGATCGCGCACGGATTCTGCTCGCCCACCAGCCGCGCTTCTTCACGGAAGCCCAGGGGCAGGTCGCGCTCCAGCTGAGTGGCCACACCCACGGCGGCCAGGTAAATCCCGGTTTTTCCCCCGCGGGAATGTTCATGGAGTTCGTGGCCGGGCGCTACGAAAGACTTGGTTCGACCCTCTACGTCAACCGCGGGTTCGGCGTCGCGGGCCCGCCCACACGCGTTGGCGCGCCGCCCGAGGTCACGAAAATCGTCCTCGTCAGCGCCTGACGGTATCCTCCTCCTTTCGTGAGGCCGCACCGTTCCCTCGTCGCTGCGCTCGCCTGCGCGATCGCGACTTCGGTCGGTGCGGCGACCTACTCCGAAGTCGCGCGCGCCGAGGAGCGCAGCAAGACCCCGGATCTCGTGCGTGCCCGTGAGCTCGATGCGCTCGGCGTGCGCGCGTTCAAGGACGGCCGCTACCGCGACGCCATTCGCTTCTTCACGGAGGCCTACCGCCTCGGCGCACCATCGAGTGAGCTCTGGAACATCGCGCGGTGCCACAAGAAGCTCGACGAGCCCGAAGAAGAGATCGATGCCATCAAGGAGTACCTCGCCCAGCAAGACCTCTCGACCCAAGAGCGCGCGGAGGCGACCAAGGAGCTCGGCGAGGTTCGCGGGCGCCACTCGACGGTGTCGATCGACAGCTCGCCCGCAGGGGGCATCGTCCTCGTCGATGGGCGCCGCGTCGGTGGATCGAGCACGACGCCGCTCTCGGTTTCGGTGCCACCGGGGTCGCACAAGATCCGCGTCGAGAAGCGCGGCGCGGGCGAGTACGAAACCGAGATCGACGCGAAGTTCGGACGTGCCGTGATCGTCACCGCGACGCTCGAGCCCACGGACGAGGACGTCACCAAAGGCGACCCGCGCGACAAGGTACCGGCCAATCCGGAAGTGATTCGTGCCGAACGCCGTTTCTCGATCGCCCTCGAGGGTGGCTACTTCGTGCCGCGCTTGTCGGATTACGCCGCGCCGCTCGCGCCTGCACTCCACCTCGCGGTCAGGTACGCGTTCGTGTCTTCGTCGAGCGGCTTCGTCCACGCGGGCGTTCGCTTCGGATGGACGCAGGATCGCTGGAGGAGCGGCACGGTCGTCGAGCCTTCGCCAACGGGATGCATATTGCCCCCCTCCTTCGTGGCGCAGGATCTGTCGGCGCTCGCGGTCATTGGCGGCGGTTTGCGTCTCGGCGCGAGAACGCGCCTCGGCGGCGAGCTCGGCATCGGCCTCGACACGCTCACGGGGAGCGAGGCCGGCGGCGAAGTCTTCACGCCGACGTGCAGCCCCTCCTTCGGCGCGCGTGTGCTCGGCCATGCGTCGCTCGAAGCGTCGTATTCGATCGTGCCTGCGCTTCGCGTCGTTCTTTCGCCGGTCGTTTTCCAGCTCCACCCCGCGTTCTCCGGCGCGCGCACCGCACCCGTGGACACGACCGGCGCGTGGTGGCGCATCGGCAGCGGCCTCGGCCTCGCGGTGGATTTGTGAGAGCGGCGTTCCTCGGCGCGACGCTGGCTCTCGCGGTGACCTCGGCGATGGGGCATGCGAAGGTCGAGCGCACGCCTGTTCTCACGGCGGAAGGTTCGGCATGGAAGAGCGCAGGCCTGCGCGGCGTGCGCGGCATCACCGTCGGTCCGATCGAGAACGGCTACCACCCCGAGAAGGGCTACGGCACCCCGGCCTACGATCGCACGCTCGCGGAGACGCGCGCGTCGGGCGCAGAGTGGGTTGCCATCACGCCGTTCGGGCGCGTTGCGAGCCTCGAGGGGCGCGGCGTCGATCTCACCTTCGAAACTCCATTCGAGCAAAACCGCGCGGCCATTCGCCGTGCGATCGACATGGCGCATGCGCGCGGCCTGAAGGTGATGCTGGTGCCGCACCTCTGGGTCGAGTCGGGCCAATGGCGCGCGCTCATCGATCCGAAGACCGACGAAGGTTGGGCGGCGTGGGGCAAGAGCTACGGCGCGTTCGCGATTGCGTGGGCGAAGGTCGCCGAGGAGACGAAGGTCGAGATGTTCTCCGCCGGTGTCGAGCTGCGATCGTGGGTCACGACGAGCCGCGCGCCCAGCTTCGCCGCCGTGATTCGCGATTTACGTGCGGTCTACAAGGGTCTTCTCACCTACTCCGCAAACTGGGACGACGTGGATCAGACCGTCATCCTCGGTGACCTCGACGTCATCGGCATCAACGCGTTCTATCCGCTCGCTGAGAAAGAGGGCGCGCCCTTGGCGGCGCTCCGGACGGGCGGCGTGCAGATCCGCGAGAAGGTCCACGCGCTCGGCGAGGCCTGGCACAAGTCGGTTCTCTTCACGGAGATCGGGTACACGACGCGCGTCGATCCAGCGATTCGCCCGTGGGAGTGGCCCGACAAGATGACGGACGTGAAGGTCGACGAAGAAGCGCAGGCGACGGCGTACCACGCGCTGCTCGCTCCCCTCCTTGACGAGCCCGACTTCGCCGGCTTCTTCGTATGGCGCGTCTACTCCGATCCCGACGACGTATCGCAAGAAGCGGAGTGGGGATTCTCGCCGCGCGGGAAGCTCGCGGAGCTCGTGGTGCGCGACGCGTTTGCTGCACCCTGGGTGGGCGACGGCGCGCCGCACCCCGGATCGCTTCGTCCGCGCGCGTGGGCCGAGCGCGCGGAAGATCCTGGAATCTACTGAAGCCCACACTCAGAAGCGCACTCTCAGAAGACGACCGGCGTTGGCGTCGGATGCGCCAAGGTATCGCCGGCGGCGTCGGGTGAGCCAAGGCCGAGCTGGCCCGAAGAGTTGTCGCCCCAGCACTTCACCGTACCGCCTTCGATGAGCGCGCACGTGAACCTGCCGACGCCGCTCGCCAGCGCGAGGACGTTGGTCAGTCCGGGCACGAGCGCGGGAACGGAGCCCTGCAACGCGCTCGCGTCCGCATTGCCGGCGGTGCCCCGCGTGTTGTTGCCCCAGCACGCGACCGTGCGGTTCGAGAGGATCGCGCAGGTGTGCTCAGCCCCGGCGACCACGCGTGCGGCTGTCGCTCCGCCAGGTAGTGCGACGGGAAGCGCCTCGGCGGTCGAGCCACCGTCGACCGTGCGACCGAGCTGACCGTAGGTGTTGCCGCCCCAGCAAAGCACCTGGCCGTTCGCGACCGCGCAGCTGTGTTGGTAGCCGGCGGTGATGTCGGTCGCTCCGGCCACGCCGGGCACGATTGTCGGAACCACGTCGGAGACGCGCGGGTTGCCTGACGCATCGACGTCGTGACCGAGCTGTCGTGACTCGTCGCGGCCGAAGCAGGCAACCGTTCCGTCGTCGAGCAACGCGCACGTGTGGAGGTACCCGCCCGCGACGCGCGTGGCGCGGCGACCAACCGGCATGGCCGTGAGCACGGGGACCCTGTCGATAGGCATGGCGGCATCGACCTGGGGATGCCCGAGCTGGAAGTACTCGTTGTCACCCCAGCAAAGGAGATCGTTGCCCTGCACCGCGCAGCTGTGAAGGCCTCCGGTGCCTAGGAACGAAACGTTCGCGAGTCCGACGACAGGCGCGGGAATGGGTTGCGGCGTGTAGTCGAAGAGGATGGCCGCGTCGCGGTTGCGACCGAGCTGACCGGCGGGATCGCCGCCCCAACAGACGAGGCCCCCTGTCGTCGCGCGCATGCACGAGGATGCGAACTGAGGAACGTTGTAGACGCCGCCGCCCGTGAGCATGTTCGCCGCCGCTGCGCCCGGCACGAGCGTCGGCATACCGGTGCCCGGCGGCGACATCATCCCCGCGCCCGGCCCGCCGTCGACGACCGTCCCCGAGCCGAGCTCGCCAATCCGATTCGCGCCCCAGCAATACAGAGCGCCGGTCGACGTCGCGGCGCACGCATGGAGAGCGCCTGCCCCGATCGCGACGATGCAGGGCGTTGCCGTGCAGAGCGGCGCGGAGTCGGCTGCGTCGCCGGCGTCGGTGCTGCCCGCGTCGCCATTCGACGTGTCCGCGCTCGAGCTATCGACCACGTTGTTCGCGTCGGTTTCGAGCGACGCATCGGGGTCGGTGCTCGACGCGTCATCGCCACCGCACGCGGCGGAGGCGCCGACACCGCCGAGAGCCGTGAGTGCGAGGAGCGAGACCAGACGTACGCTTTTCATTTGGCGATGCTCGGTGGTTCACGCGCCCGAAGCAAGCAATCGGCCATAACTTGGCCGGTGCAGCGCCCCCTCCCTACGATCGGGGCCGATGCGTCTCTCCGGTCGCGGCTGGTTGCCGATCGTGACTCTGCTCCTCGGGAGCTGGGTCGGCGCAGGGCAGCCTTTTCCCGCGTTCGAGCGCAGGCCCCCGCCGGGCGACATGGGGGAAGCCGTGCTGAAGCCCGCCCCTCCTCTCGAAGCTCCTCGGGTCGCGAGCGAGCCGAGTCACGTCGCCGCCGATCCGACGGCGCTTCCCGATCCGTCCGCGTTCCCGCGGCTCAACCCGAACGCGAGCATCGCGGCGGCATGGCAGATCGCGCAAGGACCCGCGTACGAGGAATCGGACAAGCGACGGCTCGTCACGCTGACCTTCGACGACGGGCCTTTTCCCGAGACGACGCCGCGCATCCTGAGCACGCTCCATAAACACCACGTGCTCGCGACGTTCTTCTTGATTGGGCAGTATATCGATGGCACGGACGCACGCGCCGAGGCCACGCGCGAGGTCGTGCGCAAGATGGCAGCGGCCGGTCACCTGGTAGGCAACCACACCCACGATCACGAGCTGCTCACGACTCTCCCGCACACCGAGGCGCTCGCGCAGATCGACTCGGGCGACCGCGCGATCGAGAGCGTCCTCGGCAAGAAGCCTCTCCTCTTCCGCCCGCCGTTCGGGCAGCTCGACAGCTTCACCGAGCAAGCGCTCGCCGCGCGGGGCTCCGAGGTCGTCCTCTGGAGCATCGAGGCGCAGGACATGAAGCAAAAGGACACCGACGCGATGGTCGAGAGCATCGAGCGTCAGATCGATCACGCGGGCGGCGGCATCGTCCTCCTTCACGACATCCGATGGTCCACGGTGGCGGCCCTGCCTCGGCTGCTCGAGTGGCTGCACGCGCGCCGGTACGATCCCGCACGGCCGAAACGTGTGGGCTACGAGATCGTCGATCTCCCGACGTACTTCCGCGCGACCGCGGCGCGGCCGACCCCGCCACACGCGGTGAAGGCACGCGCCCCGCTGCCGAGTGGCGCCTGAGATCAGCCGCCGCTCAGAGGAGCTGTTCGAGGAAGGCGAGCGCGGCGCGAGGATCGGCGAGCCGGTAGCGCGCGTGGCTGGTCGAGGGTCCGACGTGAAGCGCGATCGCGTCCTCGGGTAGCGCCGCGAAGGTGTCCTCGTCGGTGCGGTCGTCGCCGAGCGCGACGAGCAGCAGCGGAGCGCCGCCTGCCTCCTGTCGATCGCGGATCACCTTGTCGACGATGAGCCCCTTGTGGATCCCTTGCTGGCGAATCTCGACCACCATGTCGCCTTGAATGACCTCGACCGGCGTGTTCGTCAGCAGATCGATCAGGTGGACCGCGAGCTCGCGTGCCTGCACCGGCCCGAACTCTTCGTCGGCGGTGCGGTAGTGCCAGGCGATGGTCGATGACTTCTCTTCGACGCGCGAGCCCGGCGTGCGGTCGGTGAACTCTTCGAGGATGTGGCGCACCGATTCTTTCCAACCGGGCACGACCTCGCGCAGCATCGACCACTCGCCGCCGATCGGGCGAAACCACGCCCCGTGCTCGGCGCAGAGCGCGATCGGTAAGTTGCCGACGAACTGCTCCAGCGACTCGCGCGAGCGGCCGCTGACGACGTAGACCTCCATGCCCGGGCGCCGCGACAGGGCGAGAAGAAGCTCCTTCAGAGCGTCGGGTGGCGTGGCGAGCTCCGGAGTGCTCACGAGATCACGCAGCGTCCCGTCGTAGTCGAGAAGCATCGCGACGTTCGGCGCCTCGCGTGTGCGCTGCACGAGCTCGGCGATCTCTTCGGGTGGCGAAACGTGCACGCCGGCACCAGTCGATCGCGGCAGCTCCTCGAGCTTGTCGACGAACGTCTCGGCCCAGCGGTGCACGTCGTTGCGGCTCACGCGCGCGCGCAGGGCCTCCATGCGGGTCCTTCGCTCGGCCTCGGGCATCGTG
>CAXSGV010000014.1:0-16675 GCA_964236615.1 uncultured Polyangiaceae bacterium
TCTTCGAGTCGAAAGCGGCTGCGACGCGCAAGCCGACGCAAGCCGATCGCAGCGACTCCGACGCAGGCCGCGACGTAGAGCGACGCGAGAAGAAAGGCGACCGGCGTCCCCGGCCAGCGCACCGCCGCGACGAGTGCGACTCCGACGACCGGAAATGTGCGCGTCAACACGCGCTCGAAGGCATCGGGCTGTCCGGTTCGACTGCGCTGCGCCCACAGCCCGAGGGGAACGATGACCGCCGCGGCCAGAAGGACGACGAGCTCGATCAGCCGAAGGACGTCGATGCCATTGTCTTGGCTCCGAATCTCCGTGATCGCGCGTTCGAAGGTCAGAGGCTGCCGCCACCGAGCGGAAGGTGCTCGCGCGTGAGGTTGCGCACGGCCACAGATGACGACTCGTCGAGGACCACGAGATCGTCCTCGATGCGCACCCCACCGAGGACCGAGAGCTCGGTGACGAGGCGGAAGTCGATCGCGGTCGCAGCGGACGACTCACGGAGAGGTCCGAGCAGCCCTTCGATGAAGTAAATGCCCGGCTCGACGGTGAAGCACTGGTCGGGCGTGATCATCGATGTATTGCGCAAGTACGGGTTTTCGGGCTTCGGCTTGATCAGCGCGCAGCCGACGTCGTGGCACTGCAGGCCGAGCGAATGACCGAGCCCGTGCGGGTAGAAGGCGCGCGTGATGCCGACTTCGACGGTCTCCTCGGCGGACGTGTTGACGATGCCGACCTCGCGAAGGATGTCCGCGACCTGACGGTGCGACTCTTCGTGGAGCTTCTCGTAGCCGTTGCCCACCTTCACCGCGGCGCAGAGGCGCTGCTGCATCGCTTCGAGACCGGACACGATCGCGCCGAACGCCGAGAGCGTCGCGCTCGTCGCGAGGTTGCCTTTGAGCCAGGTGCGCGTGACGTCGGAGCAATAGCCCTGGTACGTGGCCCCCGCATCGACGAGGAGCGACTCGGGATCGCGTGAGGTCGCGCGCTTCTTGTAGTCGACGTGGTGGAGGACCGCCGCGCTCTCGCCGATGGCGATGATGTTCTTGTACGGCGTCTCGGCGTCGTCCTGCTCGGTCGCGCGGAGAAATTCGAGGTGGAGATCGAGCTCGGAGTGGTGCTTCGTGCGAAAGGCTTCGACCACGGCCTTGTGGCCGAGCGCGGCGCGGCGGTTCGCCTCCGCGAGGCACAGCACTTCGTACCCCGTCTTCTTCGAGCGCAGGCGATCGAGCGGCCCGAGCAGATCGGGCGCGTTCATGCGATCGCCGAAGCCCCAGGCGATGCCGCGCGCTTCGTCCTCACCGACGAACGCAACGCGCCCGCCACCGGCGAGCTCCTTGATGCGGGCAACGATGGTCTCGGGCGTCGACGGTCGCTCGATGGCGAGCGCGTCGACGAAATGTTCGGTCTCGGGCCGAGGCGCCGTCTCCCAGATGCTCGTGGCGTGCGGCCAGACGAGGACGGGCGGCTTGCCAGCCACCACGACGAGCGCGCAGTCGGGTTGGGCGAGCGGCACCCAGTGTTGAAAATGGGGCGTGGCGCGGAGCGGCCAGTACTGATCGTCGTAGACGGTGCGCAGCCGGAGCGAGCCGGAGTGAATGACGACCGCGTCGAGCTCTGCCTTTTTGAGGATCTCGTCGTAGCGGCGCGAGAGATCTTTGACGTGCTCGCCGTAGAGGCGCGTGAGCGTTTCGAGGTCGACGTGGTCCACGGGGATCAACTTAGTCGCCCTCGGGTTTCGGGCCACAAAAAGCACGAAACACAAAAAGCACGAAGGCGGCCTGGTCGCCCAGGTCGCCTTCGCGGAAGCTCACTTGTCCTTGCGAGACCACACTTCCTATTCGGGGTGGCTCGTCCGGCGCGAAGCCGGATAGAAGGACCTCACGATTTTCCTGTCTCGTTCGTCGCGGGAACGGAAGGAGTCGTGCATCAAGCGGGATGGTGTAGGGCGCTCGAGACCCAGTGCAGTTCGCGCTGCCTGGATCCATACGGAGACGTGGGCGCGGCTATTAACCGTTGCCTGCTTTGGTGGACGTGCCCTCGGCGGTTCAGAGCTCGGAAGCTCCATGTCGACTGCTTGATCCGGTTGCCCGAACCCGCGTTGTCGGAACTCTCGACCCCCCGCGCTTTGCGAGCTGGAGGAGCCTTTGCCGTTACGGCGATTCCCACCTCTGACGTCCCTGTCTCGTTCACGTGCACTGCCTCCGGCTCCACCCGGAACAAGCACCCGCGAATGTAGATCCGTCTCGCCAGCACCCGGTGAGGGATGATGGCTGAAACAGACCGGAACGCCTTCCGTCGTGTTCGGACACGCACTTCTTTCGAAGTACGAGATCTGCCTTTTCTGCGAGCTGTTTGGTTCGCATCGAGGCATGGCGCACTGTTTCGCCCTGTCTCCATCCCGCGCGCTTGTCAGAGCGTTACGAGACTTCCGTCAGGCTAGGTACGGGATCGGTTTTTCGATTCCGTACCGCAGTTGCGTCCGACCGACTTCTGCCACCTACTACCTATCCAATCGCCAACCCGCGTTCTCGGTTCTCTTCTCGGATTTTGGCTTTCGCCATTTCTGAGATGAGGAGCCTGACGTTTCACGACGTCCAAGCTCGCTTCGGCCGGATCGACGCTTCTCGATGGGGGTTATCGCCCCGGAACTTTCGTTCCTGCATGTCTCGAGTAAGCGAAATACGTTTCGATCTTGGCCTCTGGCACCTGTGTCGCCCCGCTGTGTTTCTCGCGCCGTCCTCTCAGACGATCCACGAGCTTCACACCGAGGCCGAGGCTTGCGTGCTGCCCTCATCCCCGTGAAGGATGAAAGCCGCGTAACGAGCCCAGGAGCCTTCCTTCGGTAGTGCCTGCTGGAGCTATCCAGCGGGTCATCGATCCCTCTTGCTCACCATCCGGAGTCTTCCGGCGAGCCCCACCAATTGGAGTGGGTTGGTCCGATGAAACATCGCCCTGTCACTCGAAGCGCTCGGGCTCCTACGTCTTGCGACGCAAAGTCCGAGGTTGTCACCTCGAGGTCTAGCTCCCGCCCACGCAAAGAGCGACATCTACCCGGGGGGCAGGCCGTCTCTGCGCTTCTCTGAGCCGCGATTTCAAACCACCGATCTCTGCAACACGATTCCGACACGCGGGCACGCCCGTGAGCCGTCGATCCTCTTCCATGCGAGGCTGTCGCCCCTGTCCACGTTTGCTCGGCTCGAAGTCTTGCAACTTCGAAGAGCTGAAGAGCCATGCCGTCTGCCGTTCTTCTCCGCACCGTCCCTCGCGGGCGACGTGCCGTACCTTTCGGTGCCGGGAGCTGATGCCTATGGTCTGGCCAGCTGGGAAAAGAGGGGAGCCCGCCGAATTGCTTCGATGAGCAGCATGGGCCGGTAATCCCTGAGTGAAGGACCCGCGTTTCGGTCATCGGTGCTCCGATGAGACGAAGTAGCGCGTGTTCCCCTCCTCTTCGAGATTCCGAGCACCCTATGTCGTCGACTCCCAGGACTAGGAGAGGTTGGAGCCTCTCTTCGTTTCTGCCGGAGTCGACCAAGACCCGCGTTCCACCGCCTCCCCGCGAAGGGTGACGACTTTCCGAAGACCAGGGTGCTTGGGTCGTTTCGTAAGTACGTGCGTCGAAGAGGAGATTGCTCGCCATGCTTCGACCGACCGACCTCGAGGTCACGCCAGATCCGAGGATCCGTTGCAAGCCTGGAGGCCCGCGCCATTTTGACCACCCGTTCGTGCCCCCTCCTGACAAGCAGGAAGCACGGCTGACAGTGGCTCGATCGGTGTCCTCGTTCTCCAGTTTCGTAGAGAGGAGGAGCCCCTGAGTTACTTCAGGGTCCGACCGCAGCGCCCGAATACGACCACTACGATTCGAATCAGCTCGCGGACTGTTGTGTCGCGAACTTCATGGCCGCTTTATCTACCAAGCCATCGATTCACGCAACGGGAAAACCACCCAATCAATCACTTTTATTGTTCACACGATTGCCCACAGGGTTATCCACAGCTTTTCCAAATCCGAGAAATCGAGGGGAAAGCAGCGGGCATCATGAAGTGCGTTTGATTCTGGCAATTGTTTGTCGCGTTTGAGATGCGCGTTTGAGCTTCATTCGCGAAAGCGTGCAATGCGAAGCCCGTGATCCGAGTGGCACACGAGGACGGGGGTGCTCGCGGACCAGGCGGCGGTGCAGGGGAACACCGAGCCCGGAAAGAGCTCGCTGCGTTGCTCTGTCGTTCCGCCCGTGAAGAGCTCCGCGTTCGGCCCGAGCATGGCGACGGCGACATTGCCGCTCGCCTCGCCTTGCAACGCGCGCGCGTCGACGGGACGAAGATCGCCCGAGAGCGCCAAGAGATCGTCGCCGGCAAACAGGAGCAGCTCGTTGCCGCGCGCCAAGAGGCCTGGCTCGATGGCGGCGGCGGTGGCGCTCTCGAAGCTCGCGCGAAGCGTGAAGGTCGGTAGATCGAACGCGAAGACGCTCGTCGTGCCGATCACGTGCCCTTCGTCGTCGCGCCGCGGGACCGATGCCGTGAGGGCCCGGCCTGCGACGTAGAGGCGGTTGCCGACCAGGTCGAGGGCACTCGCGCGCACGAACCCGGCCGTGGAACCGCCGCTGGCGGCGAGCTCCTTCGTGGCGAGCGGCTTCAGCGAGGTCGCGTCGAGCAACGCGACGACGAGCGGACGTCGCTCCAACTGGTGCTGTGCGACCGCCACGGCGACCAGCTCCTCGGTCGCATCGATCGACACGGCCGTTCCCACCGCCAGAGTGGCCGCCCCGATCGTCTTGAGCTGCCGATTCAAGACGGTCAGGCGCACCGCGCACTCCGGCACCCAACATTCGCTCGCGACGTAGATGCGATCGTTCGTGCTGGCGAGACGCAGCACCTGCACGTGCTCGTCGCGGCTCCTCGGCAACAGCGCTTTCTCTGCGACGACCCGCTTGCCCGCGACGTCCCACTCGAAAATCATGGGCGTGCCCGGCGCGAGAGCGCTCGCCCCCTCGAGCACGACCGAGACATAGATCGAGCCGCCCGGCATCGACGCTGAGGCGCGCTGGGCCGGCGCTACGTCCGCGATCGAGATCGCCTTACGACGCGTGATCGCGACGACCTCGCGAGCCACGAACGCCTTCGCCTCGGCCACGGGCAGTGCGGGCGTGGGTACGCTGGACGCGATCGCGGGAACGTCGGCGGGCGCGACGACCGGGATCGCGCGTGGCGCCGGCGGCATGGCCTTCGAGCACGCGGCAAGCCCGCCCAGGAGCGCCAGCGCGGCCCAGAGCTTCACGACGCCCCCTTCGGGCGGAAGGCGCCGCCGTAGGGCTCGTCATGAGGCCCGATCGTGGAGGTGCCGAAGCCGCCTCTCCCATGATCGAAGTAGCCCCAGCGCTCGGTGCCGGTGTCGTAAATCCAGGTGTCGCGACGGAATCCACCGAAGTCCGCGCCTTCGCCCGCGCCCCAAGACGAATCCACGGTGAGCACCTGAAACGGGCCTCCTCCGCGCAGGAACGCCGCCGCGTCGGGGGACCGCGCGCCGAGCAGGGCACGCGTTGTGTCGTCGGCGAGCTTCCGCTCATAGACGACGACGTTGTGCCCGACGCGCTCGTGCTTCGGGGCATTGAGGTGAATCACATCGCCCGCACGAATGGCCCCCACCGGGACCTTCACCTTCGACCGATCCAGGGCGAGCGACGCGAACGCGTCCCCCATGGAGGGCTGCAGCTTGACGTCGCGCGCCGCAGCCGCGGCGCCTTCGGTGTAACCGGCGCAGTCCACGCCAACGCCCCACTCCCACTGCATCTGCCGAATCCGAAGCTCCAGCGAGTCGTCGCTCCCGGGCGCGAGCTTACCTGCCTCAATCAAGACCTGAGTGACCTTCACGAGCTGCTCGGGCGTCGGCCGTCCGTAGCGTGCCGCCACGGCCGCACCCTCGTTGCCTGCACGCTTGCAGAGGACGTGGAGCTCGTTCTGGTGGGCCGTCATTTTCGGCTCGTTGAAGCCTCCGCTCATTCGAAACATCGGACGCGCGGGAACGCTCTTGCCGTCGACGAGGTACGGACCCGAGAAGCGGTCGCGAAAACCGTCGAGGCGCTGCTGCGTTTGGAGCTCTCGCTTCGCGTGGTCGACGAATGCAACATCCGCCGCCTTTGCGCCGGCAGCTAGGGTTCCGCTCGCGAGGTTGCGAAGGAGCTCTGCGTAGCCCGGTGCGACCGGGAGCGCGTCGACCACGCGCTGCTGCGCGCCTTCGGACAACCCGCCGGCGCGGAGTCCCTCGGCGGCGCGAGGAGAGGGCGCGACGCCAAGGGCGCTCGTGCGTTGAAAGTCGACGGGCTCACGGACGCGGCGGTCGTTGTCGATCGGCATGCGGGCTCTTCGCCCGCTGCCGCGGCAAGTTGCGTGTCCTCGTCAGCTCAGTCGGCGAGCGCTTCCTTCGGGTCCTTCTCATTGGGGCGCAGCGCGCCGTAGACCACCGCGCCGAGCACGGCGCCGACGACGGGGGCGACGACGAAGAGCCACAGCTGCTCGAGCGCCCAGCCGCGCACCATGAACGCAGGGCCGATCGAGCGCGCGGGGTTCACGGAGAGGTTCGTCACGGGGATGCCGATCAGGTGAATGAGCGTGAGCGCGAGGCCGATCGGGATGCCGGCGAAACCGACGGCTGCCTTCTTGTCGGTCGCGCCGAGCACGACGAAGAGAAGGAGCGCGGTGAGCACGATCTCCGTGAGCGCCGCCGCGAGCATGTTGTAGCCGTCGGGCGAATGGTCGCCGTAGCCGTTCGCGGCGAGCCCGCCCTTCTGGAGATCGTAGCCGCCGCTCATTCCGTTCGCGATGGCGTACAGCAACGCCGCCGCCGCGACGCCACCGAGCACCTGCGCGATGATGTAGCCGCCGAGATCCTTCTTGTCGTGACGCCCCGCGATCACGAGACCCACGGTGACGGCCGGGTTGATGTGGCAGCCCGAGATATGACCGATGGCGTAGGCCATGGTGAGGAGCGTGAGACCGAACGCGAGCGAGACGCCGAGAACGCCTACGTGCTTTGCGTCGAGCACCGCGGTTCCGCAGCCTCCGAACACGAGCACGAACGTTCCGATGCCTTCGGCAGTGAAACGCTTCATCGAACCCGAATCGTTCATCAGTTGCTCCCCGGTTTGCCGAAGGTCTTACCCACGACGATTGTCTTGCCCTTGCAGGCGGATCCTTCGAACGGTGTCTTCTTCACCGCTGCCACCATGCAGCTCACGACGCTGTCGCCGAGCTCCGACGGATCGGGCTTCTGCGAGGTCACCTTGCCGAGGGTGTTCACCGCGATCGTGATCTTGATCACGCCTTGGAGGTCTTTGTTCTTCTTCTTCCCCTCCTGGTAGCAAGCGTTGAACATCGGCCGAACCTTCTCCTCGTAAGGGACGGCGGACTTGCTGCAATCGTCCTGATCGGGGGCGGCCTTCGTGTCCGAGAACTGGCTCGCGACGGTGCCCGTGCTCGCGGGGGTCGGGGTGGCGCCTGCGTCGCTCGACGCGGTGGCGAGATCGCTGTCGCCCGGTGGGGGGCCGAGCTCGCTGCCGACCGCCGAGCCGCCGGCGTCGACGTCGGTGGGGGGGACGGTCGCGGGCGGTGTCTTGCCGCCGCCGCAAGCGGCGAAGCCGAGAAGGAAGACGAGAGGGAGCCGCATTCCTCGAACGCTCGCACGATCACCCCCGATTTCGCGAACTTTCCGCACCGTTTGAGACAGCGGCGCTCTTCGGGGCATCCCATAGGGTGGTCGCCGTGCTCGACAAATTCGCCATCGCCAACGCCCTCCGCGAGATCGGGCAGCTGCTCGAGCTGAGGGCTGAGCTGGGCGGCGCGCCGGCTGATCGGTTCAAGGCGCGTGCGTACGTCGGTGGCGCGCGTGCGGTCGAGCAGCTGCGCGAGGACATCGGCGAGCTCGTCCGCGCAGGTCGTTTGACCGAGACCAAGGGGATAGGCGACGCCCTCGCAAAGCACATCACCGAGCTTCACGAGACCGGCACGTCGCCGATGCTCGAAAAGATGCGGAGCGAGCTACCGCCAGGCGCGCTCGAGCTTGCGGAGGTGCCACACCTCGGCCTTCGCAAGATGCGCATGCTGCACGAGGCGCTCGGCATCGCGAGCGTCGCCGAGCTCGAGGCGGCATGTCTCGCCGGCAAAGTGCGTGGCGTGAAGGGCTTCGGACAGAAGACGGAGCAAAAGATTTTGCAAGGCATCGCCGAAAGTCGCCAGGTCGAGGAGCGGCTGCTCTTGGTCGAAGCGGAAGAGGTGGCCGACCGTCTCGCCGCGTTTCTCGCCGAAGGGCCAAATGTGCAGCAAGCGACGATCGCGGGCGACATCCGGCGCGCGGCCGAGCTCGTCGACGGTATCGACGTCGTCGTCTCGAGCAGCGACGCAAAATCGGTTCTCGATCGCTTCGAGCTGTTCGGCGCCATCGCCGAGGTGATCGAGCGCGGCGACGACTTTGCGATCGCGCGTCTCGGCGGCGGAGCCCGCGCGCGCGTCGTCGTCGCGCCGCCCGACGTCGCAGGCCTCGCGCTCCTTCGCGCCACCGGCTCCGCACGTCACGTCGAAGAGGTCGAGGCGCTCGCCGCCGCTTCGACGACCGAGCTACGAACGGCGACGGAGGCTGAGCTTTACGCCTCGGTGGGCCTGCAGATGATCGTGCCCGAGCTGCGCGAAGGCCTGGGCGAGGTGGCAGCCGCGCGCGCGGGCGAGCTGGCAGACGATCTCGTCACGCTCGCCGACGTGCAAGGGCTCGTGCACTGCCACACGCAGTACTCCGACGGTAAGAACACGATCGAAGAAATGGCCCTCGCCGCGGACGCGCTCGGCATGAAGTACATCACCATCACCGATCACTCGCCGGCGGCGCACTACGCGGGTGGTGTCGAGCTCGATCGGTTGAAGCGGCAATGGGACGAGATCGATCGCGTGCAAGAGAACGTGAAGGTGAAGATCCTTCGCGGCACCGAGTCCGACATCCTCGACTCCGGTGCCCTCGACTACCCGGACGCGATCCTCGAGCAGATGGACGTCGTCATCGCGAGCGTGCACTCGAAGATGAAGATGGACGAAGACACGATGACCCAGAGGCTCGTCGCTGCCATGCGGCAACCGGTCTTCAAAATATGGGGTCACGCGCTCGGGCGTCTGCTCCAGCGCCGCGCGCCCTTCGCGTGCCGGGTCGAGGAGGTGCTCGACGCGGTGGCGGAGTCGCGCGCCGCGATCGAGATCAACGGTGACCCCTACCGGCTCGACATGGAGCCGCGCTGGATAAGAGCCGCGCGCACACGCAACATCCGCTTCACGATCTCGACGGACGCGCACTCGACCCGTGCGCTGCGCAACGTTCGGTTCGGCGTGGGCATCGCGCGCCGCGGTGGTGTGCGTCGTGGCGAGGTGCTGAACACGCTCGACGCCGAGGGTTTTGCGGAGGCGGTGCGCCCGTAATGTCGCAGAGCGCCGCGCGGGCGCGTTAGACTCGGCTCCATGTCGGTCGGGCTGGTCGTGTCGGATCGCTTCGAGATCCAGCGCTTGATCGGCACGGGGGGCATGGGCGAGGTCTACAAGGCGCGCGACCGTCTTACCGGCGGACCGGTCGCGGTGAAGATCCTTCACCACACCTTCCCGCTGCAACGTGACATCGAAAGGTTCCAACGAGAGGCGCAGCTCCTCGCCGAGCTGAGTCACCCGCGCGTGGTGCGCTACGTCGCGCACGGCATCACGCCCACGAACCGGCCCTACCTCGCGATGGAGTGGCTCGACGGCGAGGATCTCGCTGAGCGCCTCGCGCGCGGAGCTTTGGATGTTCCCGAGACCGTCGCGCTTGGGCGCCGTGTCGCCGAGGCGCTCGGCGCGCTGCACGAGCGCGGAATCGTCCATCGCGACATCAAGCCCAGCAACATCTTCTTGCCCGATGGTGACATCCAGCAGGTGAAGCTCGTCGACCTCGGCATCGCGCGCATGGCGGGTGCCGGCGCCGCGTTCAGCGGCGGACCCACGCGGACCGGCGTGATGATCGGCACACCGGGCTACATGGCGCCCGAGCAAGCGCGCGGCGAGAAGGACATCGACGCGCGCGCCGACGTTTTCTCGCTCGGCTGCGTGCTCTTCGAGTGCCTCGTCGGACGACCGACCTTCGTGGGCGACAACGTGGCCGCGCTGCTGGCGAAGATTCTCCTCGAGGACGCGCCGCGCGCGAGCACCCTCAAGAAGGACATTCCTCCGCTCGTCGACGCGATGCTTGCGCGCATGCTCTCGAAGCACGCGCAGAGCCGACCCGCCGATGGCACTTCGCTCGCGCGCGAGCTCGGCAAGCTCACCGGCGAAACGCTGAGCAGCGAGCCTCCGCGTCCACGCTCCGAGACGGGCGATCTCCGCGGTCTCACACGGGGCGAGCGACGCCTCGTCAGCGTCGTCATGGCCTCGGCGAACGATCATCTGCTCGACGCCGATGCGGCGCGCGCACCGACGATGCACGGTGCGACCGTCGAGGCGACCTACGACGTCAGCACGGTCGTCGCGCCGTTCAGCGCCGAGTACGAGTGTCTTGCCGACGGCTCGCTCGTCGTCACAGTGACTGGCAAGGGGAGCGCTACCGATCAAGCTGCGCACGCCGCCCGCTGCGCGCTCGCGCTACGCCGCCACATTCCGAACGCACGGATGGCGCTCGCGACCGGTCTCGCGAGCGTCGAGGAGTCGCTCGTCGTCGGCGAGGTGATCGATCGCGCAGCGCGTCTTCTCGATCACGAGCCTTCGTCGCGCGCCGAAAGGCAGGCGCTTCCAGTGCGCCTCGATCCTACGACCGCCGGTCTGCTCGACCTTCGTTTCGACGTCGGTGGAGATTCGGCGGGCCTCGTTCTGCGCGGTCCTCGGGAGCTCGTGTCGAGCGCGCGCACCCTGCTCGGAAGACCCACTCCGTGCGTCGGTCGTGAGCGCGAGCTCTCGTCTTTGGTCGCGCTCTTTCAGGAGTGCGTCTCCGAGCCGCTCGCGCGTGCTGTCCTCGTCACCGCGCCGCCGGGCGTCGGTAAATCACGTGTCGCGCACGAGCTCGTGCGCCGCTTGCGTGATCTTCGTCCCAACGGTCTCGAGGTCTGGATCGCTCACGGCGACGCGATGAGCGAGGGCTCGCCATTCGCGATGCTCGCGCAAGGGATCCGGCGCGCCGCAGGGTGCCTCGAGGGCGAGCCGCTCGTCGTTCGGCAACAGAAGATCGACGCGCGCGTCGGACGACACCTTCGCGGCGAAGATCGCCAGCGTGTCACCGAGTTCCTCGGCGAGCTCGTGGGCAGCCCCTTCTCCGATCGCGACAGCGTGCAGCTCCGCGCTGCACGACAGGACGCGATGCTGATGGGCGATCAGATGCGCCGCGCGTGGGAGGACTGGCTCTCGGCCGAGTGCAAAGCGCAGCCCGTGATCATCGTGCTCGAAGATCTCCATTGGGGCGATCTTCCGAGCGTGAAATTCCTCGACTCGGCGCTGCGAAACCTCGAAGAGCGCCCGCTCATGGTCGTCGCATTCGCGCGCCCCGAAGTACACGACGTGTTCCCCCATCTGTGGAGCGAGCGCAGCCTTCAGGAAGTTCGGCTCGGCGCCCTCACGAAAAAGGCGAGCGTCGAGCTCGTGCGCTCGGTCCTTGGCGACAGCCTCGCCGAGGACGTCGTCGCGAGCTTGGTCGATCGCGCCGGGGGGAACGCGTTCTACCTCGAGGAGCTGATTCGCGCAGTGGCCGAGCGCGGCGGCGATGCTCTCCCCGGAACCGTCCTCGCGATGGTCGAAGCGCGTCTCGAGCGACTCGATCCCGAGGCGCGCCGCGTTCTCCGCGCAGCCAGCGTGTTCGGTCAGGTCTTCTGGCAAGGGGGCGTTGCTTCGCTGCTCGGTGGTCACCACAAGAGCGACACCGACGACTGGCTCACCGAGCTCACTTCGCGCGAGGTCATCACACGCCGCGCGTCCACCACCTTTCCAGGCGAGACCGAGTACGCGTTTCGTCATGCGCTCCTCCGCGAGGCTGCGTACGCGATGCTGACGCTCGAAGATCGAACGCTCGGCCATCGCCTTGCCGGTGGTTGGCTCGAAGAAGCCGGCGAGAGCGAAGGCGTCGTGCTCGCCGAGCACTTCGAGCGCGGTGGTCTGCCGGCTCGCGCCATCGAGTGGTACCGGCGTGCGGCCGAGCAGGCGATCGAAGGAAACGATCTTGCGGTGGCGATGGACCGCGCGGAGCACGCGATCACGTGCGGCGCGACGGGCGAGGTGCTCGGTGGACTTCGCCTGCTTCAGACCGAAGCTTGCAACTGGTACGGCGAGCTCGAGGACGCGGCGCGCTGCGGGCGTGAGGCACTCGCGCATCTCCCGAGCGGCAGCGACAAATGGTTCGTCGCGGCAGGCGAGATGGCCACAGTCGCGTGGCGTCAGGCCGCGCCGGAGAAGATCTTCGCGCTCGCGGCGGAGGCCGAGGCCGCTCCCGAAGGCGCGCCGGTCACAGCCGCGCGCGTCATCGGGACGGCACGCATCGCGCTGCGCCTCTTCTGGGCGGGGGGCGCCGACGTCGGGGCGCGCATGCTCGCGTGGATCGATGCCGAGGGCATCACTGCGGCGAGTGAGCCTTCCGTCCTCGGCTGGGTCGCGGCGACGCGATCGCAGCACGCGAAGTGGCTCGGTGACACCGAGCGCGAGGTCGAGCTCGCCGAAGCGGCCGTTCGCGCGTTCGAAGCCGCGGGCGATCTTCGCAACGCCTGCGTCTTTCGCCAGGCCGTCGCCGCGGGCCTCTACCAGTTCGGGATGTACGACGAATCCGAGAAGCACTTGCGGCAGACCCTCGAAGACGCGAACCGCATGGGCCTTCAGGCCACGGCGCTCGCGGCCAAGCACGTCCTAGGCGCGGACCTCTCGCGCAAAGGTTCGCTGCTCGAGGGCATTCGCGTCGAGCGCGAGGCCGTCGAAGGCTTCAAGGCGCTCGGCGATCGGATCTACGAAGCGACGTCGCGCGTCTACCTCGCGCTGATGCTGCGCCTGCTCGAGCGCCTCGACGAGGCGGAGGTCGAGGTGCGGATCGGCGTCGGCCTGCTCCAGGAGATGCCGCCGATCGTCGCTACGGCGTACGCCGTGCTCGCCACGATCGAGATCGAGCGCGGCAACGTGGCGGCGGCGCTCGAGCTCGACGAGCTCGCGTTGAAGCTCTACGCCGAGGCGAAGGGTGTAGTCATCGACGGCGAGGCCTTCGTGCACCTCGCGCACGCCGAAGCGCTGAACGCCGCGGGTGACGAAGCGGGCGCGCGTGCCGCGATCGCCTCCGCGCGCGATCGCTTGATGTTGCGCGCCGACAAGATCCAGAACCGACTTTGGCGCCGCAGCTTCCTCGACAAGATCCGCGAGAACGCGCGCACGCTGGCGCGCGCCGGCGAGTGGCTTCGCTGACGACTGCCTCGAGCTCGTGGCCGCGCTCGCTACTTCTTGATCGTTCGCCGGAAGACGACGGTGCGCCGCGCATCTTTCGACGACGCCACCGGCTTCGTGTGCGTGAGCCCAGCGTGCTTGCCTGCCGGCAAATCGATCACCAACGGATCGCCGTCGAGGCTCCACGCCGGACCGTTCGTGCAGGGAATGGCCCAAGGGGGCTGGGGCTCGAGCGCGACCGCGACGATCGCGTCTTCACCGGCGCGGCCCGCAACATCGACGCCACTTGGAAGCTCAGTGACGGCTTCGTGCACCGTCGGATCGAACCCGGCGCGCGTGAGGCGACGCGCGAGAGCGAGCAGCTTGGCCTCGACCCTCACGAGCTCGGGATCGTGCAGTGGCGCAAACACCGCGAGCCAGTAGGGCAGGTTCGCCTCCGCGCCCGCCGCGCGACCGCGCGGGCTCGTGTCACGCCAACGCTGCGGTGCCGCCTGCACGCAGAAATTCTGCGAGGCCCTACCAAGCTCGACGATGCAGGTCGAATAGACGAGATCGGGGCCCGTATCGGGCATCACGGTCGCACCGTCGATGCTCGAAAGCGCGACGATGCGTGCGTCATGCACGGGTGTCTTGTGGGGTGACGCCGACGAGTAGTCGACCGCGGTGGTCTCGGGAATTCCGCTCGCGCGCGCGGTCTCGCGGGCGTCCCACGCAAGATCCTCGGCGCGAATCCAGGTGGCTGGCGCGGGTAGTCCCGCTTGGAGCGACGCCTCGCGAACGCCGACCAGTCCGCCAACGAGGCGCGACGAAGCGCCGACCGCAGTGAGCTCGCCTTGCCCCGAGTGGAACACGACGTACGTGTTCGCGTGCGAGTCGCAAAACGCGATGGGCCCCGCGACGTTCGCAAGCGCGCGGGTGCCGCCACCGATGCGAAGGGACAAGCGATCGTCGGGCTGGTTGCTCGACACGTAAGTGCAGCTCGAGAACGGCGACTCGACGACGACAAAGGGGCCCGAGGTCACGCCGGTCGCGAGGCGCGAGAACCCTTGTCCCGTAAGCGGGGAGTCGGCGTTGGGCGGCCTCGCGCTCGTGCCAGCGGCGCGTCCGCGCGTCGGGTCGACGAGCCAACCATCGAGGTGCTCTTCGGCGCACGGCGAATCGAGCACGCGCGCGGGTTGAACGCCGGTGCGTGCAAAGCCGAACGTTCCGCCGAAGCTGCGCGCGTCCTTGCGAAGGAGGCGCACGCTGTGTGCGCCGCCTGCGTTGGATGTCACGGTGGCCGTCACCGTCTCGTGGGCGCAGGTGCAGAAGCCGAGCGTGCCCTTCGCGTCGATCTTGTCGCCGTCGCGCTCGACCAGGAAGTCGGCGGGGCCTTCCGTCGACGCGGCGACCGCGACGATGCAGGTGCCAGGCTCGACGTCGGCTTCGACGCGATCGGCGTGGCGCGTTCCGAAACGCGCACCACCCGGCCCCTCGATGGGCGCGAACCCGAGCATAACGAAGGGCATGGCCGGCGCGACGACGAGCTCGAGCGCGACTTGCTCCCTGTGCTCGCGCTCTCGCGCGCGTACGACGCCGTAACCGCTCGCAGCGATCGCGAGCACGACAACGAGGCCGAGCTTCACCCTGCGATTTCGCTCGCGACGCGACTCGCTTTCGAGCGCACGCTGCTTCGCTGCGATCGCCTCCTGGGTCTCGCGCTCGCGGCGAACGTGATCAGGATGCCGGCCGCCGAGAACCGACAGCGCCGCTTCGACCTCTGCGAGATCGTCCGGCTTCTTTGCGGGCGGCGGCACGCGCCCAGGAATACCTCAGCGCTCAGATACTCGTCGAGGGGACGCCGCGTCCGCGCCACCCACCACCGCCACCACCGACGAGACGAAGCGCGCGCTCGCGGTCCGAGCGCGCGAGCGTGCGGAGCTGGATGGCTTGATCGCGCAGCTGGCGCGCTTGAACACGTGAGCTCGAGGCTTGCGCTGTCATCGACTCGGCCAGCGCGAGAACCTGAAGGCGCTCACGACCCTCGATGCTCGCGGCTTCGATGCGAAGGGCACGCGCTTCGATCGCCTGATCGGAGGCGCGGCGATCCATTTCCGAGGCACGCACATCCATGTTGCTCGCGCGCGCTTCGAGCTGACGGGCCTCCGCAAGCAGGACACTCGCGGTGTCGTTGGTCGGCCGCATGGTGACAGGGGAGATCGCACCCTCGGTCCCGCACGCGAGCGCCGGAACGGCGACGAACGTCAGGGGAAGAGCCACGAGCGAAACGAGAAGCTTGCGGAACATCGAGACCTCCAAGAAATCCGAGGGTTTGAGCGGTCGGGTTGCGCGTTCTACGAGGCAGGTCGTGAAAAGATCTGCCGGCGCGCCATTTCTTCCCGACCGCCTCGGCCGCTACTTCGCGAGCGTGATGGTCTCGATCTCGGTGCCATCCTGCCGGCGTGAAACCCACTTCAACGAGGCGGCGCCGATCGTGACGATCGCGTAGCCGTGCGCGCTCTCGCGCTTCTGCAGGTAGGCCTGGGTCGCGTTGAACTTGTAGAGCGGCGCGCCGCCTCCGCCGAAGTTGATGTAGCGGGTGCCCTTCGCATCGGTGGTCGCGGCTCCGACGGACGCGGCCGTCCCGCCTGAAAGGGGCTTCGTCGACTCGTAGCTGTGCACGTGCCCAGCGATGTCGATGTTCACGTGGCTCTGATCGAAGACAGGAGCCCACGCTCCACGAACGGCGGTATTCGAAGGGTGGTTGCTCGACGTCGTGTACATCGGTTGGTGGTGGCTTGCGATCGCGAACGGCGTGCGGTTGCGGTCGAGCCCCGCGAGCGCTGAAGTGAGGAACGTCTTCTCGACGCCGTTCAAGTCGGCGTTGTTGGCGAGCGTGTCGTTGAGCACGACGAGGCGCATCGGACCATAGGTGGCCGCGTACCACTCCTCGACGCCGTTCGCGGTCCCGTTGTCGGGCAGCGCGAGTTGCCCGAAGTACGCCTCGTTCAGGCCTTCGTGGTTGCCGTGCACCCAGTAACAAGGCACGGACGCGAAGAGCTCCGGGGCTGCGGCAAACAGCGCGTCCCACTGGGCTTGATTCCCGCCTGACTCGACCGCGTCGCCGGACTGGATCATGACGTCCGGGCCTTCGGTCAGCGCGTGCTGCGCGATCTCCGTGAGCACGGACGGATCGGTGCGCGTGTCGCCCGTGACGAGCAACTTGATCTCGCTCGCGTCGGCGGGTGCAGTCACGAACGAGTGCACGGCCGAGCGCGCGGTGCCGGCGCCTGCGTCGTAGTAGTAC
>CAXSGV010000014.1:16685-28209 GCA_964236615.1 uncultured Polyangiaceae bacterium
GTGGGGTTCGACGTTGAGTTAAGGCAAAGGCCGCACAGGTGAAGCTCGTGCTCGCGGCGCGCCGCGACGCCGTAGCCAAACGAGAATCCGTGCGCGACTTTGTCGAGCGCGGTCGGGCTGTCGCCGAAGCGGACCTCCGTGCCCATCGTCTGCGCGTCGGTGCCCCACTGCACGACGACGGACGCCGACGGGTCGCCCGCAAACGAAAGATGAAGGTTCTTCACCGCAGGCGCCGCGCCCACCTTGGTGTCGTCGTGAAACGCTGCCGCCGGCTTGCTCGGAGCGACCTGACGGACCGGGTACGTGCAGCGGTAACCCGTGTACGGAAATACGACGGCGCCCGTCTCGACCGGCGGGTTCCACTCACCACCGCCGTCGACCTTGGCGTCGGGGGTGTTGCCACCGCCGTCCTCGCCCACGGCAACGCCCGTGTCATCGCCGCGCGCGGTGCCGCCGTCACTTGATTCCGGCAGATCTTCTTGAACAGGATCGCTCCCACTGCAGCCGCCGCCGGCGAGCACGGGGACAGCGAGAAGTGCACCGAGCAACGGAAGGCTTGTTTGGATTCGCTGGCGCATTCGATCCTCCGTGGACCCAATAGTTATAGTGTGTGGCGCAAAATGATCGAACGCGTAATGAGCGGTCTTCGCACTCGAGTGGTGGGCGGCGAGGACAGAAACGGGTCCGGGTCTGGACCTATCGTGGTTCTCCTACATGGCTTCGGAGCGCCGGGTGACGACCTCGTTTCGCTCGCGCGCGTGATCGACGGAAAGCCAGGCACGCGGTTCGTGTTCCCCCAAGCACCGCTCGATCTCGGCGGGGGTAGCCGTGCGTGGTGGAACCTCGA
Organism: uncultured Polyangiaceae bacterium; assembly: GCA_964236615.1. Classification (GTDB taxonomy): domain Bacteria; phylum Myxococcota_A; class Polyangia; order Polyangiales; family Polyangiaceae; genus CAXSGV01. The sequence continues at coordinate 17,533 of CAXSGV010000014.1, forward strand.
CATGATGCGTTTGCAGATGCAGATGATGTCCGGCAAGCCACGCGACACGACGGAGGTTCCTGAAGGCCTCGACGCCGCGCGCGCTTCCGTGACCTCGCTCGTGCGTGACATCGGCAAGGAGCTCGGTGCGCCGGCCGAGGGTGCAGGCATCGTGCTCGGCGGGTTCTCGCAGGGCGCGATGTTGGCGCTCGACGTCGCGCTCCATACGGATCTCGCGCTGAGCAGCCTCGTGCTCATGTCCGGGACCATCGTCGCCGAGAACGAGTGGCTTCCCCTGCTTCCCAAGCGAAGGACGACGCCGGTGCTCCAGAGCCATGGCGACGCCGATCCGCTACTCCCGCTCAAGACCGCAGAGCGCCTTCGTGACGAGCTGCGCAAGGCAGGCGTCGCGGTCACCTGGGTGCCGTTCCGTGGAGGCCACGGCATCGCGCCCGAGGTCCTCGATGCGCTTGGAGCGTTCTTGCGTCAGTAACCGCGGATCACTCGCCACGGATCATTAGACGCGGATCAGTAGGCCGATCCCTGCTGCGACGGTGGCGGCGGCTCTTCGTCGGGGCGCACCCAGACGATGTGCGCGCGGTTCACCGTGAGAAAGTGCGAGCCCTGGAGCACCTCACCGTTCGCATCGAAGACGCGCGCTTCCGTGACGGCCAGGTAGACGTCGCCGTGGTTGAGCTCGTCGACCACGCGGCGACCGGGTCGCAGGTAGATGTAGCCCTGGATCATCGCGCTCGTGGTCTGGATGAGGACGCGGACCTGGTCCTTGCGGACGAACTCCATGTTGCGAGACGAGCGCGGGTCGTAGCTCATGACGGCAATACTACTCTTCGATTATCGCGGTAGGTGAGCCCGTCGCCTTCGCGATCGTCAGTCGGCGCCGGCGTCCACGGGCGGCACATTGCAGACGCCGCCGACGCAGGACTCGCCGTTGCAGGAAACTCCGCAGGCGCCACAGTTCAAGCCATCCATCGTCGAGTCGACCTCGCAGCCATCGGCTGCTTTCAGGTTGCAGTCTTTGAAGGTGCCGGTGCAGGTGAGCGTGCACTTGGTGCCATCGCAGCCTGCAGTCGAGCTCGGACCCGACGGGCACGCGGTGCCGCAGGTCGTGCCGCAGTTGTTGACGTCGTTGTTTTCGGCGCAGGTCGCGCCGCACGCGTGGTGCGTGGAGTCGCAGGTGAAGCCGCAACCGAGAGGGTTGCCGCCGCACGTCGACGTACCGAACGCGGGCGGGACGCACGGTGTGCACGAGCTCCCGCAGCTACTGGTGCTCGTGTTCGCAACGCACATGTTGCCGCAGGCGTGGAAGCCCGCGATGCAGACGAAGCCGCACGCACCTTGCGCGCTGCAGGTCGCGACGGAGTGCTCGGGCACCGGGCACGGCGTACAAGACGTGCCGCATGTGTCGGGGTTGGTGTTCGTTGCGCACGAGGCCCCGCAGGCATGGAAGCCATTGGAGCAAGAGAACTGACAGCTGCTCCCGCTGCACGTGACCTGCGCGTTGCCTACGGCACCGCACGTGTTGTTGCATGCGCCGCAGTGGGTGCGGCTCGTCGCGAGATCGACGCATTGCGTTCCGCAGAGCGTCGGCGCCTGGCCCGAGCACCCGCTCGTGCACGAGAATCCACTGCCGCTCGGCGCGCAGAGTGGCGCGGTAGATCCGCAAACGGCGTTGCACGATCCACAGTGCGTGGCCTCCGAGAGATCGGTTTCGCAACCGTCGCTCGGGTCCTGGTTGCAGTCTGCATAGCCGGCGTTGCAGGCGAGGACGGCGCATTTGCCGCCTGCGCACGTGCCCGACGCGCGTGCGACCGAGCACGGCGTGCAGGTGTCGGCCTGGCAGCCGTACACCGGATCGGTGAACGAGACGCACTCGCCGAAGCAGTATTTTTTGCCCGGTCCGCAGCTCGGCGCCGCGCCGTCTTCTTGCGGTCGAATGACATCGGGCTCGTCGCGCGTAGCGGTGTCCTCGATCGGCGTAGCGTCCGTCACGACGACCTCGTCACCGGCCGCGTCGACGACGCTCGAGTCGACCTCGAAGGGCTGCGCTTCGCTGTTACCGAGGATGCTGTTGCAGCCCGCGGCGGCGACCGTTGCCGCGAGCGCGCCCAAGCACAAGCCAAGCCCCATTTGAAGATTCATGTTCAAAAGCTCCCGCGGACCATGAAGCCCGACGTTGATCCGACCATCGGTGCCGCTTGAATGCGCGCGCGGGCCGCCGTCGATGCGCGCTCGGACTTCGGCGCGGTGAGGAAGAGAACCAGGCCGCCGGCGACCAGGACCCCGCCGGCGACGAACGCGACCGTCGAGATCGTTCCGTTCGTGACCGCTTGATGCCGGAGGTCGATGCCCTCGGCGTCGCAGCGATCGCCGATGCAGTGACCGTTCGTGTCCGCGTCGTCGTGCTTTGCCTTCGAAGCGAGACCGAAGCCCGCGCCAATCCCGAGACCGATGACACCCACGCCACCGGCGACGAGGCCGAGCGTCTTCTGCGAGCTCCACGTGCTGGCGCCTTCGGGTGAAGTCGTCGTTTCGGTGCTCGTCGTCGCTGTCGTGGTTGCCGCGGAGGGCGCCGGCGTGACCGGGGCGATGACGGGTGCTTGCGCGACCGGCTCGTCGGCGAGCGCGGGCACGTCGACGGTGACCGTCTTCGCGTCTGGGGCCACGCGGAGGACGCGTTCGAACGGCTTCTTCCCAGGCGCCGAGGCCGCGATCCGGTGCTCCCCGGGATCAATCGGAAGTGGGGCGCCCCACTGTCCACGGCCGACGTCGATGCCGTCGCGTGTGACCTTCAGGCCAGCTTCGACACCGCGGACCGTGACGGTCAGCCTCGACAACTTTGGCTCGAGCACGTTGGCGCGATCGCGCGCAGCCTTCTCACGTGGCGCCTGGCCCGCGGCCTTCGCTTGTCCGGCGACCTCGATGAACGCGGCCCACGCGGTCGCGGTCTTGCCAACGTGCTCGTAGCAGTTCGCCAAGTTGAACTGCGTGCCCATTCCAGGGTCGAGCCGCTGGCTTTCTTCGAGCTTCGGGCAGGCGTCGGCCCACTTGTTCTCGGCGATCAGCTTCTTCGCGTCGGCGAACAGTTGCTGCGCTGCCGCAGGATCGCCGGCGTAAGCGTTCGACGCGAACAACGTCGCGCCGGCGAGAAGGAGGGCTCGGGAGATGCGATGGCTCATCGTTCTTCCTTCTGATGCTCCAGCTGGCTCTAGAGGTGCGCAGCGTGACGCTGGGTCACTTACGCGCTGTCACTTACGCTCGTCGAACAACACGTCGGTCCCATCGGAGCTCGTCGTTCGGCGTGCCGGCGCGGGAGCCTGGTACGCGGGCGCGTTGCGGCGGCGAGGGGTCGCGGCGTTCAGCGGAGTGTGCGTCGGGGCTGCGTTCACCACCGGCGGAGCGACGGGCGTCGGCGTCGGCGTTGCGGCGGCGCCGGCGTCACGCGCGGCTTCTACGGCGGGAGGAGTCGGAAGCGCGTGGCCGTCGGCGACCAACTCCCCCTGCGACGTCGTCGTGAGGCTGGTGGCCGTCGTCACCGTCGCCGGCGTCGCCATCGGCGTCGTTTGCGGACGACCGAGGATCATGAAGCACGCAAGCGCTCCACCGGCGACCAGCGTCATCGCGCCAGCGGCGAGGCCGAGCACCTTGGTGGCGCTACGCTTGCGCGGCACGCCATTCCACGTCGGATCGGTCGAGCCCCAAGCCGTCCCTTCGGCCGAGGGGTTCACGAGGATGCCGCCCTGAATGGGGTTCGTCGTGGACTGGAGGATGCCGACGATGCGGTGAGCAGACGCACGGCCCGACGGGCTCGCGAACTCTGCAAGCGCGAGAGCGACGTCGCCCATATGCGCAAACCGATCGCCGACGTCCTTCTCGAGGCAGCGCGTGATTGCGGCCTCGAGCGCGGGCGGAACGTCCGGCCGGACCGACGAGAGCTGCGTCGGAGGATCCTGCAGGATGTTCGCGCAAATCTCGGGCATCGTGACGCCCTTGAACGGCGGCTCACCGGCGATCAGCTCGTGCAGGATTGCGCCGAGCGACCAAATGTCCGTGCGACCGTCGACGTTCTTGGTCGAGCGCATCTGCTCGGGCGACATGTAGCGAGGCGAGCCCATGATGGTCGCGGCCCCGGTGAGCCCGAGATCGGGCGCACGCGACATGCGCGCAGACACTTTGGAGATCCCGAAGTCGAGCACCTTCACCCACGGCGAGCCGTCGGCGCGGCGCGTGAGAAAGAGGTTCGCGGGCTTGAGATCGCGGTGGACGATACCGAGCGTGTGCGCCTCGGCGATCGCTTCGCCGGCCTGGAGCACGTAGTCGACCGCGGCTTGAATCGGCAGAGGTCCGTTCGCGAGGAGCAGCGCGTCGAGGTCGCTGCCCTGCAGACACTCCATGACGAGGTAGGGATTCTTCGACGGCAGCATCCCGACGTCGAAGATGCGTACGACGTGCTCGCTATGGATGCGAATTGCGGCGCGGCCCTCGCGCAGGAAGCGCTCGACGAGATCGGGTTGCTCCATCATCTCGGGGCGCAGCAGCTTCACGGCTACGCGCTCCTCGAGCTGCAGGTGCCTTGCGGCGTAGACGACGCACATGCCGCCTTCACCGAGCGTGTGCTCGATCTGGTATTTGCCCTCGAGCACGTCTCCTTCTTGAGGGAGCGCTAGCGGTGCGCTGTCGACCTCGGCTGTGCCCGGCATGTTTCTCAAGCTCACTTTCTCGAACGTGGTGCTTTCGCTCCTCGCTCAAGCGGTCATAAAAGCGAATTCCAGGCCACTGCGAAGGCGCGGTTTTTCATGGAGTTCGTCGGATCGTGCCTCAGCAAGGGCGCCCCTCCCGCGTGGCACCGGCGACATTTGCCACGGTCGTCAGCGCGACCGGGTGCGGCGAGGAGCGTCGCCGTTCACGGCATGGTTCGAAGCCTGGGGAGGGTGACCGTCGATCCGCCCATGGACAAACTTAGGCCCACATTGCCGCCGGTGTAGGAGACACATTTCGGCGCGCTTCTTTGGGGGCGCGGGGCCCATCCCCCTGGCACGGCCGGTGCTTGTGGGCTCGCAGCTTACATGAGCACACAACGTCGTCTCGCTCTCGCTTTCGCAGCCCCCGTCTTCTCGCTCCTCGCCATCGCGTGCGGAAGTGGCGACGGCGCGCAGGCCGAGTACGTCATCGATCAGCCTCCGCCGGAGGACAAGCCCGCGCCCGGTCCCGCGATCGACAGCAAGCCGCAGGATCCACCGGAGCCGCCCTTCTGCGCGAATGCTGCGGGCGTCTTCACCGCGAAGAAGGACCCTTCGAACGTTCTCTTCCTCATCGATCGTTCAGGCAGCATGCAGATCAAGTTGAACAACGGCGAGACCCGCTGGGTCGCCACGAAGCGCGGTCTCTTCGAGATGCTCGCGCAGTTGCCCGACACGACGCAGGCCGGCGCGATGATGTTTCCGCAAGGCGACGCGCCCGTCACGTTCTGCAGCATCAATACTGCGAACAACGTTTACTGCGCGCCCGGCCCGGCACGCCCGCCGAAGTACCCGCGCTGCGACGCAAAGACCTACCAAGTCGGCGTGCCCAACGGCGCCCTCGACAACGCACAGGTGAAGCTGATCGAGGACCACGTTTCCTCGGCTGACAAGGAGTTCTATTACGGCACCCCGCTCGCGTCTGCGCTCACGGGCGCGATCGACGCGCAGCGCAAGTCGACGCTCTCGGGCACCCGCTCGGTCATCCTGCTCACCGACGGAAACCCTGCAGACTGCAACAACGCCGCCGACCCCACCGCCGATGATCTGCAGCGGGTCGTCGACGCCGCCTCGGCGGGCTCCGCCGGCACCCCGCTCGTACGCACGTTCGTCATGGGCGTCGTCGACGGCACCAAGGGCGCGACGCCCGAGAACCTCTCCAAGATCGCGAAGGCCGGCGCCACTGGCCGCACCGCCAATTGCGAGACGACGAACGACTGCCACTACGCGCTCAACGCCTCGACCTTCACCGCCGACATCAAGAAGGCGTTCGACCAGATCTCGCTCCAGGCCTTCGACTGCACGTTCGACCTTCCGCCACAGACCACCACGAACGACCCCACCAACGTCAACGTGAACCTCACGACGACGGCGGGCTCGCAAGGCGTGAGCCGGGATGCAAACCATCAAAACGGCTGGGACTACCTCCCCAACGGCACGCAGATTCAGCTCTATGGGCAGGCCTGCACCGACGTGAAGAACGACGCCGCCGCCAAGGTCGACATCGTGGTGGGCTGCAAGACGGTGGAGAAGCCGGGCTCGTCGAAGTAACGGCGCGGCCATCTCGGATTCGGGCTCCGCTCGGAGCGGCGATCAGCCGTTCGGACGAGAAAAAAGAGCGGCGACCTCGCGTCGCGCCTTCGAGATCAGGATCGGATACGTCAGCGTCGCCCAGTCACCGAGCTTGAAACGCATCGGTCCAAGCGAATCGACGACCTGCTGCATCGTCGCCTCGCGTTCCGCCAACGCCGCCTTGGCGTTCAAACGCGGAGCCATCACATCCCGAGGAAACCACGCCCGGACCATCCGATGCGCGACACCTCGATCGATCAGCAGATGAAGCGCGCGCGTAATGCAGTCCTTGCCTTTCGCCGTGATCCTCACGCCGCACGATCGTCCCTTCGCGTCGCGCAGCCGGACGACGAGCGCGAGCTGCTCGAGCGCGGTGATCATTTTGCTCACGGTCGGCGCAGACACCCCCAGCTGCCTCCGCAACCAACACTGCCGCGTCGTCGTCCGATCGCGGTCCGACCCCACGAGCGCGTGCAGCAAATCAAACCGCGCAGGCGTGAGCCCAAACGGCTCCGTCAAAACGCAGCCCGCCTCGATGCTCTTATGAAACGCCCGCTTCAACGAAAACATGACGGCATCCATGTCGACTCTCCTGTCTCGCAGTCGCCTCAGCACGCCGCATGCCGCCCGCGCGTCCGACCGCGCCACGGGACGCGCGCCCTCCCTCCGAGAGCCCAATACTGCAGGAGTTTGCCGGCTAACTCTTGCAACAGGGGGGGTCGAGTTTGTGAGGGGAGCGCTCAGGACAGGTGTCCCGGACAGGGGCGCGCCGTCCGCGGGACAGCGGGACAGCGGGACAGGGGCGACGTCCGCGGGACAGCGGATTCGGGAGGGCAGCCCATCGCGGGGCCGTGCGTTTTTTTCGCGGCGAGCGGAGCCGACTTATACGACCGCTGCCTTCTTCTTTCCGCGGCCGAGGCCCTTCTTCATCAGCGTGACGAAGTCCATCGCGATGGAGCGCGCCACCACGAAGGCGCCGAGGATGTAGCCGACCGCGCCCGCGAAGAGCTCGATGGCGAGATCGACGCCACGCCTGTCGATGTCGAAGTGCTGGCACATCAGGCGTGCGGCGTAGACGGCGATCACAAGCGGCACGCACGCGAGGAGCGGTGGCGCGCAGCGGGAGAAGAACTTGAGCATCGGGATCTTGTCGAAGTGGCTGACGACCGCGAGGCTCGCGACCGCGTCGAGCGCGAACGCGACACCGACCGCGCCGCAGGCCCATAGCGGCCCGAGGCGGCCGATGGTGGCGATGCAGCCGAGCAGAAACACGACCTTCAAGAGGCCGAGCCACATCAAGGGTCGCGTCAGCTCGCGCGCGACGAGGTACGCAGAGATTGTCCAGCCGATGGGGCGCACGACCGATAGCGCCGAGAGCAGCATGAGCATCGGACCGACCGCGACCCATTCCTTGCGAAGGAGCGTGTGCACGACCGTCGGTGCGACGGCGCCCAAACCCACAGCGAGCGGGAAGACAACGAGCGCGAGCAGACCCGTGGAGCGGACGAGCGCGGTCTTGCGTTGCTCGAGTGGGAGGCTCGCGAACGATGGGAGAAGGACGTCGCCGATCTGCTCGCCGACCTGCACCGCGGGAATGTCCGCGAGGTTGTAGGCGAGGTTGTATTGGCCGAGCACGCCCGGTCCGAACATGCTCGAGATGAGGAGGTTGTCCCCGCGGCGCGCGGCGAAGCCAGCGGTCGCGTTCACCGAGAAGGGCAGACCGAAGTTCATGAGGACCCTCGTCGTCGCCTTCGAGAGCGGCGAGGGGGTGAGCCACTCGCGGTAGTCGACCGCGCCGCACATCATGATCATGCGCAGCAGGCTGCGAAGGATGTTCGCCCAGACGAGCGCGGCACCACCGAGGCCCAACATCGCGAGGCCGACCGACGCGACGCTGTACGTGATCTCGCCGACGGTGCGCGAGATGCCGATGACGCGGAAATTCATGCGGCGAACGAGGAGGCGCTCCGGAATGAAGCCAATGCGGTCGAACACGACCGACACTGCGAGACCCGGGACGTAGCTGCCCATCGTCGGCGCGTGCAGGACGTGCGCGAACGTGTTGCGCATCAAGACGACGATGCCGAGCGCGAGCATTCCGAGAACGAGGTGAAACACCGTCGCGTGCCAGGTCACGTCGCGCCCCGCGTCGGGCTTGGCAATCAGGTAATTGCCGACGCCGATCGTCGAGAGCTGGTTCGCGGTGAGGACGAGAATCGACGCGTCCGACACCTCGCCGATGATGTCGGGGACTAGAAAATAGGTGATGGCAAGGGTGCCGACGAGACCAAGGGCGCGCGAGCCGATGCTCGTGGCGATGGTCCAGCTCGCGCCGCGTACGGCCTTGGTCGAGAGCGACTGACGCGGTTCGACCATTGCCGCCTCGTTCGATGCCGGACCGGGGCTCGAGAGCGCGCCGGATCAGCCGGACGCGAGACTGAGCTTGTTTTTGGCCATTTTAGCGATCTTGGCGCGGCCGCCTTTTTTGACGACCTCTTCGAGGATCTCGTCGCCGGCGGGGTGGCCTTCCTCGACCAGGTGGAAGCCGACGTAGAACATGTCCTCCAGCTCGACGCCGCGATCCTTCTTCAGGGCCGAGACGACGTCGTAGCCGCGCTTGATGAGCGCACCGAGCTGACGCAGCGCTTCGTCGCCCGCTCGCGACGCGGGCCGTGTGTCCTTCGCGCTTTTGCCGAGCTCGAGCGTGGCGAGCGCGTAGCGATCGTCGTCGGTCGCGCGGTCGGTCCGACAGAGCAACGAGAGCACCGCGGTCGCCTTGTCTTTGTTGCCTGACTTCTTGAGCTTCTGCCCGAGCGTGCGGAGCGCGGTGGCGACGGCGTCGGGGTCGGCGTCGCGCACGATGTCGAGGAGCGACTCCCAGCCGCGCTCGCCGGCGCCGAAGCGCTCGATCGCCGTCTCGAGCAGCTGTTTGCGAACCGCCGGCGAGACCTTCTTGGCCGACGGACGCAGCACGTTGCGTATCAACCAGCCGCGGTCGACGTCGGTCGTGTCGAGCAACGCTTTGGCGAGCAAAGGTACCGCGTCGTCCTTCCCCGCGAGCGCAGTCGCTGCCAGCTCGGCGCGCTTGCGATCGGCCGATGTCAGCACCTTCACCAAAATGCGCGCCGCTTCGGTGTCCGCCTGACGTCCGAGCTGCTCGATGACGAAGCGCGCGCGGTCGGGGTCACTGTGGCCGACTAGCTTTTCGAGGCGCTTCGACATCCCCGCCGGAAGATCGAGGCTCCCGAGCGTATGCAGCGCCGTGTGCGCGAGGGTGCGATCGTCGTCGCCCGCGGCCTCCACGAGCATCTCCACGACCTTCGGGGCGTTGGTGTTCTTGCCGAGCGCGAAGCGAAGCGCGATGAGCGCCTCTTGCCGCACGTTGGGCGGCTGCTTCTTGTCGGACGCGTACTCGACGAGCGTGGGCATCGCCTTGTCGTCCTCGAGGTAGCCGAGGATTTTGATCGCTGCGGCCGTCGCGGTCCCCGAGGTCGCACCCTTCTTACCGCCGCCCTTGAGGAACTTCTCGGTCTCGGCGAGGTAGCTACGGCGCTTGTTGCCGTCCGCGGTCTTGATGCGATCGCGCATCGCGATTGCCGCGTTCTTCGCCGACTCCCCCTCGCCGGAAGCGAGGCCCGCAAGAAGCGTGGAAAATGCATCCTTTCCGCCCAGCTCGGCCAGAATCGCATCGAGCGCGCGTCGCTCGTCCGCGGACGCGGTCTGCATGCGCCCGCGGATCGTGGGCACCACGTCCTCGCCCACGCTCGCGACGGCTTCGGCCGCAGCGCGACGAACGTCGGCGTCGCGCGCCGAGAGCAGCGGAAAGATCTGGGGTAGCGCCTTCTTCGCGCCCACGCGCGCCAGGGCTTCGAGCGCGTGCCGCTGAAGGAGGTTCACGCCGCTGTCGAGCGCGTGCATCAACCCAACGACGACCTCGGGACCTTTCGCTCGCAGCTCGCCAAGCACGATCGCGGCCGCGATCTGCTTCTCGATGGAGTCGGTGTGAAGCAGCTTCGCGATCTTTTCGACTTCGCTCATGGCGAGCCCGAGGATACCGCGGTTTTTGCCTCAGGGCGTGTGCACGCCGGGGCGAGTCCGCATCAAAGAAGCCTCGCCGCGGCGCCTCCGATACGCTCGCGGCTCCATGAGAAGCCCGTCTCTCTGCTCCGCGCGCGTCGCCGCTGGAATGGCTGCTTTCCTGTGCGCCGCCGTCGCTATGGCGACCGCGTCCTGTGCCGAGACCCACAAGCACACCGAGTCGCCGTCCGAGCCGAAACGTGTCGTCGTGCCGGAGCCGGCGCTGCAGGCGATGGTGGTCGGAACGATCGAAAAGGAACACCTGACGACGCAGGGCTACCCGTTTTCGAAG
>CAXSGV010000015.1:0-22230 GCA_964236615.1 uncultured Polyangiaceae bacterium
GAAAAAAGGCGGCGGCACCAAAGGCGCGGCGGCCAAGACCTCAGGCCAAAAGACGGGCGGCACCGCCGCCGGCGCGAAGGACAAGGCGCAATCCAAAGGCGCCACGAGCGACGACGTGACGTGTGACGAGTCGCTCGAGGGCGTGGCGTGGTGCGCGAGCGAAGGATCGGTCATGTTCTGCACCGGCGGGACCTTCTACGAGCTCGCGTGCGCCGACCTCGGCGGTGACGTTTGCAGTGACGACCTGACGACGAACGTGATCGACTGCGTTCCGGCAGGGGATGCCGAGTAGCGTGAGGCAGCTCAGTCCGCGCCGACGGCGAGGACGCGCTGGATGCTGAAATCGAGTCGGCTGATCAGGAGGCCCACGATGCTCCGGAACTCCGACTCGGACAGCTCGAGGCGTTGCAACAGAAGATCGCGTGTGCCGGCGAGCACCTGCTCGCGCGCGGCTGCGAGCCACCGCGCCGCAGTCGCGCGGTGCACGCCTAGAACGAGGCCGAGCTGATCGACGGTGAGGCCGTCGGCGAGGTGCATGCGGAGAAGGGCTCGGTCCTTCTCCGGAAGCACGAGCAGGGTATCGCGGAGCGCGGCCTCGAAGGGCTCCGCATACGTCCTACGTAGATGGTCGAGCTCGGGGTCGTCGCTCCCCGCGACGTCGGCGAGCGCGTCCACGTCGTCCACGTGCGTCGACGTCTCGGCGGTGCGCGTGCGGCGCACGGCGAGCGCAGCGCGGACGGCGACCACGCGGAGCCACCCGCCAAGCGGCCCCGACCCGGAGTATTGCGTAATCTTCGGCGCGGACTCGCCTGCGCCGACGAACAGTTTCTCGCGAAGGAGCTGCTCGACCTCGGTGGCAGCAACGCCGCCGACGTTCATGCGCTCGACGACCGAGGTCGCATCACGAAGAAAGGTCTTGTCGAACGCGGCCAGCGCCCGCTCGGGATCCTCGACGCAACCAAGCGCCAAGTAGAGGTCGGCAGCGTGAACGTTGGCGAGCACCTCTTCGATCGTCCCGTCTTCGGGCACGTGACGTGCGAGGTGGCGCGCGAAGACGCTCTTCGAAACCCGAACGCCAGGCCACGTCTTTTCTCCGATATGAAGGAGAGACGTGAGGCGCGCGTCGAGATCGACGATCGCGAGCGCAGCGTCTCGATGCGACGCCGGTACGTGCGACGCGAACACTTCGGAGGCGGACGCCGCGATCACGCCGGCAATCTACTCGATCGCTCACGCCTGTCGACAACGCCCGTGCGGTACCCTTCGAGGTCGACCGATGCAGTGTCTTGACGAGAACATGATCGCCGCGCTCGGCGCGGGAAGGGTCGACGAGGCCCGACGAGCCAACGTGCTGTCGCATATCGCGAGCTGCGTCGAGTGTCGTTCGCTCCTCGTCTCCGTCGCACACGCGCTGCCTCGAACCGCTTCTTGGGCACCGTCTCCCGACACCATCGTCGACGGCGCCCCCTCCTCTGGCGCGGTGATCGCCGAGCGGTACGTGCTCGACCGCATGATCGGCTCCGGTGGCGCCGGGGTCGTTTGGATTGCCAACGAAACGGAAAGCGGCGAGCGCGTTGCGCTCAAGTTTTTACGCCTTCCCGACGCAGCGCAGGCGCGAAGGTTGGCGCGCGAAGCTCGCATTCTCCAGAAGCTCGCCCATCCGGCGATCGTGCGCGTGCGCGAGCTCCTTGCGTCGAGCTCGGGCGAGCCGATCCTCGTCATGGATTACCTCGAGGGGGAATCGCTCGCCGCCCGGCTCGCACGAGAGAACGTGCTCTCTCTCCCATCGTTCGCGGCGGTCCTCGTGCCCGTGCTCGTAGCCGTGGCACACGCGCACGCCTCGGGGCTCGTTCATCGCGATCTGAAACCCGAGAATATTTTTCTCGAGGCCGGAGCCGCCGGCGTTTGCGTGAAGGTGCTCGACTTTGGGCTCGCCAAGCTGCCAACGGACTGGACGGACAGTCGAAGCGCGCCGCTGACCGAGACTGGCGCGCTGGTCGGCACGCCGCGCTACATGGCGCCAGAGCAGCTCTATGGCCAGAACGACGTCGACTCGCGCGCCGACGTCTGGGCTGCGGCCACGATCGCTTACCGTGCTCTGTCGGGGACGTTCCCCTTCCCTGGCCGATCCTACAGCGAGCTCTTTCGCGCGGTCACTCGAGGCGCCGCGCAGCCCATCGCCGAGGTCGCGGCGCATCTGCCGCGCGACGTGCAAGACGTGCTCACGCGCGCGCTCGTCGTCGATCGCGAACATCGGCTCGCGGACATCGGGGAGCTCGTCGAGGTCTTTCGCGATCACGCCGCGCCGAGCCTGGCGGCGAGCCTCAGTCGAGCGTGACGTTCCACCGTAAGCTCCCGCCGTCGGGCGGTGATGCGGGCGCGGGCGAGCGGGTCGCGAAGTAGGTCCCCGTCGCCGCGCCGACGACGACGACGCCCGCCGCCGTCCAGAACCACCAGCGTTTGGTGATGGCCGTGTGCTCCTCCGAAAGCGTGGCGCGAAGCTTCGTCTCCTCGCCAGGCTTGCAGGTGATCCACGTGTCGTACGCGGTGTAGCCGGGCTTCGAGACGACGACACGGTGAGGTCCGGGCGCGCGATTGACACGGAGAGGCGCCGTTCCCGCGCGCGCTCCGTCGATCGTGACCGTCGAAGAAGCCGCGCTCGCCGAGATGTCGATCGTCGCCGGTAGGAGCTGGAGCTCGACGGGCACGTCCTCGCTGCCTGCAGGCGCGAGCACGCGCTGAACGACCACCATCGAGTGGCCGGCGCTCTCGACGACAAAGACATGCGCTCCGGGGTCGACGACGATCTCCAGCTCTCGGCCACGCGTCGGCTCGCCACGTCCGGCAGCGAGCAGACCAGCCTCGTACCGGCTCGGTCCCCCGCCAGCCGGCGTCAGCGGCCTACCGTCGACCGATACGCGGGCACCTTCCAACGAGAGGTGCATGTGCACGGTCGCGAGCAAACGATCGATCTCGCCGAGGTAGGCTCGCGCGTCCCCTGCGATACTCGCGGGCAGGGCGCCCGATTCAGCGCCCGCGTCGAGCGCGGCTTTCAGCGAGCGGCGGGCTCGGGTGTAACGACCGAGAGCTCGCTCGCAGGCGCCTATGTTGTAGGTCGTGACCGGATGCGGACGCTTTGCGGCTGCGCGCTCGAAGGCATCCAGTGCCTCGGCCCAATGCGCGTCGCGGACCAACGCCGTGGCTCTCAAGAAGTCCGCGTGCGCTTCGGCCTCCATGTTTTTCGTGTCGTCGCCCCGCGCAGCCGACGACGCTGCAAGGAGGGCGAGCACGATCGCGCCGACCTCAGTGCGAATACGGCGAGCTGCCATGGACGCCCCCAGGAAGCTTGTTCGAATTCGCCGACGGCATCCGTCCACCACCGGTCGACGCTGCTCCGATGCCGGCGGGTACCGAGCTCGCGGCAGGCCTGATCGCACCGCTCGGTGACGTCCGACCCGTGGCGTCGCGCTGTGCCTCGCTACGAGGTTCGACGACGGGAACAGAATCGTTCGACGGCGCCACGATCGGAGCTGGCGTCGCCGCCTCGATTTTCGGCGCCCCGACGTCCACGACGGCCACGGGGGTGCGCGCCGTCTCCACGTGACGTCGATTCCAAACGAGCGAGCCTGCCCCCAGCGCTGCGACGAGCACGGCCACCGAGGCGACGCCGGCGCTCACCGCGCGCCTCGGTCGGGGCGCCTCCACCGCCGGGGCGGCGTCGTTCGCGACGAGAGCAGCTTCGATTTCGTGGGAGAGCGGGCGCGACGCGCGTTCTCGATCGAGCATGCGCGCGACGAGCGCGATCAGCGAGGGCGAGCATTCGGGACGAAGCGTCGCGAGGGGTGCTGGCGTCTGCGTCGTCACGCTCTTGAAGATCTGCCCGTAGTTGTCACCTTCGAACGGCTTCGTGCCCGCAATGCATTCGTAGAGCACGATGCCGAGCGACCACACGTCGGCGCTGCCGTCGACGTCGCGCTCGCCGAAGATCTGCTCGGGCGCCATGTAATGCGGAGTGCCGAGCAGCGCACCGGTCTCTGTCGACGAGGTCGTTTCCTCGAGCCCCTTGTCGAGCGGGATCACTTTCGCGATCCCGAAGTCGAGGATCTGCACGTGCGGCTCGATGGACGGCCCCGAGAGCACGACATTGCCGGGCTTCAGATCGCGATGAACCACACCCAGCGCGTGCGCGGCGGTGAGCGCGCGCGCGATTTGCACACCGACGTGCACGGTCTCTGCGTTCGACAACGGACCTCGGCGCAAACGCGCGGAGAGCGTCTCTCCTTGAACGAGATCCATCACCATGACGAGCGACGCGGATTCGAGCTCGAAGAGATCGCGCACCGCGACGATGTTCGGGTGGCGAAGCGAGGTCGCGATACGTCCCTCGCGGAGGAAGCGTCGACTCTGGTCCGCGCCCGGTTTGCGGAGAAACTTCAGAGCGACCGCTTCGCGCGTGAGCAACTGTGTCGCGGCCCAGACTGCGCCCGAGCCACCATCGCCGAGGTGCTGGTCGAGGCGATACCGCCCGCCGACGACCTGACCCACGCCGAGCATCCGCGCACCATACGATGGCGTCTCTCATGGAGCACGAAAAACGCTTTCCCCGCCGAGTGAGGCGCGTCGCGGTCACTCGACGACCCGCGCGAGAGCCGCTTCGAGGGCTTCGTCGTCCTCGAGCGACGCTGCGGCGATCTGCTTGAGGGCGACGCGAAGCTGGGGCGCGGCGGTCGCCTCGGAAGCAACACGAAGGCGTGCGCGTCCTCCGTCGTCGAGGCGGCCGTGCAGCGCGGCCGCGGCCCCGACCCGCTCGCTCTGCCCGGCGCTCGTGTCCTCGACGATGCGCCAGAGATCCTCCGGCGGTACCGCAGCGACGCGGTAGCGCGCGTTCGTCTCGTCACCGAGCCGGCGCACCTCGCGCGCCCACGCCGCGACATCTCGACCGCCCCGCGCCAAGAGCGCGGTCGTGTGAATGCGTGTGCCGGTGGCCGACGATCCCGCCATCGCGTCGCGCAAGCGGGCGGCAAGGGCCGCCACGGGGTGCTCGCCGTTCGACCATTTCGTTTTGCGCGCAAAGCTCAGGGTGATGTTCGGGCCGTTCTTCATCACGATGACGAGCTCGTGGTCGGCGTCGTGCCTCGTCGTGATCGCCTCGACTTCGGAGAACGGCACGAAGCGGTTTCGAAGGGAACGCACGATGATGCCGTCGGCACCGACTCGCACGAGTCGCCCCTGTTGCAGCACGAGATTCAGAATCGACATACTCGCCAGGTACACAGGAAAAAACGCCTTGGGCGCGTCGTGTCCGGTTGCCGAGAGGATCAGCGCTGCGAGCCCGAAGAGAGCGGTGGCGCCCAAGAACGACCACGTGTGCTCGACCATGGGAAGGCGGGCTCGAAAGTCTGCGGTGCGCTGGTCGATGCCGAAGCCAATCGCGTGTAGGAAGCGCTGGGCCTCGTCGTCGGTCGCGAAATCACAGTCGATCGTGAAGGGCCAGAGCCGCCGCTTCATCTGCACGCACGTCCCGTTGCCTTCGCCGGGTCGCACGTAGGCGCTGGCGATCGCTCCGCGGCTGACGAGCGTCTTGCCGTCGGCGGTGACCACCGTCCCCTCTGTGCGGATGACCGCGTGACGGCCGCGCGCTCGCATCTGCGCTACCGCCCCGATGAGCGAAATTCCGAACAGACCCAAGAGCGCGAGCACTAGGGGCAAAGAGAAGTGTTGGCCACCCGTCGCGATCCACAACTGGCCGACCATCGCAATGGCGAGTGCCGCCCATGCCCACCCGCGCCGCTCGACGACGCGCGCGCGTGCCTCGAACACGTTGCTCACGGGAGGAAGGCGGTCACTTCCGCGTCGAGCATGGCTCGCATCTTACCGCATCCGGCAACGCGCCTTCTGCGCGCTCAGAACACCGACGCCGTCGTGCGACCGGCGTCGGCGGCGCCGTCAGCAGCGCCCGACTCGAGCTCGCAGATGCCGCCCGCCGGATGGCCGCCCGTACGCAACACCTCGCTCGCGAGCGGCTCATGGTAGTTGCCGGTCATCTCGACGTCGATCGTCCTTAGGATTGCGCGATCGAGCTTGGTGACGAAGTAGCAAGGGATGCTCGGCTCTTTGTGATTACCGCCGACGCCCGAGTCGTTCGTGAGAAAGAGATAGCGACCGCCCGTGAGCTGCGCGGCGCTGCGCATCGTGAGCTCGGTGAACTCGTCAACGCCGCTCGACGCCACCGGATAAATCTTGATGCCGTTTTGCGCCGCGGCGCGGATGGCGTCCGCCATTTGCTTCCCGCGCGCGTCGTGGTGCGGAGCGTCGGCCACCCAGAAGACGAGGCGCGCGGTCCCGGCGTCGGTTCGCCACGCCAGCGCGTTCGCTGCCGCGAGCCCTTCTTCGGGCGACTCCGGAATGTCGCCGCCCCCGAAGGCCGAGAGGTCGTCGAGCTTCGCTTGGTACGCCGCAGCGTCGCTCTGGAAGTCGAAGGGATGCACGACATAGGGATCGAGCGTGTCCTTGTAATCGACGAGCGACCAGCGCTGCTGACTCGACGGGAACGCGACTGCGATCGCATCGCGGAGCGTCGAGAACTCCTTTTGCAAGTACTTGATCTCGTCGCCCATGCTCCCCGTCGTGTCGATCACGATCGAGACGTCGAGCGTCGTGTGCGCACGAAGAGTGAAGGCCGGGTTCGTACGTGCCGCCTCGTGCTCGGCGTCGGTGAATGGAAGGGCCGCGTTGGTGAACTTCGGCTTGAGTGAGGTGCGGTACTGGAGGAAGCGCTCGAAGTTCCGGTTGTCGTCCCACACGCCCGCGGTCAGGACGCCGGAGGCGATCGGTGCCGCGTCGCCCTGCGAAGAAGACGCGCCCCCCAAGTCGCTGCTCGCGCCCTCGCCGCCGCCGCCGCCGTGGTCGCCCGAAGGCGCCGCGTTGCTGCTGGAGCCGGCGTCGCCTCCGTGCGTCTCTTCCGGCGTGTCGTCCGTGCCGAAGGGAGATCCGTCACCGCATGCTCCACACGCAAGCAGCGCGAAGAAACC
The DNA here is from genome assembly GCA_964236615.1 of uncultured Polyangiaceae bacterium. GTDB lineage: Bacteria > Myxococcota_A > Polyangia > Polyangiales > Polyangiaceae > CAXSGV01. The sequence goes on from CAXSGV010000015.1 coordinate 7,032, forward strand.
GAGGACACCGCAAGCCAAGCTCGATCGTAGAAGGCGCATGATGCGACTGCATCAGCACGGCATATGCCACGACGATTGCGCGGCAATCGCACGACGATACCCTGTGCCACGTGTGTCACTCCCGACGTGGCGATCAGCGCGACCAGCTCTGACTCAGAAGCGCTCTTCACGGAAGCGCATGCCGAGCCGGGCGCAGACGGGCGCGATCTTCGCGCCTAGTCCGGGAGGCCCACAGAAGAACACGTCGACGCGCGTCGGCGCGTGCGCGTCACGAATCGCGCGCAGCGTTGCCTCCCAGTCGGGGTGACCGAGGTGCGTCTTGGCAGCGAGCCCTGTGACGATGTCGGGCTCGCCCGCGGCGTGCATGATCTCGCGGGCGACCTCGAGGCCGGCCGCAGTGAGCCCGCCGCGCCCGCCGGTCATCCAGATGTGGATGTCGAGGAGGCTCGCCTGATCCAGGCGCTCGAGGTCGGCGAGCAGCGCGGCGAACCACTCGAACGAATACTGGTCGCGATTCAGCCAGAAGAAATGAACCTTCTCGAGCCGCGAAGGCGCCGTGCTGCGGCCATTCGCACGCCAGACGAGGCTCTCGAGAACGCTCGCGAACGGGGTCACGCCGATGCCCGCGCCAATGAGCACGGCATACCGCGACTCGAACACGTGGCCGCTCGGCGAACCGTACGGTCCATCCACATGCGCGACGGTTCCTTCCGGCCCACCCGCCTCGACGAGCCGACGCAGCGCACCGGTCCAGTTGCCGAGCGAGCGGACATGGAGGCCAAGCGCGTCCGCTTCGGGGGCGCTCGAGATCGTGAAGGGGTGCCACTCGTGCCGTGCGATCGCGGGCACGCGCAGGAAGAGGTAATCCCCTGCGCGATGCTGAAATCCATTCGGCTTGGCAATCGTGAGGCGCGTCACACCGGAGCGAAGCGCGACGGCATCCGCGATGGACGTCTTCCGGCCGCGCCGACGACGACGGGCGATCTGCTCGACAACCAGCGCGAGGACCGGGACGCCTGCCCACACGAGCATCGACGGCGCATGCAACGCTGCGACCGCGAAGAAGACGAGGTAGAGGAGATGCGTGAAGTAGAAGAGCTCGAAGTGGCGCGTCCGCCGGACGGCTTCGCGCGCGAAGAACCACATGACGAGAACGACGGCGACGAGCACGAGCCCGGTCACCCCTTCGGTCGTCAGCAAGCTCTTCAGATGCGGATTTGCGCGATCGAGGTAGGCAGCGACGTGCCCAATTCCGTGCCCTAGGCCGAAGAGCACGATCGCCCATCCGATCAGCCGGTGAAAATCGATCGCGTCGTCGACCGGCACGATGCGACCAAGCCACGTCGCGCGCACGCGAGTGAGCAGGCGGCGGAGGACGGGAAGAACGACGAGCGCGGCATCGAGGTTCAAACAGGCCGCGCAAGCATTGGCCAGCTTGAGGACCTCCGGCGTGGGGCGGCGCGAGGTGTGAAGGAGCGTCGTCGTGAACATGACGGCATTGGCCATCGCGAACAGAAGGACGATGGCGATCGACGCGCCGCGGTTCTCGATGAGCTCGACGATGTGTCCGCCGCGGTGTGCACGATGGTCGTCGACGCGTGCGAGCAGATCCTCATTGGGTGCGATCCAACGGGCCTCGCTGCGGATCATCTGCTCGAGCAGCGCGGGGTGTCCTTCGAGCGCGCCAGTGAACTCCTCGAAGGAGATGCGGCCGTCGCGGTTTCGGTCAGCCTCAGCGAAAAAGCGCTGCGCGAGGCCTTCGGCATGTCCCTCGCGGAGCGTGACATCGTCCTCCGCGAGCGCGAGCGTGATCATGCGAACGAGCTCGATCGGCTCGATGCCACCGTCGCCGTCGAGATCGTGCAGGAGAAATGCGAAGTGGAGCTTCTCGCGCGAGGTCCCAAAGACGATCTTGCGAACGCCCTCGATGAACTCGTCTTGGCGGATGACGCCGTCACCGTCGGTGTCGAAGGCAGCAAGCATGCGGCCTGCAAGCTGCTCGTTGCGGAGCCCGAGCGCGCGCTGGAGACCCTTCACGTCGATCGCCGCGCCGTCGCTCGCATGCGAAGCGAAGGCGCGCTCGAGGCCCTCGAGCAGGCGGGCGTCGACGAGCGGCGGCGTGCGCTCGTTCATCCGAGCTTCGATGCCGTGCGCGAACCGACCGTCGCGCCGTCGCGCCGTCGCGCCTGGGGGGTCGGCGCTCACGCGGCCGCGTGCTTCAAGCCGCGGCGGGGACCTCGACCGGCTTCGGAGCACGGTCCTCGGCGGACGCTCGGGGCGTCACCCGGCTACGCAGCATCGGTGCAAAAGCGTCGCGGTACGACCATGCGAGGAAGATCTCGAGCGTGAGCAGCACCAGGACCATCACGGGGTTGGGCGCAAGGAAGGTGTGAAATGCGGCGATGTTCACGACGATGGGCGCGAGAAGAGCGAGCGCGAGGGGAACGAAGCGGCCCGACAACAGGAGAACGCCTGCGATGACCTCGGTGCCCTTGAGGAGCGGGAAAAAGTAGCCCGCCTTCATGAGGGCGCCCGCGAAGGACATGGCGGCTTCGGGTGGGGGCGGCGGCGTGGGGAGAAAGTGGAAAAAGCCATTGAGGCCGAAGACGAAAAACATGAGGCCGAGCAGGACGCGGGCGGCCGTAGGCAGGTGGCGAGTGAGCTTGTTCATGGGTCGGTTCTCCGTTGTGAGGACAACATGGACTGTTGCCGCACCGCGAACTAGTGGTCTTATTACGAACGCACTGTTGCTGGGAGGCGAACGATGGACTTGAACCGCATCACGGTTTTTGCGCGTGTTTTGGAAGAGGGCAGCTTCACGAAAGCCGCGCGCGTGCTCTCGCTGCCCAAGTCGTCGGTCAGCCGCAGCGTGGCGCTCCTCGAAGAGGAGCTCGGCACTCGCCTTCTTCAACGCACGTCGCGCAAAGTCATGGCGACCGAGGCCGGGACCACCTACTACGCGAACGTCGCGCGGGCGCTCGCGAGCATCGAGGACGCGAACGCGTCGGCGGCGGAAGAGAATGGAGTCGCGAGCGGGCTCGTGCGAATGACTGCACCTTACGACACGGGAAACGACGTGTTCGTGCCGCTCGTTGCGCACTTCTTGAGTAGCCACCCCACGATCACCATCGACCTCGTTTTGACGAGCCGCATCGTGGAGCTCGCTGAGGAAGGGTTCGATCTCGCCGTGCGCGCCGGCCCCGTACGGGATCAGTCGCTCATCGCGCGAAAGATCTCGGAGACGCGCTCCGGGCTCTTCGCGTCTCGTAGCTACCTGAAGAAGCGCGGAACGCCGGCGAACATCGCCGAGCTCGCGTCGCACGACTGCATCATTCACAACGGCCTTCGCGGCCGCTCGACGTGGGCTCTCTCGTCGCAGTCGCGCGCGGAGTCGATCGACGTCTCCGGTCGTTTGTCGCTCGATCACCTCGGCGCGGTGCGAACCGCCGTCGTCGAAGGCGCAGGCATTGGGCTCATCCCACTCGTCCTGTGCGCCGATGACGTCGCTCGCGGCGCGGTCGTTCGCGTCCTCCCCGAGTGGGTCGGTCCGTCGTCGCTCATCAGCGTCGTCTACCCGTCGGCCCGCCTCGTCCCGCAGCGCGTCGTCGTCTTTCGCGAGTACTTGATCGAGGAGCTCGGCCGCATCCCTTGGAGCTGCCTCGAGGCCGGGCACGACGGGAAGCATGCTCCGACGAAATCGAAGAAGACGCGCGCGGCGACAGTGAAATCCCCTGCGGTACGATGACCGCGTGGACGCGGCGAAGATCGTGCTCGAGCACCTCACAGGAAAGGCGCGCCTCGCGGCACACCGGGACGACATGTCGCCGGTCGACGCGCTGCGGAGCTTCTTCGACGATGCGCGGGGCGACGCCGCGGCTGCAGTAGCGCTCCGCGACGCCATCGTCGACGCGCTCGAGACTGCAGGTGCCATCGGCCGCGGGTACGCGATTTTCGCGGCGCATTGCTTCGACCTTTCTCCAACGCAGACCGCGCGCGTGTGGCGATTCTTCGCCGAGCGCCGCGAGCTTTTCGAGAAGATCCCCATGCCCGAGGGCGTCTCGTTCGAGCTGCCGGACCAGGCGTGGGAGATTCATCGCGTCGCCGCACGGCACCCGCACGCGTCCGCCGAAATCGCGCGGAGCATCCGCGAGCGAGCCTCCGACCCCACGTTCGGTGGCGTCCTCCTTCCCGACCTCGTGCGTCACGATCGAGCGTGGGCTCTCGAGCACGCGAGGGAGCTCGCGACGAGCACCGAGCGCGTCTTTCGCATGATCTGCGGCGCGCACGAGCACGGGCGGGCCGACCTCGCGTCGGTCGGCGATCTGTTGGCCGCGATCGGCGACGCAGTCGTGCCGATGCGCGAGGCGCTTGCCCAGCAGCTCTCGGGGGGTCTCGACAAGAGGGATGTCCCGCTCGTGCTCGCGCTCCTTCGCTAGGCCGCAGTTGTTGACGCGCCCCTTGGCCGCTTAGTGTCCCAAAGCGGTCAGCTGCGGCGGCCGTCGTTCGTGGTGACCGGCGTGGGGAGACAGAGAATGCTTCGATTCGAGCTTCGCGATGCGTCTTCGAGCAAGTTCTGGGAAATCGAGCTGAACGGCGCGTCGTTTACGACGAGGTACGGAGCCATTGGCGCGCCAGGTAAGTCGACGACGAAGAACCTCGACGATGACGCGAAGGCGAAGCAAGCCCATGACAAGCTCGTCTCGGAGAAGCTCGCGAAGGGCTACGTGAAGATCGAGGAGAGCGCCCCTCCAGCCCGCACCTCGAAGAAGACATCGCAGCGCGACAGAGGCGCGGACGACATACCGCCGCCGCCCATGAGTGAAACGAGACTCTCGGCGGGCTCGAACGAGCCGCGGCTCGACTGGGCCCCGGCGATCGCCAGGGCCGCCGCGAAGCAACGTGACGCGCTCGAATCGCCCGCCAAGCCAATGGGAGATGCAGCGAGCCTCCATGAGGTGATTCGCAATCGCCTCGCGAAAGACCAACGGGAAAAGTATTGTGAGAGCGGGTTGGCCCGTATCAAGAATGGTCTCGCATTTGCGGAGACGTTCACGCCGACGGTCGAGTACGCGATCGCGACCTACGGGGGAAAGGGCATGCCTGGCACGTTGAGCGCGGAGCGCGAGGGCGCGGCACTGCTGCTCGTGCCGGGATCCATGATGGGTTGCGAGGCACCCGAAAAGGTCACCGAAGACTTGATCGACTTCTGGGTAGCGCATTCCGGATTGGCGTTCGCGTTGGAAGCGTTCGCAATGAGCCTCGCGCCCATCGGTCTGGTCGAAAAAGACCTGGGCGAGGTGAAGGGCGAAGAGCGCAGCATCTACCGTCGCGCCATCTGGCTCGATGACCGTGATCCTGCCGAGTCCTTCCGGAAGACGACGGGGTTTCGCTACCGGAATACGATCGCCGATCAGCTCGCGTTTCGATCCGACCGCACGCTTCGCGCCCATCTTCGCGTGGCGTCGCCGACCGAGACTGCCAAAGCGAAGGCTGCCGCCCTGGAGCTTCGCTCGAGCGGAGATCTCTTTTTGCGTTCCTTCCTGTCGTCGGTATTTCTGGATCCCGATTGGATCGAGCTCGACTTGAGCGAGCGGATCAAGCTGGACGAAAAGGCGATGCCGTCGCGGTCCGTCGCCTTCACCGATGTCGCGTTCCTCCACGCTCCGAGCGTGGCGACTTTGACCGCTTATTTCTCGCGGATGTCGTACGCGGAGCTCCCCTTTGCGACCGCTCACGACGATCGTCACGACCCCACGAACGAACAGCTTCCCCTGAGCCTCGCGCTTCTGGACCGTTACCGTGAATCGGCCGTCGACCCGCTCGTGGCCATCGTGATGGCGTGCGTTCGACACAACGTTCCGGCGGGCCTCAAGGAGCTGCTGCGCACGCTCGGCTACTTCTCGAATTCGAACAAAGTGGTCCTCGCGGCAATGGCGGTCATTGCCGCGAATCAAAACTTCCGTCCGAAAAAGGACGATCCTTGTCCTCTCGCGATCGACTGCCTCCGCCGCTCGTCGACGATCGCGATTCCGTTCATCGAACGAGCGGCGAAGCAGAGCGATGCATGGGCCATCGACATTCTCGAGCCGTTCCAGCGATTGGCCAATGCTGCCGAAGCCACGCCGCCCACGCCGCCCGCGCCGACCGGCTCCGTGACGGCGAAGCCCAAACGCTCGAAGAAGACCATGGAGGTCCCGGTCGCGGCGGCAAAGGTGGTGCGCGGACTTCCCGAGATCCCGTTCACGGAGCGGATTCGTTGGGAGGGCGACGACAAAGCGCGCTGGGCGAGCGGGCGCCCCGTTCTCGGAATCAAACAGTCCGTCGTTGATGCGGCTCGTCGAGAGGCCGATTCGGGCGCGCCGGTGAGGCTCCGGCATTCGCTCGGAGATCTGCAGGGCGTGGATCTCGCGTACTACCTCGCGAAGGCTCGTTTCGATCTCGTCCCCGTGAAAGAGGTATTCGGGGCGGACTCCGTCTCCGGTGGCCTTGCGCGCAACGCCCTGGGCCGCGCCGATCTCGATGCCATTCCCGGCGTGCTCCGGCTCGCTCACTACGAGCCCAAGGGGGCGCTGCTTCCGCTGAGTCGAATCGACTCGCCCAAGATCGCTCTTTTCATGGCCCAGGCGTTGTCGCGAACGAAAGCGATACAAGGGATTGCGAAGGAGTGGTTTCTCGACAGTGCCGAGAACGCCGCCATTGGTTTGATTCCCATTGCCGTGGGCGAGCCCTCACCCGAGCGAAAGGCTGCAGAGGACGGTCTTCGTTACTTGATGACGATGGACCGAGAGGAGCTCGTTCGCGAGGTCGCCGCGCGGTACGGGAACGCAGCGTTCGAGGCGACGCTCGAGGTGCTTGGAAAGGATTCCGCCGATTCGACCGGTACGTTCAGGCCACCCACGTTCTGGCAGATCGATGCGTTCACCCAGCCGGAGCGGCGAGCCGGAGGCCCATTGCCCCGAGCCGACGTCGAAGCGCTCGGAGCCGCCTTGTTCAGCGGCAACGCGAGCAAGATCACCGCGATCAGAGAGACGTGCACCGCGCCCTCCTTGGCCGCTTTTGCTTGGGATCTCTTCTCGGCGTGGCGCACCGGAGGCGCGCCCGCGAAGGAGAGCTGGGCGCTCGCGGCCTTGGGTCATCTCGGCAACGACGAGACCGTGCGGCAGCTCGCCCCTCTCCTCCGTGTATGGCCTGGGGAGGGCGCGCATCAACGCGCGGTCAGCGGCCTCGACGCGTTGACGCAGCTGGGCTCCAACGCGGCTCTTCTCGCACTTCACGGGATTGCGGAAACCGCAGGCTTCCCGGCGCTCCAGGACGAGGCCCGAGCGAAGATGGAGCTCGTCGCAAAGAAGCGGCGGCTCACCGTGGACGAGCTCTCGGATCGGCTGGTTCCAGACCTCGGCCTCGACAGCGACTGCTCGCGGATCGTCGACCATGGCTCGAGGCAATTCCGGGTCGGGTTCGACGAGGCTCTGACCCCCTTCGTCAGGGACCTCTCCGGTGGGCAGCTCGATGACCTTCCGAAACCGAAGAAAGCGTCGGCGACTGCGACGTCATCGAGCGAGCTTTGGAGCTCGATGAAGGACGACGTTCGGGCTCTATCGGCCACCCAAGTGGTTCGACTCGAGAACGCGATGGTCGTCGAACGTCGCTGGACGCCGCAGGACTACGGCCAGTTTCTCGTGGGGCACCCCATCTTGTTTCACCTCGTTCGGCGCCTGGTTTGGGCAGCGTTTTCGTCGTCAGGCAAGGTTCTCTCGACATTCCGCGTATCGAAGGAACGCACGTTCCTGACCGTGGACGATTCGGACTTCCAACTACCGACGACCTGTGGCGTCGGGATCGTGCATCCGCTTGCTCTACCCAAAACAGACGCCGCCGACTGGTTGCGCGTATTTACGAAAGAACGGCTTTCGCAACCGTTCGAGCAACTCGCGCGCAAGACCTACGAGCTCGACGCCAAGGAGAGGACCGACAAAGTGCTCGAACGATTCGAAGAACGAGTCGTCGCCACGAAGGACGTCCTTCGACTCCAGACGCGCGGTTGGCGGTTGTCCTCGGCCGAAGAAGGCGGCGTCATCAGCTGCTTCTACAAGCCCTTCACCAAAGACATGATCGCCGGCCTGCGCATGGTGGACGGCATCAACGTCAACTCGATGCGCGACACCGAACGGAACCAGACCCTGGGGTACGTCGACTTCGGTGGCGGCGTACCGGCGTCCGAGCGCGCCCGAGGGGACCTCGACACGATCGCCGACGTCCCCAAAACGATCATGAGCGAAGTGATTCGGGATCTGGAGACGCTGTCCGGTCCTCATCGCCGTTGATGCAGGGATGCACGTAGGAGCGTCGCGTCTTGTCGTGGGAATGCGAGGGCCGCCCGTTGGCGTTAGCATGGCGCCGTCCATGTCCGAGCTGCCGTCTCTCTGCGAACGCCTCCTCCAAGGCTTGTATGGAGATCGCGCCGTCACCGCGCCGTCACCCTCGGACCTGCGGCGCGTCTTTCGAGGCGACGCACAGGCGCGGCACCCGGACGACGAGGCGTATGGGCGCTCGGTCGTGCACACGAGCGACCTCGGTGAGGTCGTGCTCGCGGTCTGGCGCCCCGGAGCTCGTTCGGCAATTCACGATCACGGCGGCGCGCATGGCGCCGTCATCGTCCTCGAAGGGGCGTTCGCCGAGGTCGTGTACGAGTTCACCGGTCGCGATCTCGTGGAGCTCGCGCGCTGCGAGCACACGACCGGTGATCGGATCGTCGTCGCGAGCCACACGATCCACAGCATGGAGGCGCGCTCCTTCGGCCTCACGCTCCACGCGTACGTGCCATCAGGAGATCCAGTGCGGCTCTACGATCCCCGCGAACGCGTGAGCTGGCTCGCGAGCGGCGGCGGCGCGTGGCTCCCGTCGCAGCACGTCGTCGGCTCGGAGCCGTGGGCGGCTCACCCATGACGTGCTGGGTCGGCTACACCACGCAGTACCGAGAGGGCGGCCCACAGTTTCGCCGCGCCGCGGAGACGAAGGCGCGCGAGCTTGCAGCGGGCGGCCGCGTGGTGTGCGAAGCGGTGGAGTCCAAGCGTGACTTCGTCGAAGCAATGGAACGGATCGCGCGAAGCGGAGAGCGGCTCGAGCAGCTCCACTTCATCGGCCACAGCGGCATGTACGGCCCGATGTTTCGCACGACGAAGATGCCCGAGCAATTCAGCCCGCACGAGTGGCGCACGCTTTCGATTCCCTTCGCCGAAGGCGCGTCCGCCTACTGGCACTGCTGCAGAAGCGCGCGCTTCTTCGCTCCGTTCTTCGCACGTACCTTCGGCGTGACGACGTACGGCTACCACCTCTACACGACCGTCTCGCGTGCTCCCGACAGGTTCGTGCTCGACCGTCCTTCCACCGACCCTGATGCGAACCTCTGGGTCATCGCGATTGCAGGCAGGAAGTCGCACGGCCTCGTCGGTTCACTCGCGAAGCGCTCGCGCCTGGTTTCACCCGAGGTCATGAAGAGGTTCGAGCCCGGCGAAGATGCCGTCGATGCGACCTACGACCGCGTCGCCGATCTCTACGACGAAGCGTTCGCGGATATCGCAGTGCGCTCTTCGGAGATCGCGTTCATCGAGTCGCGCATGCCCGCCGGCAAACCGCGTGTGCTCGAGATCGGTACGGGGAATGGGGCACTCCTCGCCCACCTCGCTCCCGGCATCGAGGCCGGGATCGGCGTCGACCGATCGGGCGCGATGATCACGCGGGCGAAGCGGCGATTTTCCGAGCATCGCAACCTCGCCTTTCACGAGGTGTCTGGCCCGGAGCTCCCGGTGGCCAACGCGTCCGTCGACGTGGTCGTGTCGCTTCTGTCGTGGCGTTACCTCGATTGGGATCCGATCATGGCCGAGATTCGGCGCGTGCTCGCGCCGGGCGGGCGGCTCCTCGTCGTCGATATGGTCGAGCTCCCCGCGCGCGCGATCGAGGCGCCGCGCGTGCTCGCTTCGAAGGTCCGGCAATGGGCGCAGCACGCGCGGCAACCCGCGTTTCGCAACAACCTGAAGAGGCTCGTCGCCGATCCGCGATGGGCGTCGATGTTGCGGTACAACCCCATTCGCGCCGAGCACGAATACCGCTGGTACTTCGAGAGCCGTTTCCCGGGGCGCCGGCTCGAGACACTCACCGTCTCGTACGCGTCGCGCGTGGTCGCCTTCGACACTGGCCCGCTCGAGCGCGGGTTCACGCTCCCACAGAGCTATCCGTGATCGCGCTGCCGTCGCAGCTTCCGTCGCTCGCCGTTCTCGATTGGGGCATCGGCGGATTCGGCTTCGTGGCGGCGCTCGTCGCTGCGCGTCCGGAGGCGTCCTTCGTCTATGTCTCGGACGCCGGGTTCACCCCTTATGGCCGCGTTCCTGCGCGTGCTCTCGCGGATCGCGTCTCGGAGATCGCGCGAGCCCTCGCGCGACGTGGCGTGGAGCACCTCGTGATCGCCTGCAACGCGGCGAGCACGGTGGCGTCCCCGGTGCGTGCCACGACCGGCGTCCGCGTCACCGACGTCGTCTCGCATGGCGTCGACCTCGCGGCGCGCACGCCAAGCAAGCGCATCGGCGTCGTCGGCGGAGAACGCACGGTACGCGCCGGCGTGATCCGCGCGGCGCTCGTCGCACGCGGCAAAGTGGTCGTGCAAAGGATCGCGCAGCCGCTTTCGGCGCGAATCGAGCGCGGAGATCTCGACTCTCCGGATCTCGTGGCCGAGCTCGCCCGCATCGTTCTGCCTCTACGTGGGATCGACGCGCTGCTCCTCGCGTGCACGCACTACCCCGCCATTCGCGATCGATTCGCCGAGCAGCTCCCGGGCACGCTGCTTCTCGATCCGACAGCGGCGTTGCTCGCGACCGTTTTACGCGCGGGCGTTCCTTCGGGCGATGCGCGCGTGATCCTCACGACCGGCGACGCGCGAGCGACACGCGCTGCAGCAACGCGCGCCTTTGGGTTCGATCCTGGTGACGTCTGCACGCTCGAGCGCGGATGGCTTCGCGGTCAGGGGCTATCGATGATGACCGGCGTGGGCCGGTCGTCGCGGCTGTCGAGCTCGGGTTCGGTTTGAACGCGGATCTTCTTCGGCGGGTCTTTCGCGATCGGGCCCTCGGAGGTCGCTTGCATCTTCGCGCTCTGGACGGAGCCTAGCTTAGCGCACGTGCGCGCCTGACCGAGCGAGTGCTGGAAGCTCGTATCCGTAGCGTCGTACCAGTCGGCGCGAAGGCAGGCCCACTCGTCGTCGGCGTCACACCCGCTTGCACGAGGCTGACCGTAGACGAGCTCGCATTTCAGCTCGGCGGCCACGGTGACGTGGTCCTGCGCGTCGCGCGTGGCCGTGGCCGTACCGACCGTGGCTACCTCTTTCCCGCTTTCACACCCCGCGGTGAGCGCGAGCAGACTGCTCGAGAGCGCCCAAGCGAGCAAACGTACGCAAGTCTTCGTCTTCATGGTGCCATCGTAGGAGCAAGGGCCGGACCGGAGGGATTGATGGATACTTTTCGGCCGCAGCCGTAAAAACCATGATCGGCAGGTCGCGAAGACCAGCTCAGGACTTCACACCGAGGATGGGCCTGACCGTGGGCTCGTTGCTGACACGGTTTGGCACATCGGTCCGTCGCACTTCCCTCGGCGATTTGCGCAAAAAGGCCTTGGTCCGCCGGGTGCTCTAGCGCTCGCATCATGCGAACGAAAAAAATTTGGTCGGCCTCGTTGGGGATCGCGGTGCTCGCAGTCGCTGCGTGCAGCAGCGGTGAGAGCACGCTGTCGACGAGCGAAGCGCTCGCGAGCCTTTATCCGCTCGCGAGCTGCGGCGCGGTCGAGACGAACATCCGCCAGGCGGCGATCGACGAGATGAACCAGCGCATCGACGAGAACCTCGCCTCGGCGGTGAAGTACGCGAGCGAAGACTGCTACGAGAGCCAGGATGCGGGCGCCGCGTCGAGCAACTCGGGGTCGGGCGGCGGCTCGCCCACCCCGCCCTCCGCGCCGCAGGACGAAAGCAGCGGCAGCGGCGGCGGCAGCGGTGGGACCGCGACCAGCGTCTCGCACACGAACAACCAGGTGCAGGGCGTCGACGAGGCGGACTTCGTCAAGAACGACGACAAGTTCATCTACGTCGCGAACGGCAGCACCTTCAAGATCATCGAAGCGTGGCCAGCGCCGGGGATGCACGAGCTCTCGCGCGTCGATGTCGAGGGAACAGCGCGGAAGCTCTTCGTGCTCGGCAATACCGCGGTCGTCTACTCGGCGGTGACGGTCCCGGCCACGAACGATCCCGACGCCCACGTGCGACCGAGCTACGGCACGAGCGAGTGCACGTACGGTTACGATTGTGAGGTCTCGGGCGACGGTACGGCGACCGTCATCACGGTGTTCGACGTGTCGAACAAGAGTGCGCCCGCGCAGGTCCGCAGCGTCCACTTGAACGGCTCGTTCATCAGCGCACGCCGCATCGGCGAGGCGGTGCACACGGTCGTCACCTCACCCGGTCTCGCGTTCACCGGACTCTCCTACTACCCGGACAATGGCTACTACGGCGGCTGTCACCGCTACGGCAGCGACGCCGGCGCGTCGAGCGCAGAGGACATCCGCGCGTCCTACGAGGCGCTTCGCGAAAAGAACGCCGAGATCATCCGCTCCACGCCGCTCGGCAAGTATTTTCCGTCGATCGAGGACACGGCAGCCCCGGGCGCGTTCGCCGGAACCTGCAAGGGCTTCTATGCCTCGTCGATGCCGGATGGCTCGAGCTTCACGTCCGTCGTCTCGCTCGATCTCGCGCACCCGACGCCGGTGAGCAACACCACCGTCGTGAGCCGACCGGGCGCAATCTACGCGTCGGACGAAGCGCTCTACATGGCCGTCACGCACACGCGGCGCGACGCGTCCTCGGCGTGGTTCGACGAGACGACCGTCGGCGACAAGGAAGCGACCTCGGTGCACAAGTTCCACCTCGGCGCGACGCCAGGCGCGACGTCTTACCAGGGCAGCGGCCTGGTCACGGGCCACGTGCTGAACCAGTTCTCGATGGACGAGCACGAGGGCAAGCTGCGCGTCGCGACGACCACCGGCCATGCGCCGAGCCCGAGCGCACACAGCACCGTGACGGTGCTGCAGCAGGGCAGTGACAAGCTCGAGACGATCGGCGTGCTCGACGACATCGCGCCTTCGGAGGACATCCGCTCGGTGAGGTTCGACGGTCCGCGCGGCTTCATCGTCACGTTCAAGAAGACCGATCCGCTCTTCGTGCTCGATCTCAGCAAACCGACGAAGCCGACGATGCTGGCCGAGCTCAAGATCCCCGGCTTCTCGACCTACATGCACATGATGGACGCCACGCACCTGCTGACGATCGGGTACGACGCGAACGACCAGGGCACCTTCGCGTGGTTCGCCGGCGTGCGACTCCAGATCTTCGACGTCGCGAACCCCACGGCGCCGCAACTGCTGCACACCGAAGTGATCGGAACGCGCGGCTCGAGCTCGGAAGCGCTCACCAACCACCTTGCGTTCAACTACTTCAAGGAGCGGAACCTCCTCGCGCTGCCGATGACCATCTGCGAGGGCGGCACCGGCGGCGGGGACTACGGCACGAAGATGACGTTCAGCGGCCTCATGGTCTACGACGTCACCGTCGCCAACGGCTTCGCGCTGCGCGGCAAGGTCGCGCATCCCCAGACGGCGAGCGGCGGTTACAACGACGCGTCGTGCTCGAACTGGTGGACGCAGGCGAGCTCCGAAGTGAAGCGCAGCGTCTTCATGGACCAGGTCGTCTTCAGCATCTCGGAAAAGATCATCAAGGCCAACGGTCTCAACGCGCTCTCGACCGACATCGCGCAGGTCTCGATTCAGTGAAGCGTGGTGCTGGCCGTGGCGAGCCCGTTAGCGCGCGAAGGTTTGCCGGTGATTTTCAACGAAGACGATATCCTGCGGGGGGGCCATTGATCGGATAGGCCGATAACACCCTCATTCGATTTGGAGCGCTGACATGACGAGCTTCACACACTGGTTGGCGCTCGCCGGGGGCGCCCTCATCGGCGCCAGCGCCTCGATGCTGCTTCTCCTCAACGGGCAGATCGCGGGCATCAGCGGCATCCTTGGGGGCCTCGTACGGCCGCAACCCAACGAGACATCGTGGCGTGCGCTTTTCGTTGTGGGGTTGCTCGTCGGCGGCCTGGCGCTCCTCGCGCTGCGGCCGTCTTCCTTCGGCGCCTCTCCGGTGTCGCTTCCGATGGCGGTCGTCGCTGGCCTTTTCGTTGGGATGGGCACGCGGCTCGGAAGCGGATGCACCAGTGGCCACGGCGTTTGTGGGTTGAGTCGCCTCTCGCGTCGCTCCCTCGCAGCGACGATGACGTTCATGGCGACCGGCGCGTTGGCCGCCTTCGTCGTCCACCCGCCCTGGGGGCCGGCCGACGGCCCGTAACGACGTCATCGCGTTCGTCGCCGGAGTGACGTTCGCCGTCGGACTGGGCATCTCTGGGATGACACAGCCGGCGAAGGTCATCGGTTTCCTCGACGTGACGGGCGCGTGGGATCCGAGCCTCGCGTTCGTGATGCTCGGCGCCATCGCAGTGCACTTCCCTTTCGCGCAACGCGCGAGCTCAGGCGCACCTCGCTTCGCGCCCGCGTACGCTGTGCCGGTCGCGGCGGCGATCGATCGTCGCCTGCTCTTCGGTGCTGCGCTGTTCGGCGTCGGTTGGGGCATCGCCGGGTTCTGCCCCGGACCCGCGGTGGTGTCCCTCGTGACGGGCACGCCGACAGCGCTCGCTTTCGTCATCGCGATGCTCGCGGCGATGGGCGCGCACGCGTTTGTCTTCGAGCGCGCGCGCTAGTTAGCTAGAAGCCGCGCGGGCCCTAAATTCAACTGAAGATCGACCCGTAGGAGGAGATCGAAACATCGACGCTTCATCTATCGATTTGCGGACATCGCCCTGCGTCGGCGTACGACTCTCACAGACGGACCGATGAATGACGCGTCCGCGCTCCCCTAGGATGGAACCATGGCTCGATCAATGACTCGTCGGTGTGCGGCCATCTCGCTGCTGCTCGGTGTTCCGTCGGTTGCTCTCTTCCCTGCATGCGGGGGCAGCGACACCGTGCCGTTCGACGAGGCCGGTGTGACAGCTGCGGACGCGGCGCTCGAGGGCTCCACCGACGGAACGTCTCCCACCGACGGGTTCACGAACGAATC
>CAXSGV010000015.1:22240-27376 GCA_964236615.1 uncultured Polyangiaceae bacterium
ACGACGGACACCTCGGTGACCGATGCTCGGGACGGCGGTGACGCGAGGACGCCCCGCGCCGATCCGCGCATCGGCTCCCTGGTCAACTTCGCGGTCTTTGCGGGCAGCACGGTGACGAACGCATTTGGTACCGCGACCGTGATCACCGGCGACCTCGGCACGTACCCGAGCATGACCGCGATCGGCGCGACCCCGCCCGTGCTCGTCGGCGCGTACCACCTGGGCGACACCATCGCAGCTACCGCTGCCACCGATATCGCCACCGCCTACAACAACCTCATGCCCGCGGCGATGCCGGGGTGCACGTCGCTCACGGGTCAGGACCTTGGTGGCAAGACACTCGCGCCGGGAATCTACTGTTTTTCGACCTCCGCGCAGTTGACCGGGGCGCTCGTCCTCGACGCTGGCGGCAACCCGAATGCGGAGTGGTTTTTTCAAATCGGCAGCACGTTGACCACCGGACCTTTGGGCGCGGCGCCGGCCTCCGTCACCGTCGTCGGGGCGAGCCCGTGCAAGGTGTATTGGCAAGTGGGAAGCTCCGCGACGCTCGGCACCGGCACGACGTTCAGCGGAAACATTCTCTCGGCGTCCTCCATCACGCTCGTCACAGGAACGAAGATCGAAGGCAGGGCTCTGGCGTTCAACGGCGCGGTGACCATGGATACGAACACCGTCTCGATCAGCTCCTGTCCGTGAGCCGTCCCTACCTCGCGGCGTTCGACCCGACGGCGGGTCCTGCCATTCCCATCTTGGACGGGGACCTTTGATGCGGTTTCGCTCCGTCCTCATCGCGGTCGTGCTGGGCACGGCTCTCGTCGTCACCGCCTTTCTGGTGAACCAGCGACGCCCAGCGAATGAACGCAGCCAACCAACGTCCGCGCTCGTCGAGGCCACTGGAAAGTGTGCGGAGTGCCATCGCCGCGAGACGTCGGCCGTCGTGGCGCAGTACGAGCGGAGCATGCACGCAGCGAAGGGCGTCAACTGCCTCGACTGCCATCGACCGGCAGAGGGGCAGCCGGCGCTCGAGCACCGCGGGTTCACGATCGCAAAGACGCTGACGGCGAAGAACTGCGCGCAGTGTCACTCGACCGAGTACGACCAGTTCGCGCGAAGCCGGCATGCGGCCCCTGCGTGGGCGTCGGTCAATGGCCCCAAGGACATGACAGCCGAGCAGCGCGCCCTGGGCGAGCGTTATCACCCGGGCTGGGTCGAGCGCACCCCGATGGCCATCGGCGCGCTGGAGGGGCCAACGGCGCTGACGAGCGGATGCAACGCTTGCCACGCGATCGGGAAACCAAATGCCGACGGATCGTTCGGCACCTGCACGAACTGCCATGCTCGGCATGCGGCCTCGGTCGCGCTCGCACGCGAGCCGACGACCTGCGGGCAGTGCCACATGGGCCCGGACCACTCGCAGCTCGAGATCTACGGAGAGTCCAAGCACGGCGCCCTTTTTACGGCGCAGCGCGACCGATTCAACTTGTCGGCCGATCCGAAGCACCTCACCACCGCGGACATGCCCGCGCCCACGTGCGCGACGTGTCACATGAGCGGGCTCGAGGGAATGAAGGTCACCCACGACACCACGGAGCGCCTCTCCTACTTCCTCTTCGCGCCCGTCTCGACGAAGCGCCCGAATGGCGACCGCGGTCAGTCGGAGATGAAAGAGGTGTGCCTCAAATGCCACACGCGGCCGCGCATCGACGACTTCTTCGTCAAGGCGGAGGCGGTTCTCGTGGCGACGAACGAGAAGGTGAAAGGCGCCACGGACCTCGTGGCTTCATTGCGCGCCGAAGGTCTTCTCACCCCGACTCCATTCGATGAGCCGACCGAGTTCGTCGAGTTCGATCTTTGGCATTACTACGGCCGAACGGCGAAGCACGGAGCGTTCATGGGCGGCGCCGACTTCGTGCAATGGCACGGGAACTACGAGCTGCTGCGACTCCGCACGGAGCTGGATCGAGCGGCGATCGATCTGCGCGCCGCCCGGTCGGCGCCGAAGCACTGAGGCACTGGGACCGCGGATGCCTCTCGTCGACGTCGCTCGACGCTTGCTGCGAGCGTTAGCGCCGACGCCGGTGCGCGCGACGCGCCTCTTCATCGCCGCGAACATCGCCTTCCTCGGTGTCGATATCGTGATCGCGCACCTGGCGAACGATTTCGCGCGACGGGTCGAGTGGGCACCCGTCGCCTTCTCCGCCCTCGCCACGCCGTTCCTGCTCCCGGGCGCGTTCGGGAAGACGTCGCGCGCAATCGCAAACATCGAGCGAGTCATCGGCGTCGTTGCGATCGTCGTCGGCGTCCTCGGAATGATCTTCCATCTGGAGAGTGGATTCTTCCAGCGCGCGACGGTCCACGACCTCGTCTACTCCGCGCCGTTCGTCGCGCCGCTCTCGTACGTGGGCGTTGGGCTCTTGCTCCTGCTCGTGCAATCCGAAGACTCGACGACGCCGCGATTTGGCTCGTGGGTGCTCGTGCTCGCGCTTGGAGGCTTCCTCGGCAACTTCGCGCTCTCGCTGCTCGACCACGCGCAGAACGGTTTTTTTCACATCACCGAGTGGGCTCCAGTCGCTGCAGCAGCGTACGCGGTCGGCTTCCTGACGCTCGCCGTGTGGCGGGCGCCGAACCTGGAAGCATCGCTTTCACGCGCTTGCTTCTGGCTGATGACTCTCGAGATGATCGTCGGCGTCGCCGGCGCTTGTTTGCATGTCGACGCCAACCTGCACCGCGCGGCGACGACGACGCTGCGCGATCGTTTCGTCTTTGGGGCGCCCGCTTTCGCGCCCCTCCTCTTCGCGAACCTCGCGCTCCTCGCGATCATCGGTCTATGGGCATGCGCACGCCACGACGACGCGGCCTTCGCTTCTCCTGGACATCGCTGACTCAGGAGCGCGGCAAACGAAGCGAGGCGGTGGTTTGCAGGCGCCCGCCGTGATAGATGGGATCCCATGCATTTGCTTGGGGTCTGACGCGATGTCATCCAGCTCGAAGAAGCCGACGACGACCCGCGTGACAGACCCTTTGCACGCAGAGAAGGTCTCGCCGTCGCGCGAGATCTTGAACGCGCTCCGCCGAATCGTCCGGGAGCTGCGCCGATCGTCCAGTCACTCGGAGCGCGGCGGCGGTGCGAGCGCCGCTCAGCTCTTCGTTCTCCAGATTCTCGCGGAGGAGCCTGGCGCCTCGATCAACGACCTGGCGGAGCGAACGAACACGGACCAGAGCTCCGTCTCGGTGGTGGTGCAGCGGCTCGCGCTCGCCAGGCTGATCGTGCGCAGAGTCGCGCCTGCAGACCGGCGACGCGTCGAGCTCCGCCTGACACCCGCCGGGAAGCGATTGATAGCAAAGCGTCCCGAACCCGCACAGGTCAGGCTCTTCGCCGCCGTGGCGCGTCTTACCCCCGCCGAGCTGCGCGCGCTCAACCGCGGCCTGGCAGCGCTCGTGCGTGAAATGCGCATCACGGACGCTCCCCCTTCGATGTTCTTCGAGGACGACGAACCTCCGCCGCAGAAGCTCGCTCGTCGCAAGAAAGCTGGGCCGCCGCCATGACGACATCACGCGATCCCGAAAGCCCTTCCCCGCCTCCCGCCACGACGACGGTACCTGGGCCCCCCGGCGTCCCCGGAGACGGCGCGCCCGAAGACCGTCTGCCCGTGTCGCGAGCGACAGAGTCGTCGACCACCGACGGCCTGCCGGTAGCTCCGTCGATGGGGCCCCTGCTCGAGCGCGCGCACACGCATCGGCACACCGCCGTCGTCGACGGACGCGTGCTCTTGATCTCGTTGCTCGCCATCGCGGTCGCCTTTGCTGCCGGGCTCATCGCTCGCATCCTGACCGCGTTGATCGGTTTGATTACGAACCTCGCGTTCCATGGGAAGGTCGACTCCAGCTTCGCGTCCCCCGCCGACAACCACCTCGGGTACTTCGTGGTGCTGGTACCCGTCGCAGGCGGGCTGATCGTCGGCGTGCTGGCGCGCTCTGGGTCGAAGGCGATTCGCGGTCACGGGATCCCGGAAGCGATGGAGCAGGTCCTCTTCAACCAGAGCCGCATTCCAGCGCGTATGACGTTCTTGAAGCCGCTGTCGGCCGCAATCGCGATCGGTACGGGCGGACCCTTCGGTGCCGAGGGCCCAATCATCGCGACCGGCGGCGCGCTGGGCTCCCTGGTCGGCCAACTCGTGAAAACCACCGCCGACGAGCGGAAGACATTGCTCGCCGCAGGGGCAGCCGCCGGAATGGCCGCCACCTTCGGCAGCCCGGTGAGCGCGGTCTTGCTCGCCATCGAGCTCCTTCTCTTCGAATACCGTCCGCGGTCGATCATCCCGGTCGCGTTTGCGACCGTCGTGGCCACGGGGGTGCGCATCGTGCTCGTCGGCGCCGAGCCTGTCTTCACGATGCACGACGTCGCGGTTCCGAGCGGCCGCGCGCTCGCGTGGTACGTCGCGATCGGCACGCTCACCGGAGTCGCGAGCGTCTATGTGACGAAGCTCGCTTATGCGATTGAGGACGCGTTCGAGAAGCTGCCCGTTCATTGGATGTGGTGGCCGGCAATCGGCGCGGTCGCAGTGGGCGGTATCGGGACCTTTGCGCCGCACACGATGGGGGTCGGCTACGACAACATCGAGCGCATCCTCAAGGGCGAGCTTCTGGGCCCGGCGATGGTTTGGTTTTGCATCTGGAAGCTCGTGTCGTGGTCGATCGCGCTCGGCAGCGGGACGTCGGGCGGTACCCTCGCCCCCCTCTTCACGATCGGTGGCGGTATCGGCGCCGGGCTTGGCGGCCTCCTCGCGCACTTGGACCCGGGCGCGCATGTCGACCCACGCGTCGGCGCGCTCGTCGGGATGGCCGCGATCTTCGCCGGCGCGTCGCGCGCGCTGCTCGCGTCGGTCGTTTTCGCCTTCGAGACGACGCGCCAACCGCTCGGCCTTCTGCCGCTCCTCGGCGGCTGCACCGGCGCGTACTTGGTCTCCTGCCTTCTCATGCGAAATACGATCATGACGGAGAAGCTTGCGCGCCGCGGAGCGCGAATTCCCACGGAGTACGAAGCCGACTTCCTCGAGTCCGTTCTCGTGAAGGACGCGATGGTCGGCAACGTGATCACGCTCGGCACAAACAACCATATCAACACCGTGCGTACAT
>CAXSGV010000016.1:0-24003 GCA_964236615.1 uncultured Polyangiaceae bacterium
CACCGAGAGCCCGGCGGAGGGGGTCTCGCCGCGCGCGGGCGCCAGCCATGTCCTTCGTGGCGGCGGCTGGCTGTCGACGCCGTTCGCCTCGCGCTTGACCGTTCGCAACTGGGGCTCGTCGGTCGAAGCGGGGCCGAACGTCGGGTTTCGGTGCGCGAGGGACATACGCCCGTAAGACCGGAATGACCGTGCGCGGCCCCGGGTTGCCGAGGCCACCACAGCAGCGAAATGCCAGCGGCATTGACGAAAGTCGCAGTGCGGACTACTTCCAGCCCGGCCGCGCCGTCCTTTCGGTCACGCTTCAGCGTTCCTTCGGCCCCAAGAAAAGGCAGCATTCCGTGCATCTAGAGCTCTTCTCTCTGCAAAACGTCCAGCCCAAGGCGGGCACGCCCGGTGTTGCCCAGGATTCGGGCGGCGGCGGAGCGGCACCGGCTGCGGCGCCTGGCGGCGGGATGATGATGATCCTCCCGCTTCTCATCATGGTGCCGTTCCTCTTCCTGACGTTCCGTCGTCAGAAGAAGGAGCAGCAGCAGCGTGAGAAGTTGAAGAAGGGCGATCGCGTCGTCGGGACGTCCGGCCTGATCGGCGAGCTCATGGAGCTCGATGAGCGCTTCGCGAAAGTGAAAATCGCGCCGGGCACCACCGTACAGATGCTCGCTTCCAGCATCGCGCCGCTCGAAGACAAGGCCGCCGTCGTCGCCAAAGACGCGAAGGTCGCGGAAGAGAAGAAATAGACCGGCACATGAACTCGTCGACTCGTCTCGCTATCGCCCTCGTCGCCGCAGTCGCGCTGTTTGCGGGGCTTTCGCCCATGCTCCACGTCGACATCGTGTGGCCGGCCGTCATCGGAAGCATCGTCGGTCTCATCGTCCTGTTCCTCGTCCCCGCGCGCGTTCGTATCGCGCTCGTGGCCGTCAACGCGGCCGTCGCCGGCTACCTCTTCTTCCGCGCCGACTCCTTCTGGGGGGAGGTCACTTGCGGCCTCGTCGTCGTGTGGTGCCTCGTCGGGTTGCTTCCGGTGATGGACGGCTCGTGGCGCTTCAAGACGGGCTTTGCCGTGTGCGTTCTGCTCGGTGCAGGTCTCGCGCTGTGGCCGACCATCGACCACATGACCGAAGGCAAAGCGCGCTGCCCGCAGTACGTGAAAGATCGAATCGAGTTCGGCATCGCGCCGGGCCTCGACCTTCGCGGCGGTCTTCGCCTCGTCTACACGGTCGAGGTCGAGGATGCGATCCGCGACAAGCGCGACAACTTCGCCAACGACATGCGGCAGGAGCTCGCGACGATCTTCGGCGTGCACTCGGGTGAGGGGCTCGTCACGCGCGACGAGCTGACGAAGCTCAAAGACAAGGTGACGATCTTCACGCCGGAGCACTCGATCATCCGGCTGAAGTTCACCGACGCGAACGACATCGCGAAGATCGACGACCGCTACCAAAAGCGCTTCGCGAGCGAGCTCAGCTCGGTTCGCGGTCCCGCGCCCGACGAGGTGACGTTCAAAATCCGCGCGGAGACCGAGTCCTCGATCCGCGAGCGCGCCGTCACCCAGGCGAAGGACACCGTCAACCGCCGCGTCGACGAGCTCGGACTACGCGAGGCCAACGTCACGACGCGCGACGAGGACATCATCGTCGAAGTGCCGGGCGAGAACAAAAAGGCCTTCGACGACATCAAGGAGATCATCCGCAAGACGGCGCGCCTCGAGTTCAAGATGGTCGACGACGAAGCCGACTTCTTCAAGGACGTGAAGGACAACAACCTCCCCGAGGGCGAGGGAATCAGCATCTACCAGCAGCCCGCGCCGGCCGGCGTCGGCAAGACCGTGCAGACGCACTACGCACGCATGGTGAAGCGGCCGACCGAGTCGATGACGGACTGCCGCGAGCGCTTCAAGAAGTGGGCATCGACGCTCCCCGTTCCCGACGATCACCAAATCGGCTTCGAGGCCGAGGTCGAGTACGACGCGGACGCCGCCAAATCCACCGAGATTGGCTGGCGCACCTACTACCTGTTCGCCCGCGCCGAGGTCACAGGCGACAGCATCATCGACGCCAGCGTCGCCCAAGATCAGCAGGGCTCCGCCGGGATGGGCGGCTACTACGTCTCGATCACGTTCAGCCCTGCGGGCGCTGACCGCTTCGAGGAAGTCACGGGCGCGAACATCCAGCGCCGCTTCGCCATCATCCTCGACGACGTCATCGACTCGGCGCCGGTCATCAAGAGCAAGATTGGCGGCGGCCGCGCGAGCATCACACTCGGCTCCGGCGACGCCGAGGACCAGCTCTCGAAGGCGCGCAAGCTCGAGCTCGTCCTTCGCTCGGGCGCGCTTCCCGCGCCGATCGTCCCTTCGAACGAATCCCTCATCGGACCCTCGCTCGGCAAGGACGCCATCGGTCAGGGCGTGAAGGGAATGGTCGTGGGCTCCGGCTTCGTCCTCTTCTTCATGGTGCTCTACTACCGAAAGTCCGGCGTCGTCGCCGACCTCGCGGTGCTCTTCAACCTCCTGTTGCAGATGGCGATCCTCGCGTCTTTCAGCGCGACGATGACGCTGCCTGGCATCGCCGGCCTCGCCCTCACGATCGGCATGAGCGTCGACGCGAACGTGCTCATCAACGAGCGTATTCGTGAAGAGCTCCGCGCGGGTCGCACCGTGCGCGCCGCGGTGGAAGCGGGCTACGACAAGGCGTTCTCGTCGATTCTCGACGGTCACGTCACGGTCTTCATCTCCGGTCTCATCCTCGCGCAGTACGGCAGCGGGCCCGTCAAAGGCTTCGCCGTCACGCTGATCGTGGGCATCATTTGCAGCCTCTTTACCGGTGTCTTCTGCACGCGCCTCGTCTTCGATTGGTGGGCACGCGGCTCGAAGGTCAAACGCCTCAGCGTCGGCGCGGAGTTTTAGAACGTCATGGAGTTCTTCAAGCCAGGCCGGCAGTTCGATTTCATGGGGCAGCGGAAGTTCTGGATCTCGCTGTCCATCTTCCTCGTGGTCGCTTCGACCATCCTCGTCTTCATCCCGGGGCCGAACTACGGCACCGACTTCCGTGGCGGCACCGAGGTCGAGGTTGCGTTCAGCAAGAACGTCGAAGCCGGTCGCGTCCGCGAAGCGGTCGAGGCGCTCCACTACACGACCCCCGACGTCGTGCAGGTCAACGGCCAGCAGGCAAACCAGTTTCTCATCCGCGTCCAGGACGTCAGCGTCGTCGGCGAGAAAGAGAAAGAGCTCCTCAAGAAATCGCTCTGCCTCACCGTCGATCCCAAGGCGCCGGTGGCCGACGAGGCCGCGTGCCCGGCGAACGCTCGTGCGACCGAGGTGAAGTTCTCTCTCGGCGGCGACAAGATCACGACGCGCTACGACGACAAGCCCGATCTCGAGAAGATCAAGGCGCAGATCCGCAGCGTCGGCGGCGTCGACTTGCGCGAGAGCGCGACCAACCCGCAAGAGATCAACCCGCGCGATCACCGCGTCGAGATCCAGCTCAAGTCGAAGGGCGATCAGCTCCTCGACGGCTTGCGCACGCAGCTCGGCGCCGACACCGTCCCCGACCATCCGCTCCGCGTCGAGTGGGTCGGTCCGAAGGCCGGAAAGCAGCTACGTGACAGCGCACGTAACTCGGTCGCGATCGCGATCGTGTTCATCATGCTCTACCTCGCGTTCCGCTTCGATCTCCGGTTCGCGCCGGGCGTCGTGCTTGCGTGCGTCCACGACGCGATGGTCGTGCTCGGGGTGTTCGTCATCCTGCGCAAGGAGGTGACGCTCTCCACGATCGCCGCCATCCTCACGATCATCGGTTATTCGATGAACGACACCGTCGTGATCTACGACCGCATCCGCGAGAACCTGTCGAAGCACCGCGGGAAGTCGTTCGCGCAGATCATCAACCTCAGCGTCTCCGAGACGCTCTCGCGCACGCTCCTCACCTCGGGCGCCACGATGCTGAGCGTTCTCGCGTTCTTCATCTGGGGCACCGGCGTCATCAAGGACTTCGCGCTCGCGATGGTCATCGGCATCGTCGCCGGCACGTACTCGAGCATCTACGTGGCTGCGCCGCTCACCGAGTGGATCGACCAAAAGATGTCCAAGGCCGGCACGAACACCGGCAAGCGCGCGCCGCGCCCAGCACTTCGCGCCAAAACCGCGAAGACCTGAGCGTCCGCGCGGCTTGCGTGGGCGCGCGGCGTTAGTTCTCGACAGCACGCAAATGCAGCAGTAAGAGCGGCCCAGCTCAGGGGGCTCTTTCCATGCATGGCATCCTTCGACTCTCGATCTTCTGCCTCGGGCTGACCGCTTCGACGGGCGCCGGCGCCGGATCCTTTGGTGGAAACCGCCCCCGCGTCGACGCGACCGACAAGCACGTGCAGGGGATCATCACGTCGGTCGACGGCGCGCAGATCACGGTCTCGCCCATGCTCGGAAAGACCGGCAAGACGGCGATGGGTCGGGTCGACGGCGCGCGGACGAAGCTCTTCGTCAACGGCAAGCCTGCCCACGTCGGCGATCTGAAGGTCACCTACGCGGCGCGGGGCGAGCTCTGCCTCGACGACGTCTGGCTCGTGCTGAACGTCGACGCGCGCTGAGGGCTAGCCCCGATTCGCTGACGCGTTAGTCTGTCGCCAAGGTGAACGACAAAGGCCACGAAAAGCACCACGCGAAGAGCGAGCCGGGCGAGGTCTGCATCCGCTTTCGCGGCGTGAAGAAGCGCTTCGGGCACAAGGTCATCTTCTCGGGTCTCGACCTCGACATTCGCCGCGGCGAGACGACCACCATCATGGGAGCGTCGGGCGCCGGCAAGAGCGTCATGTTGAAGATGCTCATCGGCCTCATCCCGGCCGACGAGGGGACGATCCTCTTCGACGGCGAAGACGTCGTGAAGATGGACGAGCGCGACCTTCACGACGTCCGTCGCCGCATCGCCTACCTGTTCCAGGGTGCGGCGCTGTTCGACTCGATGACCGTCGGCGAGAACGTGGCTTACGGACTGCGCGAGCAGTTCTGGAACACGATGACGGACGCTGCCATCCTCGAGCGGGTCGCGCAGTCGCTCGCGTCCGTCGGGCTGCCGGGCATCGAGTACATGCGGCCGAGCGATCTCTCGGGCGGCATGAAAAAGCGCGTCGGCCTGGCGCGCACGCTCGCGTTGCAGCCGGAGGTCCTGCTCTACGACGAGCCCACGACCGGCCTGGATCCGATCAACACGGGGCGCATCAACCACCTCATCAACGGCATCAAGAAAGGTCTCGGGATCACGAGCATGGTGGTCACGCACGACATGGGCACGGCGTTCTCGGTCTCGGATCGCCTGGTGATGCTCCACCGCGGCAAGGTGCTCCTCAGCGGGACGCCCGACGAGCTCAAGGCCACGCACAACAGCTACGTGAGAGATTTCATCGAGGGACGCGCGCCGGAGAACGAAGACGTCGCGGCGCTCCTCGCGCACTGAGGATCGAGGAATTTATGTCGAAGTCGATCAAGGTCGGAGTCTTCGTTCTCAGCGGACTGATCCTCCTCGGGATCGCGGTCTTCATGATTGGCGAGAACCGGAACCTCTGGGATCCGAAGATGAAGTACGAAGCGGCGTTCTTCGACGTCGCGGGGCTCAAGCCAGGCGCGCCGGTTCGCATGGGCGGCGTCGACATCGGCACGGTGACCAACGTCGGTCACGGCGACAAGGTCGAGGACACGCGCGTCTACGTCACCCTCAGTGTCACCAAGCGCGAGTCCGTTCGCGTTCGCGAAGACACGATCGCCCGCGTCGTGAACAAGGGCCTTCTAGGCGACAAGATGATCGAGCTGTCGAGCGACGGAAAACAGAACGAGCTCGCCAACGGCAAGATGCTGAAGACCGAGGAGCCCATCGACTTCGGAAAATACATCGCGAAGTTCGAAGAGATCGCGAACAAGGCGAACAAGGCGGTCGACAACATCGAGGTCGGCACGCGCCCGCTCGCCGATCCGCAGTTCGCCGAGGACCTCAAGACCGCGCTCCACAACGTTCGCGAGGTCACCGACGGCCTCGCGCACAACGACAGCGTCCTTCACCGGGTAATCATGGATCCGCACGAGGGTCAGAAGTTCGACGCGGTCCTCACGAACATGCAGCTCGCCACGAACGATCTGCACGACCTCACGACGCACCTCCGCACTGGCCCCGGTCTAGCGCACGCGATCGTCTACGACGGGCAGATGACGGGCGATGTTGCCGGCTCGCTCGCCGAGGTGCACAAGGACCTTCGCCAGATCCGTGAAGGAAACGGGCTCGTGCACACGCTCGTCTACGGCGACACGGACACGCAGCACTTGATGACCAACGTCAACGCGATGAGCGACGATCTCCGCGAGGTGGTGCACGGTCTCAAGACGGGGAAGGGGACGCTCGGCGCGCTCCTCGTCGACCCGAGCGTCTACGAGGACATCAAGGCCGTGGTCGGCAACGTCGAGCGCAACCAAGTGCTCCGCGCGCTCGTGCGTTACTCCATCAAAGCCGACGAAACGCGACCCGCACCGAAGGTCGAGCCGACGTCGTCGAAGTAGCGCTCTCAGCGTGCGGCGACGTCATGCTCCCGTCCGCCCGCGGGCGACGGGTTTGGCCACGTCGAGTCGGTGGCGCCTTGGCGCGTGACCGTCAAGCGAAGCAGATCGATCTCGAGCACGGCGAAGCCGCTCGCGGCGGATTCGCCACTGCCGAGGTTCAACGCTTGCGCGCCGAGGCCGAGCTGAACGCCCCACGGGGCGCCGAGGGTAACGACGCCCTGTAGCGGAAAGCGCCCGTAGGCGCCGTCGTCCCAGAACCGCCCGACGACGCCCGCGTCGACAGCGAAGCCCCACTGGCCGCGCGCGAAGCCGCCGGTGCAAAAGCGAGGTCCGAGCGAAAGATCGGTGCCCAACGAGAAGAAGGTG
Organism: uncultured Polyangiaceae bacterium; assembly: GCA_964236615.1. Lineage (GTDB taxonomy): Bacteria > Myxococcota_A > Polyangia > Polyangiales > Polyangiaceae > CAXSGV01. Next base: position 6,896 of record CAXSGV010000016.1, read on the forward strand.
ACGGTGCGCAGGAGCCCGCCAGCGACGAACTTGGCGCGCGGGCTCGAGCCGACACCGAGGCTCATGCTCATCGTCGTCGCGCGGCTGACGTCCGACGCGACGCCGTCACGTGCGACGCCGTAGCCGCCACCGAAGGCGAGCCACGACGACACGTCCGCCTGCGCTGGTGCGCTCGTCAGAAGTGCAGCAACGGCAGCGAATGGAGCGAGGATTCTCGTGCGCACGGCCGCACCGAGGTACCACGTTGCGCCGTCTCTGCGCTAGCCGGTTCGGCGCGCTACCCGGTTCGGCCGAGCTCGGCCTCGACGCGCGTCGAGGAGTCGGCGGGCCGCGCGATGCAACCGGAGATGATCCGGTGGACCTCGGGATCGAACAGCAGCGAGTTGTGGCCGCGGCCGTGCAGCACGAAGCGCTCGCCGTGGTGGAAGGACGCGCTGTCGATCGGGAAGACGACGCGATCGTCGGTGCCCATGATCGACGTGTGACGGACATCGGGGGTCGCGCCCGTGCGAAGGCGCTCGAGCACACTGCTCGACGGTCGTAGATCGGCGCCGACGAGCCAGGGCAAGGCGTGGGCTGCAGGCGCGCCGCCGAAGGGGGCGGCGAGCGAGATCGTCTGGGTGACTCGCGCGTGGCCACCGAGCTCTTGAACGTACCAACGTGCGACGAGCCCGCCGAGGCTGTGCCCCACGAGGTGGATGTTCACACCCTTCGGAATCCGATCGACGATGCGCGCGAGGCTGAGCGCGATGCGCTTCACGCCGACGCCCGGCACATGCGTGAATGTTGCGACGCTCGCGCCGGTCTGCGCCTGCAGATGCTGCCGCATCGGACGAAACACGCCGGCGCTTGCGAAGAAGCCGTGGACGAGGACGACGAGATCGTCGCCGTGCTTCACGCTTGGAAGAACGGGCGCGATGTCGAAAGGGGAGAGGACGACCTCCCGCAAGGTCGAGAGTGCCTCGATACCGAGGGACCTCGCGCGTTCGGTCGAGTAACGGCCGCTGCGACGCATGAGGGCCAAGGAAGCACATTCCGTGCACGCTCTGCCAGTTTTCGCCGTATACCGAGCGCGTGGCGGCTGCTGACTTCGATCACGTCTTCCGGCACATTTACGAGGTCGCCGACGCGGACATCGATTTCCTCGGCCATGCGAGCAACATCGCCTACCTCCGCTGGGTTCAGGACGTCGCGGTCGCGCACTCCGAGGCCGTCGGCCTCGACGTTGCTACCTACGTGAGGGCAGGCGGACTGTTCATCATCCGCCGCTCCGAAATCGACTACCTGCGTCCGACGGTACGCGGCGACAAGCTCGAGGTGCGTACGTGGCTTGGCAGCGTGCACGCCGCCAAGTGCGAGCGCCTCACCGAGATCGCACGCGTCGACGACGGGACGCTCGTCGCGCGCGCGACCACCATTTGGGGATTCATCGACGCCAAGACGGGCCGCCCCACCCGCATCCCCGGCGCGCTTCGCACCGCATTCCAGCAACCGCTGCTGCGCGGTCGCCAAGGCGGGCCGTCGGCCAACATCGAAGCGGCGGTGGAGAACGACCATGAGTGACGGCACGCCCGAAGATGCAGCGAAAGAAGCCGCCGACGAAGCCCACTGGGACGCCGTCGAAGAGGCTACTGAGCTCCTTCACGAGGAGCGTTTTCGTGAGGCGCTCATCGAGCTCCGCGACATCGCCCGCAACGATCGCGGAAACCCGTACGCGTTCTACTTCATGGGCGTCGCGCTCTTCGAATCCGGCGAGCTCGACGCCGCACGCGATGCCTACCGCGCATCGCTACGCCTCGCGCCCGATCACTTGGGCGCGCGCGTCGCGCTCTCGCACGTGCTGCGCTCGCTCGGCGACCTGAAGGACGCCATCCGCGAAGGCATGACGGCGCTCGAGAAGGCGCCGGGCGACGGCGACGCCATGCATGCCGTCGGTCTCGCGTACCTCGCGCGAGGCGACGGTATCGCAGCGCGCAGGTACCTCGAGGCCTTCCTCGGCACGAACCCCGAGTTCGAGGTCGCGACCGAGGTGCGTCAGCTCATCGAGACGATCGACCGCGGCGACTGACGTCGCGGCGGTTCACGTGGCCTTACTGGCCGCAGTTCTCGAAGCGGAACTCGCCGGTGCCGAGGCAGGTGCGCTGCTGCGCCTCGTAGGTCGCGTGGACGCAACGGATGTTGCCCCAGACGCGGCCGGCGGCGACGCCCATGTTCTGGTTGGTCGCGTAGTCGACGGTGCAGTCGTTCTGGCTGAAGCTGCCGGTGTCGCCACGCGTGAAGACCGCGCGAATGTTCGGCTGATCGCCCGCGGCGGTGAAGTGCCCGGTGATCGTGATGCTGCCTTGCCCCTGGAGCGTGGTCTGGGCGCTGACCTGAAAGCCGTCGCCTTCTGCGTGGACGGTGCAGCTGACGGCAACGCCGGAGCCGCCCTGCTGCTCGCCGTCGCTGACGGGGTGCGTGTTGTCGCCGATGACGACCCACGGGACGGTGACGAGCTGGCACTTGGCGCTGTCGTTCACGTCCTTCTCGTCGCCGGGCCCAAGCTGCGAATTCAGCGTGACGCGCGGGGTCGCAGGCGTGTTCTCCGAACAACCCGAGCCCGTCAAAGCCAGCGTGAGGCCTGCAACTGCGCTCACGACCGCCACGTATTTCGAAAAGTTCATTCGAAGTCTCCTCTTCCAAGCTCTCGACGCGACCGTGAGAGCAAAGCACAGGAAGAATAGTCTATCCGGGACCTTCGGGCGACAAATCAGGTTCGGCGTCAGGTCCGCGTAGGTTCCGCGTCAGGTTGCTTTGGCCGCGTGGAAAGCCGCTTCGAGGTCCGAGCGGAGATCGTTCGCGTCCTCGATCCCGACCGATAGGCGAATGAGGCCATCGGCGATGCCGAGCGCACGCCGCGCGTCCGCCGGCACGCTCGCGTGCGTCATGATCGCCGGGTGCTCCGCGAGCGACTCGACGCCCCCGAGGCTCTCGGCGCACGCGAAGATGCGGAGCGCTTTGAGGAACGCCGTGGCCGCCGGGAGCCCGCCCTTCAAGTCGAAGCTGATCATGCCGCCCGGGCCCTTCATCTGCCGCGCCGCGAGCGCCTGGCCTGGGTGGGAAGCGTGGCCGGGGTAGTAAACCTTTTGCACTTGGGCGTGCGACCCGAGCCAGTCGGCGAGCACGCTCGCCGTGGCGACGTGTTGGCGCATGCGCACGGCGAGCGTCTTGAGCCCGCGCAAGACGAGGTAGCAGTCGAACGGGCTCGGCACCGCGCCGGCCGCCTTCTGGAGAAAGCGGAGACGCTCGGCGAGCTCTTCGTCGCTCGTCATGATCGCGCCCCCAACGACGTCGGAGTGCCCATTCAAGTACTTGGTCGTGGAGTGAACGACGAGCGTCGCCCCGAGAGCGAGCGGCTGCTGCAACACCGGCGTCGCAAAGGTGTTGTCGACGGCGACGGGGATCTTCGCGTCCTTGGCGATCTGCGCGAGGGCCGCGATGTCGAAGATCTTCAGCATCGGGTTCGACGGCGTCTCCAACCAGATCATGCGCGTCGACGGGCGAATCGCTTCGCGGACCTTTGCCGGATCGGTCATGTCGAGGAACGTGGCATCGATGCCGAACTGCTTCATCACTCTGTCGAAGATGCGAAACGTTCCGCCGTAGACGTCGTCGCCGCACAGCACGTGATCGCCACTCTTCAGCGCGAGAAGAATAGCCATCGTCGCCGCGCAGCCGCTGCCGTAAGCGATCCCGTGCTTGGCGCCCTCGAGCGCTGCAAAGCATCCCTCGAGCGCGTCGCGTGTCGGGTTGCCGGCGCGCGAGTAGTCGTGCACGCCGGTGAGCACGCCCGGTCCGTCTTGCGCGAATGTGCTCGAGAGCACGATGGGCGTCATCACCGCTCCGGACGTCGGATCGGGCGACTGCCCCGCGTGGATGCAGAGCGTATCGATGGCGAGCTTGGCGTTGCCTGTCATGCGCTCTCGTCTACCTCACGCGCGGGTCGAACGCGAGGTGGCGCGCGATGCGATCGCCCGCCGCGCCGACCACGACCGTGCGCGCACGCGCGGCGTAAGCGTCGAGTCGCTCCTCGCCCGCGCGGACGAGCATGGCCGGGTCCGGACCGTCGCGCGGCGCAGCTCCGAGAGCGGCGTGCGCGAGCGACGCGGCGAGGGCAAAGCGATCGGCCGCCGCTCCGAACGGCTCACCGCGCGCAACCTCAGGCGCCGCGTAGACGAGGGTGCCGCGAAATGCGCCGTCGGTGAGGGGTGGCTGCTCGGCGTTGCTGGCGAGGCCGAAGTCGATCAGGACCGCGGTCGCGCCATCGCTCGCGACGAGCAGGTTGTCTGGGCTGAGATCGCCGTGGATGACGCCCGCTGCGTGGACGCGCTCGAGCGCGGCGAACGCGGCGTCTGTGGCGGACGCCAAGAACGAAGGCGCCAGTGGGCCCGCAGCTTCGCGCATGCGCGCGCCGAGTGAAGCCATGGCCTCGAGCTCGAGCAAGAGCCACAGCCCCCCTGCGTCCTCGCCGTCGGCGATCCAGCGCGGCGCGCCGCGACGGTCGAGGTGGCGAAGGATCATGCCCTCTCGCACGAGCGATGCGCGCGCGATCACGTCGGCAGTCGTGCGCGGCAACAGACGCTTGCAGACTGCACGTTTATCGTTCTGTGCGACCGTGAAGGTCGTGGTGATCGATCCGCGACCGAGAACCTCACGCACGACCCAACCCGCCGGCGCGGCAGGGAGCACCGCGCTCACTTGGCGATGCGGTACACGCCTCCGAGCGTCGTCGAGCGCACGGTGAAATAAACGGCGTCGGCGCCGACGGCGAGGGCGAACACGCCCGGTATGCCCATGACGAGATCGGTCTTCGTCTTTTCACACGCGCCAACGTCGCAGGCGCGGACGGCGTTCGTGGACGTGTCGTACCAATAGAGCTTTTGGGCAGCTTCATCGCCCTCGAGCAGCGACGGCGCACCGCCGACGGCGATCGATTCTGGATTCGAGCAGGTGGCGCCGATCGCGCAGCGAAGGAGGGTCCCTTGAACCTGACCCGCGATGAACACGCGGCTGCCGACGACCGCGATTCCGAGCGCGCCGGCACCCGAGGCCCCCTCGGACGGGAGAAACACCTCGGGGATGTCGACGGGCGTGGTGCCGTCGCGTTTGGCCGAGTAGACGAGCTGCGCTCCAGGCTGCGTCCACATCACGCGATCGGTCGTGAAGGCGATCCCACGAATGGGCGTGGTGGTCCTTGCGAGCGTCACGAGCTTCGAGCTCGCGTCGAATCGCGTGAGCGACGCCGTGCTTGTGCCGCTCCCGTCGTTCGCGATGTAGATGCCGTCGCTCGCGATGCGGATAAGCGCGCTCAGATCGCCATCGGTGAACGGCGCCTTGCTGCCGCTGCCTTTCGGGGAGCGAAAGACCTTTCCCATCGCTTGAAGATGGGCGACGTAAATGGCGTCCTTGTCGACGGCGAGCCCGCTTGCGAGAAATCCGGTCAGCTTGGCGGTCGTGCCCGCGGGGCAGCCCGCAAGTGGACACTCGAGGACGCCGCCGTTGCCACCTTGAAGCCCGGCGTAGAGCTTCGAGCCGTCGAGCGCGAGAGACGATGGCAGGTCGCCGCTGGTGGCGAGCGTCATCGCCATGCAGCGACCGCCGGTGCACAGGCCCCCCAGACACGAGTGGTTGCACGCGCCGCAGTGCAGCGGGTCGTTGCTGGTGTCGCCGCACACCGAGCCCTCGTTGCTGCCGCTCGGGCCACCGTCCGTCGTCGCGCCGCCGTCCGGCGTGGGGACGTTGATGTTCGTGACGAACGTGTCGGAGCTACAGGCCACGAGCAGAGCGAAGGCGCCGATCGCCCCAATGCCTGCGAAGGTGCCCGAGAAGCCGCGACGCCTCATCGCGGCAGCCTACTCGATTTCTGCTGCGGCCGACCGAGTGGCGATGAATGCCATCCGCCTCTCGTCGTCTTTCATTTCGTGGTGTATACTTCGCCTCACGTCGCCTAAAAGGGCCCGTACCTGCCGGCTTAGCTCAGTTGGTTAGAGCGCTAGATTGTGGATCTAGAGGTCCTCGGTTCGACCCCGAGAGCTGGTACCGAAGAGAAGTTCTGCCGCCGACCCTCGAAGAGGGCGGCGAGCTGAACGCGCCGCGCTCTCGCGCCGCGCTCCTCACGTGTAGAGCGCAACCATTTTTCGGACCTCGTCGACCAGGTCGGCTTCCTTGATCGTGACCTGCGCCGGGCGGGCTTCTTTCCACTCCTTGTTGTCCTTGATCGACGCGGCTGCCTTCGCGCCGAGGATCAGATCCTTCAACTGAATCTCGCCGTTCGCGCGCTCGTTCGAGCCCTGGATGACGACACACGGGCTGCCCCGCCGGTCGGCGTATTTCATCTGCGGCTTCATGCCCGAAGTGCCGAGGTACATCTCGGCGCGGATGCCCGCGTTCCGTAGCGTCTGGAGGATCGCCTGGTACCGCGGCAGCTCGCCGCGATCCATGACGAGAACCACGACCGGGCCGAGCGCCGCCGCGGGGGCGCTTTGCAAATGGCCGAGCGCTGACAGAAGGCGAGACACGCCGACGGAGAATCCGGTCGCGGGGACCTTCTGGCCGAGAAAGCGCGCGACGAGATCGTCGTATCTTCCGCCGCCACCGACCGCGCCGAAGCGGATGGCCACGCCGTCGTCGCCTTTGACTTCGAAGGTGAGCTCCGCTTCGAAGACAGGGCCCGTGTAGTACTCGAGGCCGCGCACGACGGTCGAATCGAAGCGAATGCGATCGGGCCCATACCCGGCCGCCCGCAAGAGAGCGTCGATCTGCCGCAGATCAGCGACGGCTTCGCGGCCGACGTCGGTCGAGCCCACGAGCGCCTCGACAGTCGCGAGCGCAGTCTCCTCGCCCTGGGCGGTCGCGCCGACGAAGCGCATCACGACATCGATCGCAGCAGCGTCGAGGCCTGCGCCCTTCGTGAAGTCGCCGGACTCGTCTTTTCTCCCCGGTCCGAGCAGCGCCAGAACACCGGCGTCGCCGAGTCGATCGAGCTTGTCGACCGCGCGGAGCACCACAAGCCGCTGGCTTCCGTCGGCGTCGGTCGCCTGGGTCACGCCGATCGCGGCGAGCACGCCGTCGAGGAGCTTTCGATGATTCAGCTTCACGACGTAGTCGCCGCGGCGGATGCCGAGCGCTTCGAACGTGTCCGCGGCGAGCATGCAGAGCTCAGCGTCGGCTGCGAGGCTCTCGGTCCCCACCGTGTCGGCGTCGAACTGCGTGAACTGCCGGAAGCGGCTCGGGCCCGACTTCTCATTTCGAAAGACCGAGCCCGTCGCGTAGCGCCGGTAAGGCTTCGGAAGGCGGTCGTAGTTCTGCGCGACGTAGCGCGCGAGGGGCGCGGTGAGGTCGTAGCGCAGGCTCAGCCAAGCCTCGTCGTCGTCCTGCAGAGAGAACACGCCTGCGTTCGGACGATCCTGGTCGGGCAGAAACTTCCCGAGCGCGTCGGTGTACTCGAACGCCGGTGTCTCGAGCGGCTCGAACCCGTAGCGTTCGTAGACCGCGCGGATGGTGGCGATCATCGCGTCGTGCCGCCTTATCTCGGCGGCTTCGACGTCTCGGAATCCTCTCGCGAGCCGCGCTTCTGTCGACGTCTGGGGAGCCTGTGTGGACATGGGCGGGCAACCTTGCGCCGTTCCCACGCCCAGCGTCAACCCGGTCTAGAGGCCGTCGGAGGTGTTGAACACGCCGGTGCCTGCGTCGTCGGTGCTTTGGTAATAGATGAACGTGCAGCGCTGATTCGGCGCCGCTTCGGCGTAGGGACCGAGGTCTTTGATGACGGTGAAATCGCCCGTCGTGCTCGCGCGCGTTGCCATGCGCTCGATGTTTGCGATCTCGTCCCAGAAGAAGAGCGTGCGGTCGTCCCACGATACGGCGGTGGGGCGTCGTCGGTGCGTTGCGTCGACGCTCGCCAGCGTCGCCTCTTGATGCACGATGGGCGCTCCCCACGTGGTGCCGCTCAGCACAGACTCGCAAAGAGCGGGCGCACCGCCGCCGCTGGGGGTGCGCAGGAAGAACAGCGAATTGCTGCTCGAGCCGAACACCGGCTCCGACGGCGTGGCCCCCGCGAGCGATGCGTTGAGGGCAGCGAAAGGGTTGGGCACAGCGAGGACGAAGGGCGCGCCCGAGGACGTGCGCGTGTACATGACGAGGCTCGTGCCCGAGACGATGGTGACGCCGTTGCCGTCCGCAGTGAGCGCGATGCGCGTACCCGCTGTGACGAGCTTGGAGCCGACCTCGACGGGCGTCTGGTAGTCGGAGAAGGGATCGCTCCGCTTCACGACGAAGACGTTACCGTCGGCGCTCGTCCACGCGGCCACTCGCAACACCGGAGTCACGCCGTCGAACCTCGCCAGGTTGGGCGTCTCGAACGTCGACATGCGGACGCCGCCATCCACGATGAGATCCGCGCACCGCGGCGGGAGCGGTGGGTCGGCCTCTTTTGCCGCGTCCTTGGGTGAGCTGCTGTCCCCCGGAGGTCGCTGCGCATCGTGTGCGGCCCCGCCATCCTCGAGCGGTTGGATGCCGGAGTCGCCGGTCGACGGAAAGAGCGGGCCGTCACCGCACGCTCCGAGAATCAACCCGGCGCTTCCAGCGGCGACGACTGCGACAACGAGAGCTCGGCCGATCACGTGCGTCACCCTTACTCCGTCGGCAGACAGCTGAATTGGACCTTCCACGTCTTGAGAACGGGGGCGGCGCCTTGATCGCTCGTTGGATTCAACGTGATCGTGAGACGAAGGATGTCTTGCGAGGTCACCGGGGGAGCCGCCTTGTTGAAGGCACCCGTGCCGGTCGAGCCCGTGTCGATGTACGCGACGTCGGTTCCGTTGACGGCCGTCGAGACCACAGGCTTCGCGACGAGGACGCCCGCGACCGCACCCGCGGCCGGCGTCGCCGGTTGCAGCGTCGCGAGCGTCGCGCCGGATTGCGCGTCGAACTCGATGGACGCACTGGCCGGGATCGTCGCCTGCCAGTCGACCTCACGCCAACGCGGACGTGAGCCCGGCGCGCAATTGGCGACGTAGTCCTGCGTGAACGTGGCCGCCGAGTAAAGGAGGCTCGGAATGGGCGGGACGGCGGAGTCCGGGCTCACGCACGAGGTCAGGTCGAGGAACATGAACTCGAGCGCCTTCTCCTGAGGGGACAAGGTGCCTTGCGCGCAGCCTTGGGGGAAGTCGGTCGTCTGGTTGTTGACGCTCGAGTCGGGGTTCAGGCAGGTCGCCGTGACCGCACCGCCGCCAGCGCCGTTGCACTTGGTCGGAAAATTCCGAGTTCCGCAGTTCGCCGTCGTCGCACAGCCGCTGCACGTGCCGGACACGCATGTCTCACCGCCGGTGCACTCGTTGTTGAAGACGCAATTCTTCGAGCACTGCCCCTGCGCGCCGCCGCTGCACGTCTGCGAGGTACCGCACTGGGTGTCGACCGTGCACGACGTCAGCGCGCCTGTCGCGGTGCCGCACACGCCGGTAGCGAGGTTGCACGTCGCGCCCGCAGCGCAATGCGAGTTCGCGGTGCACTTGCAGAAGCCGGGACCGGCCGCGGCGCTGCATGTGCCCTTCGTGCACGCCACACCGGTGGTCTTGTTGCAGGGGTCTTGGACGCACGAGCCAATCGTGGAGCCGCCGCAGGTGTAGCCGACGCTGCAGTCGGTATCGACACCGCAGGGCTCGGAGCACGTGCCGGTCGCGGGCGCCACGCCGCCGGGGCAGGTCGCCGTGAAGCCACAGTCCGCGTTCGACTGGCAGGACGTGTCCTTCGGGTTGATGAGCGCAGCGGCCGAGACGTGAAAGTCGCTGAAGACCACGCGCCCGCACTGGTTGGCTGCAGGAGCCGAGTAGGGGGTGTTGAACGTGAAGTTTGGCGTGAAGGCCACGTTCCCGTTGTTCGAGTTCGTCGCCGTCATCCACGCCTGCGTGCTCGCGCCGATGGTCGTGAGATCTTGGCGACCTTCGTGGACGTTGAGCTTCGCGGGGTTCGTGGCTGGCGTGTTCGCGGCCTTCACGTTGACGAGCCAGTCCGAGAAGGCCTGGCCCTTCGGGAATCCGCTCGTCACGATGGTGGTCGTCAACGCATCTTGCGTGTTGTTCGTGGTGACGATCGAGCCGCCGACGTCGCTCGGGTCGTTGCGATCGACGCCCGCCTTGTCGGCCGCGCCGTCGGAGCACCTGCCGGCCGGATTGGCAGCCGTGAAAGGTGGTGCGTTGCAGGTCGTGCCGCCGCTGCAGTAGCGGGTGGGGCGACCGACGCTCGTGCAGCTCACGGTGCCGGTGGGGATGCACCGGCCGGTGTCGGCCGTGATGTCGCCGCTGTCGACGGTGTTCAGGGGACACGTGAAGCCGCACTTGCCGAACGAGGTGCACGTTCGGCCGGCGGGGCAATAACGGGTCGGACGACCGACGCTGGCGCAACAGACCTCGCCATTCGGGATGCAGCGTCCCGTTCCGTTCGAGACGTTGCCGCAGGCCGTCGTGTTCGCAGGGCAGCCCGGCGTCACCCAGTTCGCCACGTTCTTCCAATCGGGGAGGCCCGCTTGGGTGTTCAGGTACTCGAGCCAGACGTAACTGTAGTGCGTCGCGAAGACGCGTCCGCCGACGTTCGTGTAGTCGATGAGGTTCTTGTACGGAGTCTTACCCGGGCTCGCCTTGTCGATGTTGTTGCCTTCGCAAGCGAGGATCACGCCGTCGTACTTCTTCAGCGTCGCCGGATCGTCCCACATCGTGTCGCCCGTGATCTGCGCGCCGTAGGGGCTCGTCAGCGAAGAGCCTGGGGCGTCGGGGCTCTCGTAGAAGTGAATACGACGCTCGGGGAACTTCGTGAGGCTCCCGAACTCGTTCGGATCGATGCCGGCCTTGAGCAACATGCACTCGAACGGATCGGCCGAGCCCGTGACCATCGCGATGCGCGGAATGTCGGCAACGCCGTTCGGCGAGCCGTACTGGTTGGTGAGCGGGTTGTATCCATCGAAGCGGTTGCGCGGCAGGCGCAGCATGCACAGCGACTTGTCCGCGGCGCTGCAGTTGTTCGGGATCGTGTTGCCGACGCACTTGTTGACGGTCGAGATGAGGATGACGCGGCGCCACTTCCCCATCTGCACGACGATCGGGATGTTCGTGCCGCTCGGCACACCCTTCAGTGTGAAGTCGCCGGCGGCGTTCGTCTGCGCGAGCGCGACCGCGTTCAGCGTCGCGCCACTGCACGTGTCGCAGCTGACGCCGCTCGTGTACGAGTCGGGAAAGACGGGGAGGTTCTTGAGGTCCTTGTCGACCGGGACGTAGACGAACGCGTTGTAGAGCGGAACGTTCCCGGCGGGATCGAAGACGCGGCCCGAGATCTGCGTGAGATCGAGGTTACCGCCGCACAAGTTGACGTCGCACTGGTAGCCGACGCAGATCTTTCCGCCCGCGCCGCTGCCTGCTTGCCCGGGGAGAGAGATACCAGCCTCCCCGGACGTGATTCCGGAGGCATCGATGTCGGCGGGATCCGTGATCGCCTGGCTGCAGTACGGATCGCAGGTATCCGTGCATGTGCTCGTCGTGTTCGCAGCAGCCTTGAGGCCGCCGCCGCCGAGCGTGACGCCGTTGATGGAGGCGGTGACGAGGTGATCGCCGACGCACGCGCCCCACTTGCCGTCGGTGCAGGTCGCCTTGCCCTGGGAGCACGTGACGTAGTCGCCGTCCTTGCGGACCACGCTTCCGCAGTCGGCCACCGCGCCGGGCACATCGCAGCTGCAGCCCTCGCGACCGGCGTGGCACGCGCCCGGACCGCCCGGCGGATTCGGGTTGGTCGACGTGTCGGACGTCGCCGGGCGATCGTCGCCGCACGCCGCCACGATGCTCCCGAAGAAGGCGAGAGCGACCGGAACGACCAACGCAACGGCGGTCGTGATGCGAGGTGGACGCCTCATTTAGTCTCCAGGTGGGCCGGCATCGGGTGCTCCAAGGTCGATCGCCACTCGCAATCGTCGTGCCTCGGATCGACGCGGGCAGAGATAGCGGTTCTCTCGTGTTTCATGGGATCTTGTCGACGTCCTCACACGACGTCGACGGCGCGCTTCCGCAAAAAAGTATGACCCGCGGACAAATTGCGGTCACGCCTACCCGCGACGACAGTGGCTACGACACGGCTTTCCACGTGGCTCGCGCGGCGGCCGCGGCGCGTGTCACGTCGGCGATGTCGGGGTCACGAGCGATCTCGATAGGTGTACCTTGCACGAGCCCCCGGACGGCGCTTTCGACGCCCCCTTCGAGCGCCACGAGGTCGTATCCACCTTCGAGCACGAGCGCGATGCGCCCTTTGGCCGACACGTCGGCGCGGCGGGCGAGCGCTTCCCCCATCCACTGGAACGCGTCCGACGAGAGCTCCATCTCCGCGAGAGGATCGCGGTGCGCGGCGTCGAAGCCGGCGCTGATGAGAATGAGCTCGGGCGCGTAGGCCTCGATCACCGGCAGCACGACACGCTCCATCGCCGCGCGGTACACCGCATCGCCACCGCCGGCCGAGAGCGGTACGTTCACGGTGTAGCCGGTGCCGTCCTTCTCGCCGCGTTCGTCGGTCGCCCCAGTGCCCGGGTAGAATGGATACTGGTGCGTCGAGGCGTAGAGCACGCTCGGATCTTCGTAGAACATCTCCTGCGTCCCGTTGCCGTGGTGAACGTCCCAGTCGAACACGAGCACGCGTGACAGCCCGCGCGCGCGTGCGTGCGCCGCGGCAACGGCCACGCTGTTGACCAGGCAGAACCCCATCGCCTGTGTCGGTCGCGCGTGATGGCCGGGCGGACGCAGAAGCGCAACGCCGCGCGGAACGTCGCCGTCGATCATCGCGTCGACCATGGCGATGAGACCGCCAGCAGCGATGCGCGCGGCGTCGATGCTCTTCTCGGAAACGTACGTGTCGGGGTCGAGGTAGCCGCTCTTGCCGCGAAGTGCCTCGAGCTCCTCGAGGTAGGCAGCGTCGTGAACGCGTGCGAGCTCGTCTTGCGTGGCGGGCCGGGCAGCGACCTTCGTCCACGCGACAGGCGCGCGTGCGATGGCCGCACGCGCGGCGGTCAGGCGCTCGGGCCGCTCGGGGTGGTACGCGAGCGGGATGTGCCCGTCGAACGCGGGGTCGTCGAGCAACAGGGCGCGCGGGTCAGACGGGGAGCGCATGGCGAAGATGACGTCTAAACCGAATCGAAGCGGCGTGCATCTCGATGGTTGCCGCGTTCAATGCGCCGATGATAGCGTGCGACGCGCGGCCGGAGTCGGCTGCCAGAGGGGCGAATGCGCACGAAGATCATCGCAGTCAACGCCGTGATCGTGGTCCTGCTCGGGCTTTTGTCCTTCGCGCTCATTCGGGCGGCGGTCAGCTCGGCGGCGGGTAACACGACGCAGCTCCAGGCCGACGCAAAGCACGACGTACAGTCCGCGTCTGCGCGTCTCCAACTCGACGGATTGCGCACCGAGCGTTGGCTCGCGGCCAAGGCGGCCGAAGGCGCGACCCTCGAGGTCATGTCGAAGTCGAGCCCGACCGCTCGTGGCGAGGCCGCAACGGCGCTGTCGGACGCGGTGCTCAGCGCCGCCAAGCAGTCCCCGGTGTTCGCGGGCAATGTCCCGTCGCTCGTCGTCCTCGTCGACGCCCAGGGCAAGATCATCGGTCGTAATGGGTCGACCCTCGGACGCGGCGACGACCTCGCACCGCTCTATGCGGGCCTCAAGGAGTCCCTGGCGACGGGCCACAGCGGCTCGGACGTGTGGTTCACCCCCGCGCGCAACGATCAGTACCTCGCGTCCTACGCCCCCGTGAAGAACGAGCAGGGCAAGGTCATGGGCGCGATCGCCGCAGGATTTACCCTGAATGACGAGCTCTCGCGCGTCAGCGAAGCGACGACCGGTCGCGCGCTCAAGCTCGTGATGCTCCAGGCCGATGCGCTCGCCGTCGTAGCAAGCTCGGCAAACAACAACGAGCAGATCACGCAGGCCCTCGCCGGTCCGGCGAAAGACTCGATCAAGGGCGCGCTCACGCAGGGCCACGTTGCTTCGACCGAAGCCAGCGACGTCATCGTCGCTGCCGCGCCGATCGAAGGCTTCGGCGACGGTCACCGCGCCGCGCTCGTCGGTGCCAAGCCGAGCTCCCTCATCGACAACGTCACCGGCATGCTGCTGCCGCTCATCGCAGGCGTCACGGTGCTCGGGCTCGTCCTCGTCATCGCGGGTGGTTGGCTGCTCGGCACGTACATCACGCGTCCGATCACCGAGCTCGAGGAAGGGCTGCTCGCCATCCTCAACGGCCAGACCGACAAGCGCTTCCAGATGGACCACCCGGATCTCGGGGGCTTGGCGTTCCGCATCGATCAGCTGCTCAACCAGCTGATGGGCGTCGAGGAAGACAACACCGACGAAGAGGGGCGCGTCTCGAAGCGGCCGTCGAAAGAGGCCTTCAACGAGGCCATGAACGTCGACGACAAGCGGATGGAGACCGAGGAGCAGATGGACACGCACTCGCTCCAGCAGCTCGCCGCCGAGCCCGTCGACGCGTACTACGCGCGCATCTACAGCGAATACATCGCGGCAAAGAAGAGCCTGGGCGAGGCGACCGACCACATCACGGACGCTGCGTTCAAGGGTCGCATTCAGGGCATGGAGCAAGAGGCAACCGCCAAGTACGGCAAGCCCGTCCGCTACAAGGTCCAGACGCGCGGTCGCGAGGTCATCCTCCTCGCCATTCCGCTCGGTTAGTCCCTCAGTTGCCTCGCCAGAGGCCAAAACCGGAGTTAGGTTACGCCGCCAATGGGCTTTTTCGATCTGTTCAAGGGCGGCAGCAACGGCGGCGAAAAGAAGAAGGCCTCGGGCGGCGAGGCTGCGGCGGCCAAGTGGGCCGACACCGCAGGGAACAAGCGCGCCCAGAACTACGATCGGCAAGAGGCCATCGTCGCGCTCGCGGAGATGAAGACGCCTGAGGCCGCGGCGGCGCTGATGAAGCGCTTCACGTTCAACGTCGACCCTTCCATCACCGATCAGGAAGAGAAGCAGGTCGCGCTCGAGGGCGTGCTCGCGGCCGGTGTCCCCGCGGTGGCGGCCGTGCGCGCGTTCGCCATGAAGGCCGAGAGCGTGGCCTGGCCCATGAAGATCCTGAAGGAGCTCCTCGAAGAAGAGGACTACGTCGGCGAGCTTCTCGAGCTGCTCGCGAAGTGGGACACGGAGTACGCGAAGTTCATCGATCCGAAGATCCAGCTGCTCGTCGAGCTCCAGGATCATGAAGACGATCGGATCCGCGAGGCGGTCGAGCCCTTCCTCGAGGACACGAACGAGACCGCGCGCTTCCACGCAGTCGCCACGACCTTCGCGCAGAAGAACGACGCTGCCATCCCCGCGCTGCTCAAGGTCCTCGCTGACGAAGAGAGCTTCCGCGTGAAGAACAAGCTCTGCGACGGCTTCGTGGCGCAGGGCTGGGCGGTCCCCGACGACCTTCGCGACGCGACCCGCAAGGCGCTCCCATCGGGCTACACCATCGACGGCGAAGGCCACTTCAAGAAGCGCGACTAGAACATCGCTCGCTCGCTTCGGTCTCGCGCCCATCTCGGCGCTCATCCGTCCTCAGCGCACGGTCGTGCGCTTCCGGGCGGTGCCCGCCGATCTGGGCACGATCCCTATGCGATCGAACGATGTTCTTTGGTGACGTTTCCCGCTCATTGACGCCAAAAACGAAAACGCCGTCGCCTCGTGAGAGGGGACGGCGTTCGCGCTTTGTGACTTCGAGGTCAGTCGGAGATCTTCGGGTGCGTCGGAAGGTGGATACCGATCGCGATCGTGATCATCTGGTTGAACTTGAAGGTCTGATCTTCGCTGTCGACCTTGTTGTCGGGGAACTTCGTGTTGCTGCCGCCGCCACGTGAGTCGAAGCCGGCGCGGTTCCACGAGAAGGGGAGAGCGCGGTACTCGACGCCGAGCGAGAGGAGGTCGGTCATGTAAAAGCTGAGACCGAGTCCGAACGTCGGCGCGATGGCCGTGCGCGACTGGAGCACGAAGGACTTCTGATCGACGCAGGACGTCTGCCCGGAAGCGCCGCAATCGCCGCGCTCCTGAAGGCCGATGAACGCGACGCCCGCGTGAATGTAGGCGTCGGTGTCGACGAAGATCTTCTGGAAGATGGAGAGCTTTCCGCGGAAGGGGACGAAGGTCACCTGGGGCGCGGCAACCCACTGCATCTTGGCGGTTTGCTCTTTGAAGGCACCCTTCGCGTTGGCGACGTTGGCCGCTGTGCGCGTGTTGCGGGGCGCTTCGTTGTCGATCTGGTCGGTGAGGTCCGTCGTGATGCTGACCGCGCCGTAGCCGCCCCAGACGCCGAAGCCGAGCCAGTCGGCGACGTTGTACTGGAGACGACCACCGGTGATGATCGTGCGGCGGTACTCGTCGAGGAGGGTGAACGAGACCGACGGAGCGACCTCGAAGCGACCTTCGCGATAGAGCCGAAGCTTACGCACTGCGGGTGCGCCAGCGAGTGGCCCGGTGAGCTGAATTTCCTGCGCCTCGGCCTGCGACTCCGTCGCTGCAAAGACGCCGGCGGCGGAAGCCAGACCCAGAAGTGCTGCGAGAACTGTCTTGGCCGTTTTCATTTGGGCAACCGGTACTCCCAGCTGAACGGAATGAAGATGCTGATTCCGACCTGGGCTTGAACGTTGTTCGTCAGGCGGTTCTCACCAAACCAGGTGCCTTTGTCCTGCTGCTGCTGCTGCGTCGGAGCGACAGTCAACGCTTCGAGCTCCTCGTTGTAGATGTAGTCGCGGACTTCCATCGTCGCGGCGAGCCACCGGTTCAAGAAGATCCGGAGACCGATGCCCGCGTTGAACGCGATCTTCGGCTTGAAGGAGAAGTTGCGGTTGTCCGGGTCGATGACCGGGATCGGGCGCGTCGAGAGGGCGCCCACGCCACCGACGACGTACGCGTCGTAGTGAAAGATGAAGTCGCCGAAGCCCGCGAACTTTCCGTACATGGGGACGTACGTGAAGTTGAGCGCGGCCCCCCACTGGTACTCGTTCAGCGGGGTGGCAACGCGGGTGGCGCGACGGTTCTGGAAGTTGAAGTCCGAGTCGCCGTTGAGGC
>CAXSGV010000016.1:24063-25885 GCA_964236615.1 uncultured Polyangiaceae bacterium
GGGTGGCTCACGAACTGATCGTTCAATGTGAACGACCAGTACGGGTTCACCTCGAAGCGGTGGTAGCGGAGCGCGTAGATCTGCTGGACGGCGTAGATCTCCGCGTTGACCTGCTTGTTCTGCGCTGCCTTGATGTCTGCTTGCTTGGGGCACGCCGAAGGATCGATATCGCAGATGCCGCCCTCGCCGCCGGCCGCAGGGGCCGCAGGCGTCGTGGGTGCAGCCGGCTGATCGAGCTCGACGGCGCCACCAGCAGGAGCTGCGGGCTGCTTGTTGGCGTCGGCATCGAGATCAATCTCGGTGCTTCCGCCTGCAGCCGGCGCTGTTGCCGGTGTCGCCGGCTTCTTGCCGCCGCCCTTCTTCTGCGCGAGCGCGCTGGAAGAGAGCAGGACAAGCCCGGTCATGAGCGCGCAGGACATAATCCGACGCAGCCGATGCGAACGAGAACTTCGTTTGTACCCCGTGGGCGACGAGCCCGCGGGCCTAGCCTGCTTCATCGCTACCCCTTCCGCATCCACTACAACGAACAGCAGCTTCGAGGTTTGCAGCTTCAATTGCGCGTCAACTTGCACGTCGTCTTACGCGTCAACTTATCAAAGACAGGTGGCAAGTAACTACTCAGAACTAATAGGGAATCTGAGCGGTCCAAAAGTGCGCGCGACTATAGCATGTGAAAAATCAGCCAATCAACGAATATCGGTGGAGGACCTCAATGGAGGCGGCGCTCGCCTCGCTTGAAGGCCTCACGCGGCGGCCGCCTCGTCCTCGCCTTTACCGAACAACGCTTCGACGAACTCCTCGGCGTGAAACTCGCGCAGGTCCTCGGCGCGCTCGCCGAGACCGATGTAGCGCACGGGGATCTTGAGCTCGTCGCAGATGCCGAGAACGATGCCGCCCTTGGCGGTGCCATCGAGCTTCGTGAGGATGATACCCGTGAGGTCGAGCGCGTCTTTGAAAAGTGCCGCTTGATTCAGCGCATTTTGACCGGTGGTGGCGTCGAGCACGAGCAGGGTCTCGTGCGGCGCGCCCTCCATGGCCTTGGCGATCGTCTTTCGGACCTTCTTGATCTCGTCCATGAGGTTGCTCTTCGTGTGAAGGCGCCCTGCGGTGTCGATGAAGAGGAGGTCGGCGGTCGCTTCCTTCGCCTTGACGGTCGCGTCGAACGCGACGGCGCCCGGGTCCGCGCCTTCTTTGCCGCGGATGACGACGGCGCCGACGCGCTTGCCCCACACCTCGAGCTGCTGCACCGCCGCCGCGCGGAAGGTGTCGCCCGCGCCGAGCACGACCTTCTTGTCGTCGGCCGTGTACTTGGTTGCGAGCTTGCCGATCGTCGTCGTCTTGCCGACGCCGTTCACCCCGACCATCAGGACGACGGTCGGCTTGGCGGACAGACGGAGCGGCCCCGTGGCTCGCGCCTCGTCACCGAGCGTGAGGATGCGCGTGGCCTCGGCGCGCAGCGCGGCCCAGACCGCGTCGGTGTCCGCGAGCTCGTTCTTCTGGAGCCGCTCACGCAAGCGCTCCAAAATGGTTTGTGTTGTTTTCACTCCGACATCGCTCGTCAGCATCACTTCCTCGATCTGCTCGAGAATGGCCGGGTCGATCTCTTTCTTGCCGGTGAAGAGCGCAGTCAGGCGCGCGATGAAGCCTCCACGCGTCGCGGCGAGGCCTTTTCGAAGGCCCGCGATGTCTTTTTTCGCTTTCGGCGGAGCGACCTCTTCGACGCGCGCTGCCGCGATCGGGGCCTCGACCGCAGCGGTCGGTTGCGCGGCGCGCCCCTGAGTAGGGGCCTCGACCTTGGCAGGCGCGCTTGCGGTCGGCGCGC
>CAXSGV010000016.1:25914-26905 GCA_964236615.1 uncultured Polyangiaceae bacterium
GGTGAGTCCATCGATCGCTTCGCTCCGGTGCCCCGCTCGCGTCGCCGGATGGCGACGCTGCATGGGTCTCACGCGTCGCGCCGGGGCGACGAGCGCGGTCGACTCTACAAACCTAGGTGGCCGGTGTCCAACTCGTTCCCGTCTGCCGGAATCGGCTCGGCCCATTACGTGGCCCAGCGTCGATCACGGCTTTAGCTTCTCGATTTCTTCTTCGGTGCGCGCATCGACGCCCCCAGGAGCGTAAGCCGCGCGCTCGACCGCGTCGGCCCATGTCGCTGTCTTCGTCCCGTCCGCCGCGGCTCGCTTGACGTGCCCCGGCGTTGCCTCCGGTCGTGCGTCGAATGGGCGACCGCGCGCGCGCGCCCACTCGACGAGGCGCTCGAGCACCTTGCGCTTGCGCGACACGAGCGCGATCTCGAGCTCGCCCGAAGGCGGCAGCTTCTTGTAGAGCGCCGAGTGGAGCGGTGCTTCGATGACCAAGCGGGGCTCGCCGGCCGCGTCCGACGCATCGGTGGGCGGCAGCGTGAACCGACCCTCGCGATCGGTGAAGGTGCTCGCGACGACGGCGATGCCCTCGAAGCCGGCGCGCTCGATCACGACGCGTGCTTCGGCAAGGACGTGACCTTCGTGCGCATCGACGACGCGCCCCGTCCAACCGGCGTCGGGGTCGGCCGACGCACGCACGACCTCGACGCGTGGACCAATCGGCGGCACGTCCACGGGCTTCTTCGCGACCGGCGCGGGGGTCGGCTTCCGGCCGACGCGACCGAGCACGAGGAACGCGAGCACGGCGAGGCCCATGAACACGATCGGCATCTGGTGCAGCGCGCTCGGCGCGCGCACGGGAACGCTGACGGCAAGAGGCTCGCCTTCTTCGAACCAGGGCGTGTCGGGCAAATAGCGGAGCGTGAGAAGAGCCGACGGCGCGGCCGGCGCCACGAAGGTCGCGGTGAGATGCGCTTGCCCGCGCTCGACCGGTGCCGCGCCGACC
>CAXSGV010000016.1:26915-27320 GCA_964236615.1 uncultured Polyangiaceae bacterium
TGTGGTCGAGGAACACCCCGATCGGGATCGGGTCGACGTCGGCCGGGTCGAGGCCGGCGTCCTCGAAGTAGGCCGTGAACGAGTCCTGCGCCGCGGCGTCCAGCGTCAGGGCCTCGATGCCACGGGCGGCGAGCGCCCGATGGTAGAGCCGCGCTTCGATCGTGCCGCTCGGCGCGTCGCCCGCATGCGACGTCGCATGAACGTCGATCGTGATGCCATCCTCTGGAGAGCCGCCGCGCGAGGCCTCGGTCAACGACAATGCGACGCGGGTGTGACGTTCGATCGAGGCGACATGGCTGCCGGCGCTCGTGTCGTGATCGCCTGCGAACGCTGGACGGAGCTCGCCGGGACCCGGCGCACCGAGCTTCGCCGTCGGCGCGCGCGTCTTGGCCAGCGCGGCCGGCA
>CAXSGV010000017.1:0-26958 GCA_964236615.1 uncultured Polyangiaceae bacterium
ACGCCGACGTAGAAGTGGCAGGTGACGAGCACGAACACGAAGAAGCTCGCGCGGGGCCCCGCGACGAAGCGGGTGTCGATCCCAATCCACGCGACCTCGAGCACGATCGCGACGCCGTAAAGCGCCGTGGTGACGATGGCCTCCTCTACGCGGCGCGTGAGCCTTCCGATCTTCATCGCCACGAGCGCACCGATCACGCCGAAGAGAAGCGTATGGAGCTCGAAGACGATTTCGCTCCGCTTGATGCTCCACGAAATCCGGTACCCCATCGCGGCGTAGAGCGCGGCAAACACGAGGCCGTGAGCGATCGCCGGCAGCGCATCGCGCGCGCGAAGGCGGATCTCCGTCTTTCGCCGGAGCCCCCAGGCGCCGAGCGCTACCACGAGCGCCGTCGCTCCCGCCGCGAAGAGGATGCGCGCACGAGCATGCGTCGTGAAGTCCTTCGCCATGACGAGGTCTTGCTCACGCGCATTTGCATCGTCGTGCGGCGGCGCAAGCGCTTTGCCCTCGGCGTCGACGAGCACATCGAGCATCGGCTCACCGATCGCATCCTTGGGCGCCGGGATCGCGAGCGACGCGGCGATCGTCGACGCCACGTCGCGCATCGCAGCCGGCGGCAACGCCCCGACCTTTGCGACGCCCCGACCCGCGGCTATGAAGACCGCGCGGCGCACGTCGGGCTCTGCGCCACCGTGACCGCCGTCGGGCATGTGGCCATGATCCGACATCACGAAGATCGCGTCGCTCGTGCGATCGACTCCGGCAACCACGCGCGCGAGAAAGACATCCGCCCGGACGGCCGCGTCGCGGTACTCGGCCGACGCCGAGCCGTGGTCGTGGCCAACGTCATCGACCAGACCGAAGTAGAAGACGTCGAGCGAGCGCACGGGCGCCGGCGCAGCGAGCAAGTCCCGCGTCGGCGTGAATTTCGTCTTCGCCGAGAGATCGAACAGCCCGCCGATGCGCGGGTAGTCCTCACCGTCGGCGCGGACGACGATCCCGCTGTCCTCGGCGCGCCGCGTGATCGTGTCCCACGACGGATAGGGCGGAAGCCCGTTGATGCGAACGCCACTCCAGAGCGGCGGTCGCCCTGTCGCCATCGCGCGCACGTTGGGATCGGTGAACGAAGGGAAGTCCGCCACCAGCACACGCGAGACGCCTTCGTTCGCGAGCGCGCGGAACGCCGGCAGCGCCATCGCGTGGTCGTAGCCGAGGCCATCGATCAGGACGATGTGGAGCCGCGAAGCCGGAGCCGGGTGCACGAGCCCCAGCTCGACCATCCGCCGCGGTGGATCGGGCGGCACGTTCGCCGTGTTGATGCGATCGATGTAGCCAAGGTGAATGTGCCAGTGCCCCGCGAGCGCGACGAGCAGCGCGATCACGCCCACGACGAGGGCACGCGCGTTCGGAGGCCACTCACGCATCAGCGCCGAAGAGAGTATCGTCTCGGCCATGCGGAGGCACGTCCCCGTTCTCGTCGCCGTCGTGATGAGCGGGTTGCTCGTCCTCGTTGCGACGTACGCGCTGCTCCGTACCTACGACGTGTTGTTTCAGCTGCAGGCAAATCCGGCCGCGGTGATTTGGTCCAATCACACCGCGATGTTCTGGCGCCTCGGCATTGGCGCGTACCTGGGTGGCATGATCGCGTTCGGCGTGTACTTCGCGGCGCGCCGTCAGCTCGCGCGCACCGTCCGCGTGCTCGAGATCCTGGTGTATGTCGTCGCGACGGTGATCACGGTGCAGGGGCTCTGTCTCCCGTGACGCTGTTGCTCTTGCGCGTGCTCGAACGTATTCACGGTCACGTCGGGTGGCTGAGCGTCGTCGCCTTGCTGCACCCGGCGATTCTTCTTCGCAACACGAAGCGGCGCGCACGCCTCTCGGTGGTGATGGCGACGGTGCTTGTTCTCGCGAGCGCGATCCTCGGTGCGGTCGTGTACCCGGAATACAGTGCGCGTATCAAGCAGCACATCTTCCTCGAGGCGCCGCGGCTCGGCTGGATGTTCGAGCGAAAAGAGCACCTCGCGGTCGGCGCCGTGACCTTCACGCTCATCGGATGCCTCGCGCACCTCGCCGTGCCCGCGTTCGACGCGAGCCTGCAAGCGAGCGTCGCGCGCATCGCACACCGCTCCTTCGTGGCCGCGTTCACGCTGGCCGCCATCGTCGCAGCCATTGGGGTCGCGGTCGCCTCGTACAAGTCGTTCTGATCGGAACCCTGCGCAGGTAATGAGCACGTGACGAACAACGATCCTCTTGCCGAGCTCTCGCACGATCACGGTCACCTCGGGGCTCTCGTCCTCGTCGTGCAGGCCACGCTGCTCCGAATAGAGCGCGCAGAGCTCTCGTTCGAGGAGGGCGTCGAGGAGCTCGACGACGGCGTCGAAGCGTTGCAGGGAGCTCTCGTCGACCACTTCGCGCGCGAAGAGGAGGGCTTCTTCCCCTTCATCGAGGCACACGTGGTGGCGCTCCGTCCACGTGTCGACGCCCTTCGCATCGAGCACGACGCCGTGTGCCGCCGCGTCGGCGATCTCTCTCGCGCGGTACGGCAAGGCGTTCGCGATGGAATCGGGTTGCCCGCGTGCCTGAGCGCGTTCGAGCGTTTTCAGGCGCACTACGCCAAACACGCGCAGGCCGAGCTCGCGATGCTCGTCGACGTGGGCAGCGCCGTCGACGGCGACGCGCGCGACAAGCTCCGCGCCATCCTCGCCGCGATCTGATCGACGAGAGCGTCGTTAACGGGAGCGAGACGAGCCGAACGCGCGTAATCTGTCGTCGAGGCGTTTAGTAACCCATGGTTCGCTCGGAGCTCCTCGTAGGAACGACCATCGCGGGACGTTACCGCGTCACGGGGATCCTCGGCCAAGGCGGCATGGGGACGGTCTACGACGCCGAACAGATCGAGATCCGCCGCCCCGTTGCGATCAAGGTGCTGCACTCCGGGCGTGCGCAGAAGAAGAACGCCATCAAGCGATTTCAACGCGAGGCGCGACTCGCGTCGTCACTTGGCTTGCCCGAAATCGTCGAGGTCTACGACGTCGGCACGCTGGAGACCGGCGAGCCCTACTTCGTGATGGAGCGCCTCGAAGGCGAGACGCTTCGCCAACGCATGGTGCGCGACATTCAGATGCCGATGGGCGTCGCCATCGCAGTCATCTGTCAAGTGCTCGCGGTCCTTGGTGCAGCGCACGCGCGCGGCGTGATTCACCGCGACATCAAACCCGAGAACATTTTTCTCCTCACCACTTCGAAGTGGACCGACAAGCCGCGCGTGAAGTTGATCGATTTCGGCGTGGCGAAGTTTCTCGCTCCGATCTTTCCGGTCAACGTCCACGATCCCGACACCACCGCGCTCACGGCGACCGGCATCGTCGTCGGCACGCCGTGGTACGTCGCGCCCGAGCAAGCGCGCGGCGCGAAGAACGTCGACGGCCGCGCCGACCTCTGGGCGTGCGGCGTCATCTTCTACGAGATGGTCGCCGGCCGTCGTCCGTTCGAGACGCGCGAGATGGTCCCCGCGAGCACGCTGCGTCCAGGCGTGCCACACGACTTCGACGCGATCATCGACCAGGTGCTGCGCAAGGATCCGGACCACCGCTTCCAGACGGCGTGGGAGCTCTTGCAGACGATCGAAGCGTTTTGGGATTTCCACGAGACGACGGCGGTCGACGCGCCAGTGAAGCTCGAGAAGCTCCCCTTCGCCGAGCCCGACAGCACGAGCACGAGCACGAGCACGAGCACGAACGAAGCCAAATTCGAGTCGATCGACATACCGATCTTCGTCACGCAAGACGGCAAGACGATGACCGACGAATGGATGGTCGAAACGACTCTGAGCCCCAACAAAGACAAAGAGTAGGCAGCTGCTAGCCTCGCTTCGAGATCGCGGCGAGCTTGCCTTTCACGGCGCGCACGTACTCGGCCGGCGCTAGAAATATCTGGGTGCCGCGCACGCCCGCGGAGATCGAGATGACGTCGAAGCCGAGCGCGCTCTCGTCGATGACGACTGGAAAGTCCTTCTTCGCGCCGAGCGCGGTGACGCCGCCGCGGATGTAGCCCGTGAGCGGCTGCACCTCTTTGAGCGTCACGAGATCGATCTTCCGGTCGCCCGTCACCTTGGCGAGCGCCTTGGGATCGAGCTCCGCGTCACCGGGCACGACCGCCATGCACACGCCATGACGATCGCCGCGCGCCACGAGCGTCTTGAACACCTGCGGTAGCGGCAACGCCACCTTGCGCGCGACGGTCTCGGCGGAGAGATCGCTCTCGTCGACTTCGTAGTCGACGAGGCGATAGCTCACCTTCAAGCGGTCGAGGATCCTCGCCGCGTTGGTCTTGCTCACGTCAGGTCAGTCGCGGCGGTACATCGTGATGACGCACGCGCCACCGAGACCGAGGTTGTGCTGAAGCGCGACCTTCGCGTCCTTCACCTGGCGCTTGTCGGCCTGGCCGCGTAGTTGCCACACGAGCTCGGTGCACTGGGCAAGACCCGTCGCGCCGAGGGGGTGGCCCTTCGACAGCAGTCCGCCCGACGGGTTCGTCACGTACTTGCCGCCGTAGGTGTTGTCGCCGTCCCAGATGAACTTTTCGGCTTCGCCCTCTTTGCAGAGGCCGAGCGCTTCGTAGGTGAGGAGCTCGTTGGCCGTGAAGCAGTCGTGCAGCTCGACGACGTCCACATCCTCGGGACCGACGCCCGCCGCCTCGTAGACCTTCTTGGCGCCGTTCTTCGACATGTCGTAGCCGACCATCTTGATCATGCTGTCGCCGAAGGACGACGCGTAGTCGGTCGTCATTGCCTGCGCCGCGATGTACACGGGGTTCGCGATACCGTGCTTCTTCGCGTACTCGTCCGAGCAGAGAACCGCTGCCGCCGCGCCGCACGTGGGCGGGCAGCACTGGTAGCGCGTGAGGGGATCGAAGACCTCAGGCGACGCCATGATCTCGTCGAGCGAAAGGACATCGGCGAAGAGCGCGTACGGGTTCTGCGAGGCGTGCTTGCGCGCCTTCTCGCTGATTTTCCCGAACGTCTCCTTCTTGGTGCCGTACTTCCAGCGGTACTCGCGACCGGCGCCGCCGAACATCTGCGCGGCCGGCGGTGCCTGCGTGAAGCCCTGCACCGTGTTCATCACGTTGGCGTGCTTGTCGAGCGGGTTGGTGCGGTCGGTGAACTTCGAACCGAGCGCGCCCTTCTCCATCTGCTCGAAGCCGATGACGAGAACGCACTCCGCAATGCCGCCCTCGATCGCCTGTTTCGCGAGCATGAGCGCGGTCGAGCCGGTCGAGCAGTTGTTGTTCACGTTGAAGACAGGGATACCGGTGAGACCAACCTCGTAGACCGCGCGCTGACCGCAGGTGCTGTCGCCGTAGACGTAGCCGGCGTACGCCTGCTCGATGTCCTTGAAGTCGACCTTCGCGTCTTCGAGGGCAGTGCGCGCAGCCTTCGCCGCCATCACGTTGTACTCCTCGCTTGCACCCGGCTTGGCGAACTTGACCATGCCGACGCCGATGACGTTCACGCGCTTACCCATCTGAATTCACCTTTCGTGGACCCCGGCTTCCGAGGCCTCACGAAATGCTTAGCACACGAACATTCCGCACGCGAGACGCAGGAAAGTGCCTTCTTTTCTCGGCCGCTGAACCGTTGCCGGCAACCGAATCCACGGATGGAGACGACGGCGATCGACTGACGCATGGGATTGTCTCTTTCGTGAGGCCGTTGTGGTTGCATCGAGGCCTACGAGGCGAACGCCGCGTATCTGACATCGTGCGCAAACTTCTTTTCTCCACCGTGCTCCTGCTGGGCGGCCTCGGCACGTCCTCGGCCTGCACGCGCACGCCGCCGGCGCCGACGAAGATCACACCGACGGCGCTCGAGCTCGAGGTGTCGGGCTGTGCGGTCGTCGGCGCGCGCACGTGCGAGCTCGCGCCGGACGCCAAGCTGCGCGTGTTCACACGCGAGCCCGTGCTCGAGGCACGCACGCAGACCGGCGCCGACATCGCGACGACGTCGCGTGACGTCGAAGGCGGGCACCTCGTCACGCTGACAGCGCCGCCGGAAGCGACGGAGATCCGCCTGTCGGCACCCAACGAATCGAGCACGCGCTACACGATCGACCTCGTTCGCCCCCACGCGCTCCCTTGGCTCGACGAAGCCAAGGCGATGAAGCAAAGTGGCGCGCTCGACGACGCGTTCTCGCGCGCAAGCGCGGGCGAGACGTCCACGGTGCCGCGTGAACGCGCGCTGGCGCTCGGGATGATGGCGCGCATCGAGCTCGCGCGCGGAAAGATCGATCGCGCAGCCCTGCTCTTGCGGTCGGCGATGCAGGCCGATCGCGCGGCAGGTCGTGTGTCCGATCTCGTCGACGACGCGTTCGCCCTCGCCTACGCGCTCCAACAGCGCAGTCACCGCTACGACGAGGCGCGCGCCGTCCTCGACGACGTCACCCTGATGCTCCCTTCGTACGCCGACGGTCGCGCACGCGACCCTTACTACCGCGGCATCCTCGCGGCCGAGACCGGCGATCTTCGCGGCGCTCTGCGCAATCTCCGCGAGGCGGAGCTCCGTGCCTCCCGCCTCGGGCTCGATCGGCTCGTGCGCAATGCACGCAGCGCGTACCTGCTTGCGCTCCTTCGCCTTGGTCGCGCGACCGAGGCGAACGAATCGCTGCGCAGCCTCGAGAACGAGCTCGTCACCACCGAAGGTGTGACCGCGTGCGAGCGCGTGGAGGTCGCCATCAACGTCGGGTGGGCCGCGCTCGTCGCCAACGAATCGGGCGCGCGCGAGGACGCGTCGGGTCCGCTCGAACGCGCGATTGCCGAGCCCGCCTGTGGCGATCCCTATTTGCGTGGGATCGCGCTCGGTGACCTCGCGCTCGCTTACCTCCGCCGCGGCGACACCACGCGCGCGACCTCGCACCTCGCGGAGGCGCGTCGCACCGTCACCGAGCCGAGTGGCGCGGAGCAGCTCTTCTGGCTCGACGTCGAGGCACGCATTGCGCTCGCGACATGGGATGCGCGCCGCGCCCTCACGCTGTTCGATCGCGCGTGCCGCCTCGCGCGCGCTTCGCTCCTTCGCGAGGCCGAGTACACGTGCACGCTCGGACGCGCGGAGGCCCTCGAGGTGCAAGGCAAGCTCGCCGATGCGACCACGGCGTACCGCGCGGCCGAAGACATCCTCGACGAGCGCAGCGTGCTCGTTCCGCTCGGCGAAGGTCGCAGCTCGTTCGTGGGACAACGCGGAGCCAGCGCGCGGCTCGGCGTCGACCTCCTCGTGCGCACGAACCACGTTCCGGAGGCGCTCGCGATGGCCCGCACGTCGCGCTCGCGCGTGCTCGCCGACGTCGAGCGCGCCACGCGTCTCGAGCAACTCGCGCCGCCGGAGCGTGTGAAGTGGGAGCAAGCAATCGGCGCGTACCGCCGCGCGCGCGCAGAGATCGACGCCGAGGCTGCAGCCGATTGGCGACTTCCCCAAGACAAGCTCGCGACGCTCGCCACCACCCGAAAATCGCGCGACGCCGAGCTCGCGACGTCGCTCGAACAAGCCATGTCGGTGATCCCGACACGCGGCTCCGGCGCGCGTCCGATGGAGCGCGAGCCGGGCACGCTCGTCCTCGTGCTGCACCCCGTGCGCGCGGGATGGCTCGCGATCGTTGCGGACGACAGCGGCGTGACCTCATTCCCGCTCGGCGAGGTAAACGTCGCCGCCGATGCTGCGGTGCTCGCGACGCAAGTCCTCGGCCCCATCGCGCCACGGCTCGCGCGCGCGAAGTTGCTCCGCGTGCTCGCCTTTGGCTCGCTCCGCGCGATCGACGTGCACGCTCTGCCATTTCACGGCGAGCCTTTGCTCGCGAGGCTCGCCGTCGAGTACCCGCTCGATCTGCGCGACGCTCTCGCTCCGCCGGCCGTGGCGCCTTCGAGCTTGATTGTCGGGGTGGTTGGCGATCCGAGCGGCGATCTGCCCGCCGCACGTGAGGAGGCGCGCAGCGTCGCGATCACGATTGGCAAGACTGGCGCGCACGTGTTGCTCCTCGAAGGCGAGCGCGCCACGAGCGCGGCGGTCTTCGATCTCCTCGCGCGCGCCGACGGTCTTCACTACGCCGGCCACGGCGTGTACGCGGGCCAAGAGGGATGGGAGAGTCTCTTGCCGCTCGCGGCCGGTGGTCGCCTCACGATTGGCGATGTGCTCGCTCTTCACCAGGCGCTTCGCCGCGTGGTGCTCTCGGGGTGCGAGACCGCGCGCGCATCACACGATGCTTCGGCCGAGGGCCTGGGCCTCGCGCAGGCGTTCGTGATCGTCGGCAGCAACGAGGTCGTCGCGCCTGTGCGGCCGGTTCGCGACGTGCTCGCGGCCGCCGTCAGCCGCGCGTTCTACGAGGCGATCCCGTCGTCGACCAATGCCGCCGAGGCCCTCGCCTACGCGCAGAACGTGGTGCGCCGCGACATGCCGGCCGAGGATTGGTCCTCGTTCCGTCTGCTTTCCCCCTGAGATCGCAGGTGTGTTCGGTCGCATGGCAAAGAATTCGCTCGCCGCGACGGATCGCGCGCCTCTTCCAGAGTCGGCGACGGTGAGACGAGCCTCTGCTGCTTTGGAGCGCTCGACGTAGAAGCGCGCATTCGCCGCGGTGATAAGCTTTGTGCAGCCTGTCGGGTCGGCCAGGGCGGAGGCGTATGCGCGGGATCTTGGTGACGGTGTTTCTCATCAGCTCCGTGTCCGCTGGGATCGCGCTCGGCGCGTGCAGCGACGGCACCGCTGCGACGCCTGCCGATGTCGATGCGGGCGACGACAACGACCAGCCCGAGGCCATCAACTCGGGAGACGGCGTCGGCACCGGTTCCGCGACAGGGCTTCCTTGCGACGTTCAGCAGCTGCTCGAAAACCGCTGCATCGGCTGCCACTTGGTGGCGATACCGCCGCCCCTCACCGAATACGACGAGGTCGTCGCGCCTGCCCCGAGCGATCCTTCGAAGACGATGGCGCAGAAGGCCGTCGAGCGTATGAAGAGCACGACGGCGCCAATGCCTCCGAAGCCCGCGGTGCCTCCGACGGCCAGCGAGATTGCGACCTTCGAAGCTTGGGTGAACGCGGGTGCGCCGAAGAATCCCAACGTCTGCACGCCCAAGCCGGCGAGTGATGCCGGCATTGCCGATTCCGGCCCGTCGACGAACTACAACACGCCGCTCGTCTGCACGAGCAAGCAGACGTGGAAGAACAGCGACAAGGCCTCCGCGACGATGCGCCCCGGCGGCACCTGCATCACGTGCCACACGATGCGGGGCGGTCCGGCGTTCACGATCGCCGGCACGGTGTATCCGTCGGCGCACGAGCCGACGAACTGCTTCGGCAGCAACGTCGCAGGCATGAAAGTCGTCATCACCGACAAGAACGGCGTCACGAAGGAGCTGGCCGTGAACACGGTCGGGAACTTCTACTCGGCCGAGCCCGTCGCCGCGCCATTCCAGGTAAAGATCGTCAACGGCACGAGGCAACGCGCGATGGCCGGCCTCGCCACTGCAGGCGACTGCAACACTTGCCACACCGCCACGGGCGGCAACGGCGCGCCGGGCCGCATCATGGCGCCATGACGCAAAGGCGCCGAATCAAGTAACGCCGCCCGCCGCAGACTTGGGCTCGGACTTCACCTTCACGGACTTCGTGATGTCCTCGCGCATGCCGCGCACTTCGAAGAGCTCGATTTGGCCTACGCGGCCGCGCAGGCTGACGGGCGGAGTCTCCCGCGTGTCGACGTCGTTGCCGACGGCGTCTTTCATCGCACGCGTGATCAGGATCGTGGTGCCGAGCTCTTTGTTGGCCGACTCGACGCGCGCGGCCACGTTCACCACGTCGCCGATCGCCGTGTATTCGCGGCGCTTGCCACCGATGTCGCCGACGATCGTCTCGCCGGTGTGGATGCCGATGCCGATCGCGAGGTTCGGAAATGTCTCGGTCTCGCAGCGCTTGCGCGCTTCCTCCGCGACGAGGAGCGCGGTGCGGATGCTGCGACGAGGGTGATCGGCTTGGGCTTCCGGCGCGCCGAAGATGGCCATGAGGCCGTCGCCGAGGAACTTGTTCACGATGCCGCCCTGGCGCTGAACGATCGCGGCGAAGGCATCGAGCGTGTCGTTGAGCATCGCGAACAGCTCGGCCGGGTCGCTCGACTCGGTGAGGCCCGTGAAGTTGCGGATGTCGACGAACATCACGGTGATGATGCGTCGCTCGGGCTCCATCTTCAGATCGCCAGCGAGCACGCGCTTCATCACGCGGCGATCGACGTAGGATCCGAAGGCCGCGCGCACCCGGGCCTCGTCGGCCGCTTGCCTAATCTCGCGCTTCAGCGTGCGCGCGAGCAGAACCCCGAGCACGCCGATCAGCGAGACCACCCCGAGGCGAAAGCCAAGCTCCTGGAACATCCGCTGCCGCGAGACCGCGCCGCCCATGAGAGGAAGCTCAGCGCCCTTCACCACGAAGACGTAGAGGTAGATGGCGAGCTGCTGCGTGATCGCCAGCACCGCCGCGTAGATCGAGATCGACGTGTCGAGCCGTAGGCAGCTGATCGCCACCGTGAGCAAGTAGACGGACGACGTGCTGCTCGTGAAGAGGAAGTCGGGCCCGGCCGCTGCGTCGAGCATCAACACGAGCGACACCGCCGACACCTCGAGCGTCGTGCGGAACCACACCTTCGAGCGCACCAAGCGGCGCTCGAAGAGCACTGTCGTGTAGTACGCAGCGATGGCCGCGATCACGGCGAGGATGCGCCAGCCCGACGCGGCTTCGACGGTGAGGATGCGCCAACCGACGATCGCGCCGCCGAGCGCCACCACCCCGAGCAGGATGCTCGCGATGTAGCGCTCGTGCCGTAGGCGCGCGCCGTAGATCGCATCAGGCGCGGGGTCGGCACGCCGCGTTGCGTGGGGCGTCGCCACCCAACCCGCCTTACGCGGGCGTAACGAAGCTGGCGCGCACCTTACGGACGGCGCCGTCCTCGAACCGCAGCTCGAGGGTCTCCATTTCGCCTTCCCCGGCGCGGCTGATGAGAACCGCGGCCCCGAGCTTCGGATGAACGAAGCGCTCGGCCTCGCGCGCGTCGACCGCGGCCATGCCGGCGACACGCGAGTGGCGCTTGCCGGTGAGGGCCTCGTAGTAGCTCAGCGTGCCGAGGCCGACGCGCTTCCAGATCACGCGCGGCTTCTGGCCCGTGCGCTGGTCTTGCGCGGTCTCGGCCTGCTGCACCGTGAGCACCTGGTTCGGGAACACGTGCTCGTCGGCGACGAACTTGTGCTTGCCCGAGTCGTCGGCGACGGCGAAGGCTTTGAAGACCTCACGCGCCGGCGTGTCGAACACGTCGATACCGCGGAAGAGGACGCGGGCACCGAGCTCGTGACCGGCAACGACGCCGATGAACTCGATTTTCCCGTCGTCGTCCGCACTGATCTCGAGACCACCGACGTAAAAATCGCGGTGGCCCTTCGACTCCTTGATGACGATAGGGTTCGGCTCCATGGCGGCGAGCATTTTCTGCACAGCCGCGCGGTTGGCGCCGAGAAGGATGGGACCTAGCCCGACATGGGGCTCGATGACGAAGTCACGCACGCCTTGGATACTACACCCTCCTGGGGCTCTCGCGCGATCACCCTGCTCAGGACAGGACGCCGTTCAGGAACCCGAGCTTGTGCGCAGGGCGAACGTCGCCGTCGACTTTCAGCTTTCCCTGCTGGAAGAGCGACTGCGCGTTTGCGCTTCCATTCGCCAGGGCGACGAGATCGTCGGTCGTGATCGTGAGCACGGCGTCGGCTTGCTTGGCCGCACCGTCGGTCACCGAGCCCGCGCCGTTCTTGAGATCGACGGTGTACTCGACCCCGTCGACCTTGAAGCCGAGGACGGCGTTGACCTCTTTCGCGAGGTTGGCGTTCTTGCCGAGACGATCCTTCAGCTTCGAGAAGACGGTCTTTGCATCGGGCCCCTTGGCCGCCGACGTGGCAGCGACCGCCTTCGGGCCACCGCCGGACGCGCGCGCCTTGAGGACCGCCGCCTTGGCCTGCTCCGGATCGATCTTCTGGAGGAACTGGAGCTTCTGCGACGCCATGACGTTGCCGCTGATCTTCAGCTTGCCGCCGAAGTAGAGCTTCTGCGGGTCGGCCTTGCCACTCGTCATGTCCATGAAGTCGGCGTTCGCGAGCTCGAGCGTGCAGTCGGGCTTCGCGGTCTCGCCAGCCGAGACGCTCCCCTTGCCGTTCTTGAGGTCGAGCGTCCAAACGGTGTCCGGGCTCATGACCTTGAACTGGAAGACGTGACCGATCTTCGTGAGGTCGGGGTTCTTCTCCACGTGGTCGGCGATGGCGATGAACACGTCGGCCGCGCTCGCGTCCGCGGGGGCGTCTGCGCCGGTCGTTTGCGCCGCGGGCCCGCCCGTCGAGTGGTCACCCGTGACGGTGCTCGCCCGCGCCTTGGCGGCCGCGAGGACGTCGTTCGGATCGATCTTCTTGAGAAACTCGAGCTTCTGCGAAGCCATCACGTTGCCGCTGATCTTCATCTTGCCGCCGAAGTAGAGCTTCTGCGCGTCGGCCTTGCCGGTGCACATGTCCATGAAGTCGGAGTTGCTCATCTCGAGCGTGCACTCGGGTTTGTCGCTGGCGCCCGGTTTCACGCCGGCGCCGCTCTTGAGATCGATCGTCCACTCGGACGCGGGGTCCGTCAGCTTGAAGAGGTAGACGACGCCAATCTTCTTCGCGACGTCGGCGTTCTTCTCGATGAACTTCGCGATGCCGGCGAAGACGTCGGCGCTGTTCGGCTCGCTCGACCCACTGACGGCGCCCGCCGCGGCGCTCGCCGCCTTGGCGTTCGGGGTGGACGCGAGCGTGGCCTTCTTCATGACCAGCTTCGGGATCTCTTTGTAGAGCTCGATGGCGGCGTTGGAGATCACGGTCTTGTCGCGCTCCTTCACCTTGCAGCGGAAGATGATCCTCTGATCGGACTCCTTCCACATCTCGGTGACGATCGTCTCGCCGGGGAACACGCTGTCGGCAAAGCGCGTCTTGATGCTCTTGAAGTAGCTCGGGTCACCCTTCGGTGCGAACGCCTTGATGACGTGGCGACCCGCGTAACCGAAGGTGCAGAGCCCGTGGAGGATCGGCTTGGAGAAGCCGAAGGCGCCCGCGAAATTCGGATCGGCGTGCAGCGGATTCCAGTCGCCGGAGAGGCGGTAGAGGAGCGCCTGGTTGGCGGGGATCTTCTCTTCGATGACGGCGTCGGGCTTGCGATCGGGCGCGACGTTGATGTCGGTCGACGGTCCGCGATCACCACCCCAGCCGCCGGCGCCACGAACGAACGTGGTGATCTCGTTGACGATGAGCTCTTCGCCAGTCTCGTCGTAGCTACGCGTCTCGGTGACGACGAGGGCGTTCTTCCCCTTGTCGAAGATGTCCTTGATGCGCGACTTGTGCGTGAGCGTCGCCTTCGGCGGAAGCGGCCGCTTGATCTCGGTGTACTGCTCGCCGTGGAGGATGCGGTCGAAGCCGTAGTTGAGGCCGGGCGGCTGCTTCCCCTCCTTCGCCATCGCCAGCATCGCGTTCAGCGCGGGGACGACGCCGAACGTGGGCAGCGCCTTGAATCCGTTGCCGTGCATCTCGTACACGAGCTGCAGCTCTTGGTCGTCGGTGGGATCGTTCGCGGCGCCGACGCCGAGCGCGTAGATGGAGAGATCGCGCTCGTCGTACTTGCTCGTGAGCACGGGGATCTCCGCGCTCATCGCGGCGTCGACGTCGATGAACTCGTTGCCGCCGCGGCTCTTGCCGGCCTGCACGTTGCTCATGATGGGACCAAGCGAGCTCGTGATGTCGGCGGGGTGATCGGCGTTCTCGAAGCTCGTGATCTTGGGCCACGACTTCTGAACGTTCTCGACCGTGACCTTGCGACCGAGGCGGAACATCTCCCCCTTGGTGCGCTCCCAGCGAAGCTTCGAGAAGAAGCCGCCGCCGACCTCGAACAGGCCGCCGTTCTCTTCGCAGCTTTCGTGGCAAAGGTACGCAACGAGCGGGCTGACGAGCTCGGGCTTGAGCGCGTCGATGAGCTCGGGCGGAAGCACGGTCTCGGTCATACGCGAGCCGGCGATCGGCGCGATCGTGTTGCAGTGAACGTTCTTCTTGCCGCCTTCGATCGCCAGCGTGTTCGAGAAGCCGACGAGGCCGAGCTTCGCGAGCGCGTAGTTCGTCTGGCCGAAGTTGCCGTAGATGCCGGCGGCCGACGCCGTCATGATGATGCGGCCGTAGCCCTGCTCGCGCATGTACGGGAACGCCGCGTGCGTCACCTTGTAGGCGCCCTGCACGTGCACCTTCATGATGAGGTCCCAGTCGGCGTCGGTCATCTTGATGAAGCTCGTGTCGCGGAGGATGCCCGCGTTGTTCACGACGATGTCGATGCGCTTCCAGGTGTCCATCGCGGTCTGGACGATCTTCGCGCCGTCCTCGACGGAGTCGTAGTTGGCAACTGCTTCGCCGCCCGCTGCCTTGATCTCCTCGACGACCTTGTCCGCGGCCGCGCTCGATTTACCGCCACCCGTGTGCCCGCCGCCGAGATCGTTGACGACGACCTTCGCGCCGCGGCTTCCGAAGAGGAGCGCGTGCGACCGACCGAGCCCATTACCGGCGCCGGTGATGATGACGACTTTCCCATCGAAACGAAGCTCGTTGGCGGTGCTCATGTCGGCGTTTGCTCTCTCGCGAGCGCCCCTGGCGCGGGCCCGCGTGGAATGTTGTCAGTGACGATGTTTCGCGTACGAATTATCTCGGCGGGCGGTTCGGGTCAAGGCGCGGCGCTCCGATTCTTGGCGAGACGCGAAGGGCAGCTCACGACACGAGGTCCCACGACCCGCACCTGCCGTAGACTCGCGGGATGGTCGACAAACGCCTCTTTCGCGTGATTGTGCTCGGGGGCATCGCGCTCGCTCCAGCAGCGGCGTTCTCCCAAGGGTGCGGCGACGACGACACTGCGGCCCCGGGTGGTGACGCGAGCCCGGACACCTTCGCGCAGGCCGATGGCTTTCCGAGCGAGGGCCCGATGCAAATCGACAGCAGCGCGCTCGACGTCGTCACCGACAGGGGCACGGCCGACGCACGTGACGCGGCGGACGCCAACGCGCCCGATGCGCCCGACGCGTCCGATGCCCCCGATGGGTGAGGTCGAGCGACCGTCGCCTCCGCGGGACTCGCTCGACCTCCGCACGATCCGCGACGGTGGTCGCCGCGAGGTCCCGTGGGATCACGTCGACACGGCGAGCGAGCAGCTCGATTTACGCGGTCGCGAGCTCGTCGGAAAATCGTGGCGCGCACGAATGCAGCAAGAGCATCTTGCCGTCGGCGCGTTCTCGCTCGTGGCGGCGGAGCTCGCGCGTGAGGGCTGCGACAGCGTCGTCCTCGCGATGATCACACGGGCGGCTGCCGACGAGGTCCGGCACGCCGACGTCTGCCGTCGGCTCGCCGAACGTCACCTTGGTGAAGCCGCAGTGCCGCGTCGCGTGCGCGGCGTGCCGAGCATCCCCGAGCACATCGGCGTGAGCGAGGGCGACCGCGCGCTGTTTCACGTCGTCGAGATGTGCTGCCTCAGCGAGACGCTGACGGGCGTGTACCTCACCGAGATGCTCGGGCGCGCGTCCCATCCGGTCGCGCGTGCAGCGCTCGAATCGCTGCTCGAAGACGAGATCGATCACGGCCGCGTCGGATGGGCCTACCTCGCGGCGCGCCAGCGTGAGTCGTCGGCGGCGGCGCTCTCGGAGGCGTTGCCCGCGATGCTCGAACGCACCGTCGGACGCGTCCTCGATCAGCCCGTCGACGATGACGACGAGCGCGCCCTCGAAGCACACGGCTACCTCTCCCAACGCACTGCGCGCGCGCTCTACTTCAGCGCGCTCGACGAGGTGATCGTGCCGGGCTTCACCGAGCTCGGCGTCGAGCTCGGTCCGGTGCGCGCCTGGGTTGCGCGTCGTTCGAGCTCACGATCATGACGTGAGCATGAGTCTGAGCGCGCTCTGGAAAGAGACTCACGCACGCCATCAACCCCACACGATCAACCCCACACGAACGACGCGAAAGTTCCCACGCAGAGGGCGCCAAGCCCCACCCACGGGAGCCACGTGTCGTTCGAAGAAAGACCGTCGTGCGAGCTCGAGCGCGACGACGGGAAGATCACTTCCCGCACGAGCGCCGACTCGACGTCGACGAGAAGAACGCCCGCGACGTCGAACGCCATGCGGTACTCGAGCAGCTGACGTCGCGTCGCGATCGTGTCGATCCGCGGTGCGAGCTCCCCCGTCTTCACCTCGGCGACGTACGCGAGCCCGTCGCGCGTGACGACATAGTCGGCGCGCACCTTCACTTCGTGCGCAGCGCCGTCGACGAGGAGCTCGTAGGTCGTCGCCACCTGCGCGCCGAGGAGCTCGAAGCCGTGCGTCTCGAGAAGCGCTATCGCACGCTGCTCTCCCGCCGTGGCGCGTGCCATGCGACGTCGGGCGAGACGGCTGCGTGACGCACGTCGCCACGCGCGGCCGCAGATCACGACGAGGACGACGAGCACGACGACGACCGCGACTCCGCCGGCAGCGACACCGAGCGAGAGGGGGAGGATCATCGTCGGCGCCACCGGCCGAAAAGGTCGCAGATGCGCTCGCGCCGAGCCAACTCTTCGTCACGCGTCGGCGCGCGCCTCTTTGTGCGCGCACGCATCACGCGGCGGATGGCAGCGAAAGAATCTCTCTCCGTGCGCTCAAGGCGCAGAGGGGGGCGTCGCGAGCATGTGCTTGAGATCGTCGACGCGCTCGTTGGGAATCGTGAGCGTGAGGTTGTACTGCGCGATCTGGTACGTCGCGCCGGAACGAAGCAGCACGCCGGAGCCGCGGCACGGCCCGAGGCGCGACTCGAGGAGCTCATCGAACCAGGCGACGTTGCCGCTCGACTCGACGACGATGTGGCGGGCGACGGCGCGGTAGGTCCAGCCCTTCCCTTTCGCGAAGTGAGGATGGGCGTACGCGCGGAAGGCCGCCACGTCCCAGCGCTCGCTCGCGTCGGTGCCGAGGAACACGCCGCCGGGCGCGAAGTGTCCGAAGTAGCGCTCTTCGTCTGCGTGCGCGGCGGCGTCGTGGAAGTCGTCGAGCACGCGCGCCGCTTCGCGCGCTGTCGCGGCGTCGGTGAGGACGATGCGTGGCGCGACGGAAGTGGGAGGCGGCGCGCCACCACACGCCGAAAGGCCAAGGGCGGCGGCGGGCACCAAGGACGCGAGCGCGCGCCCGAAGCGCTTCACCCGCGCCGGCGGCGACGGAGGACGAGCACGGCGCCGACGAACGCCGCGAGCGAAAGCGGCACCGAGCTCCGGCTGGACGATGATTGCATCATGCAGCTTTTGCAGCCGCCCTTGGATTGCTCTGTGGGGACGGGCGCGCCGGCGTCGGCCGCGGTGGGGACCGGGTTCTTCGTCGGATCTTCCACGACCGGGGCCTGCACCGCCGTGAGCCCGAGCTCGCCAACGGAGCCGGGCGCGACGAAGGATGCGAGCTGCACGTTTCCGCCGCGCGTAGCAAAGGCGAGATCGGTTGCGGCCTTGGGCTTGGAGGCGGCGAGCTTGTCCGCCTCACCCGGAGGCGGCCCGCCCCAGATTCCGCGGCGCGGCTCCTTGCATTCGATCTTGCCGGTCCACGGGTGGCGGATGGCGTAGCGCCCCTGGAAGTTGTTCATCGAGCCCGGCTGCGATCCGTGCTCGAGCTCGCCCTTGGCGCCCGTGCGCGACTCGCGTCCACCCGTGATCGGCGGCGCCGCGCGGAAGACGAGATCCTCACCGAGCGACTCCTTGCCGTAGCGCGCGTGAAGGCGCGTGAGGACGAAGCCGCCCGACATGCGAAACCCACCGCGTCCCATCATCGGGGGCGGCGGAGGCATGGGAATACCGGGCTTGGGCGTGGGCGAGCCGGGCGAACCGGGCGCAACGGGCGAGCCGGGCGCAACGGGGCCTTGCGCGGGCTGCGCGCTCGGAAGCGCGTCGGCGCCGAGCGTCGCGAGCTCGGCCATCGTGAGCGCGGGCGTAGGGCACGGATCGCAGCTCGAAGCATCCCACGCGTACTCGGTGATGACGGCTTTCGGGTTCTTCTCGAGCGTGCGATCGAAGAGGCTCGCGTAGAAGGTGCCGAACTGACCGCGCGCGTTCTCGTTCACGTCGAGGTTCGTGGGCACGGTGACGTTCGGGTAGTTCGCGACCTCGTAGCGCTGGCCTTTCGCGAGGATGTGCACGATGAGGTCCTGCGTGCCCGCGGAGTTCACGAGGCCGAGACGTACCGGAAGGTTGAACGTGTCGGAGTCGTAGTGAAAGCGGAGCGGCGAGAGCATCGCGCCGTGCGGGCCGAAGGTGACCTTGCTGACGTCTACCTTCGCGACGAAGAACTTCATTCCGCTCTGCACATACGGTCGCAAGAGCGCCTCGGCACCCGCGGGGATCGCGTATTTTTCGCGGCGAAGCCAGGTGTCGAGACCGAGCGCGTCCTTCGCGCTGAGGATGACGACCTCGTACTCACCGACGGTGAACTGCGCTTCGACGGTGACGCCGAGATCGGCGCGCCCGCCGCCCCGCGCCATGGGTGCGGCCACCGCTCCACTCGGCGCCATCTTGCGCTCGTACTCGACCTGCGGAGCGCAGGGATCCTGCTCCCAGTATTCGACGAGCCGCGGGGCTGCAAGCTGATCGATGCGCGAGAACACGTCGCGCGGCAGCGTCTTCACGTTCTCCTTCTGGAGGACGATCGGCACCGGCACGACCATGGCGAAGTTCGCCGGCGGGCCCTGGTAGTTGTTCTGCATCGCGAGGACGGTGCGTGTGCCCTCGCGCATGAGCGTGACCTGCGTCGCGTTGTTGTAGAGGTTGCCGTCGGCGCCGCTTACGTAGAAGCCGCAGAACGCCTCGGCACGCGTGGGGAGGGCGGCAATTGCGAGCGCAGCGAACGCCGCCGGCAGGAGAAACCGCGTGAGGGCACGTCGCAGGGCGGAGCGGCTCGTGATCATGCGGCGAGGAGACGACGTGCCGCGGCCCGGGTCAAGCATCGGTGGTAGACACGGTGGCGTGTTCGCCCTTCGCTGCACGCGCAAGCTCCTCCGCCAGCTGCACGTGGCGCCAGCGGACGTGGTGCCGGAGCCGACGACCGTGCTCGGCAACTGGTACGCGAACATCCTCTTCTACCGGCCACACCACTTCGTGCTGTGCGTGAGCGAGCGCACGCTGCTGCCCGTGCTGATCGCGTCGGCGCCACTGAAGACCTTCGCGCCGCGCATGCGCGACGCCGTCGTCGATCATCTTCGAGCGCTCGAGATCCCGGAAGCGCGCATCGAAGAGGAGGCGGCCGCGATGAACGTCGCGCTCCTCACCACCACCGAGAGCAAGAGCGTGGTGTCGTCGATGAACGACTTCGCGCGCATGCTCGATCACTTCATCGGCAGCGGGCTCGCGCTGCCGGCCATCGCGCGCAAGCTCGCGGACACGCCATGCGGCCCACTCGACATGGGCTCGCCGGAGCGCATCACACGCGCGCGGATGGGTGCGGTCCCTTAGCTGCGGGGAGTGCTCACGTGACCGGTTGCGACCTCGTGGCGCGCGGTTTCGGCACCGCGAAGCGATGCCAGGTGATCCGGGCGTGATGGGTCGCGAAAGCGGCTAGCCGGCGCACGACGGGTGGCCGCAGCCGCAAGCGTGGGCGACGTGGTTGTGCTTCTCGCCATGGGTCTTGCAGTAGTCGGAACAGTAGCCTTCGCCGGTAGCGGCGCGCTCCTTCGGAACGTCGCAGTTGCAGCCGTCGTGCTTGCATTGGGTAGATTCGGTCATGAAGGAAACGTAACGCGGGACCTCGCGATCGGTCACGGCTGCGGGCAATCGTGCTCGCCCCTCGGGCAGTCCGCTCGCTCGCACCTCGAGCGTCGGCGGGATCGTGGCGTCCACGGCGTCCGCGGCGTCGTGGCGTCCACGGCGTCCGCGGCGTCGTGGCGTCAATCCTCGGGTGACGAGCAGAGGTCGAGCCCGCGTTCGGTGGGCCGATGCTTCTTCACGTTTGCTTCGAGCTCGCCAGTATCTGCGGAGCGAGCGTCGAGCCGCGCGCGGCGAGAAAGAGGCTGGCAAGGGATCGACCGTCTTTGATCTTCGCCTCGTACGTGACGAGCGGAATGAACATCGCGCGATGCATCCAGCGGGCACGACGTCCGTCACCGGGATCGACGCGATCTCGCTCGACGAGCTGCGAGAGCCTGGCATCGCAGAGCCGCTCCTCGAAGCCTGGCAGGACTCACTCGACGACGCGTTCAATGCGGCGCGCGGCACGCGGCCCGAGCTCCAGACCACCGACTGCGATCCGCTGGTCTTCGCCAACGACATCTTCGAGGTGCACCCGCGCGATCACGCGGAGATCAAGCGGCGCCTCCTCGGTGCGCGGGATCGCTGGGGTGCAAGGTCGCTTCGCGCGGAGATCGAATTGTCGCTGGAGCCGATACATCGTCGATTCCGATGCGGGATACACACCTTCGTCGGCGAGAGGTGGGACCAGCTGTTTCGGCGAGACGTTGTGGTGCTCGGGGCTCGTCAAGACGGCGATGATCCGGGCTTGTTTCGGACGCGAGAGCGCGTTCGCGGGCGTTCCCCCCAAACCTGACCCACTTTTTTTGGGAACGAGGAGCCGCCACCTCGGGTCAACGCCTTCTCCTTGCGCGCCAGTTCCCGCTCGAGCGTACGAATGTGGCGTCGTCGCAGTCTTTACATCCTCACCGAGCGCGAGGCGCCACTGCTCGAGCTCGGCGAGCAAGAGCGCCTTCACGCTCGAGCCGCGCCGCCAACTGGGCGCCACTCAGCCTCGACGCCGCACGGAGCACGCGTACTTCTCGTCGATCGACCAGGTCTTCTGGGAGGGTTCGCTTGTGCGTCGCCACGAGCGGAAGGTCACGGGCATCGCGGAGCCATCGGGAGGGTCTCCTGCGCGGTCCCCGACTCGCGCGCCCATTTTCCGCGACTCTCGGGACTGTTGCCCGTCATGCGCTCGACCATCTGGCTTTGTACGGAAGAGAGATCGGCCTCGTCATCGACCATCGCTGTTCTGCCCGCTCATCAGAGCTCGAGAGAGGCGACAACTACCCTGCCGCTCCGTACCTCTGAGCGGGCGAATGAGGGTGCGCGGGGGTTGCAGATCGGGCCCTGAGGCATATATTCTGCCCTGGTCAAGATGACGCGACGCAGGCGACCTCTTCAGCTCGAGCTTCCGGTGCCGCCGCCGCGCACATGGGGTGGCAAGCGCGCGGGGGCGGGCCGCAAGAAGACGGGGCGGCGTGTGGGGGTGGCGCATCGCGCGCGGCCCGAGCATGGTTGGCGTTTCCCGCTCCATGTGACGATGCGGGCTGTCGAAGGGTTACCGACGTTGCGCGAGCGCGGTCTCTTTCGCGTCATCTGCGACGCGATTGCGGCGGCGAATACGAAGGCGAAGCTTCGCGACTCGTTCCGTGTGCTGCAGTTCTCGGTGCAGACGAATCACCTTCACCTGTTCGTCGAGGCCGATGACGCCGACACGCTCTCACGCGGCATCCAAGGTCTCGCGATTCGCCTCGCGCGGCGCATCAACGGCGCGCTTCGCACCGCGAACGGTCCTCGTCGCGGCACGGTGTGGCGTGATCGCTACCACGCGCGTGAGCTGAAGACCCCGCGCGAGGTGCGCAACGGTCTCGTCTACGTCCTCCACAACGTGAAGAAGCATCGGCCCACCGAACGCGGGCTCGATCTCTGCTCGTCCGCCGTTGCCTTCAGCGGCTGGCGCGACTTCGCCCCGACCGCCCCCATCGACTGGCTACCTCGCCCGCGCACCTGGCTGGCGCGCGTCGGCTGGCGGCGCGCGCATCGAGGGCTGCTCTCCGTCGACGA
This sequence comes from uncultured Polyangiaceae bacterium, assembly GCA_964236615.1. Lineage (GTDB taxonomy): Bacteria > Myxococcota_A > Polyangia > Polyangiales > Polyangiaceae > CAXSGV01. Next base: position 21,908 of record CAXSGV010000017.1, read on the forward strand.
GCGCCCGACGCGACCAGGCTGACGCTGCCGCCAGATTTTGATCCGGAGAAGGTCTCCAAACCCCACCTTCTCCGCTTCCTCGAGTCCCCTTCGGCCCCGTGGTGTCCAATCACGCGGGCCTCCTCGAGACCGCGCCCGCCCCTCAAACTTTTCCCGCTCGCGTCCGCGGCGTCCTGGCGGTTCAATCCCCTTCCGCCCGGTCGTTCTCCTCGTTCCTCGTGCCTACGTACCCCCTGTTCCGGTGCTGCCTCGAGCCATCCGCCTCCCTCGCCGACAGGAGCGCGGTTGCGACGCGGCGGCAGCCACTCCCCCGTGGCGTCCGCGGAGTCGTGGCGTCCGCGGCGTCGCGGCGTCGTGGCGTCGTGGCGTCGTGGTCCGCGGCGTCGTGGCGTCCGTGGCGTCCACGGCGTCGTGGCGCCCACGGCGTCCGCGGCGTCGTGGCGGTCAATCCTCTCGCGGTGCGCCGCAGCGGACGACACAACGCCTGCGGCTGACAGCGAATGGACCCTTGTTGTAAGGAGGGCGGATGCGCGCGGGCCGAAACGATCCCTGCCCTTGCGGTAGCGGAAAGAAGCTCAAGAAGTGCCACCTCGTGGAGCAGACAGCCGCGCGTGATGGAGCTCGACGTGCCGCGGCCACGCACGACCTCGACAACCGCATGAAGGAGCGCGTGCTCGCGTACGCGAAGAGCGAGCTGTCGATGTCGCCCGAGGACCTCGAAGACCACTACCCGGTGGCGCTCGAGCCGGAGGACCTTCAGATGTTCATTCCGCTCGTCACGTACGAGGCGAAGATCAAAGACGGTCGATCCCTTGCCAGCCTCTTTCTCTCCGCGCGCGGCTCGACGCTCGCTCCGCACGACCGCGCCTGGCTGGAGTCGCAGCTTCGAGCGCACCTCTCGGCGTGGGAGATCCTCGCGGTCGAGCGCGGTCGAGGCTTGTCGGCGCGCGACTGCTTCACCGGCGAGACGCGGTTCGTCTACGAGGTCTCTGCCTCGCAGACGTTGACCGAGGGCGACACCGTTCTCGCGCGCGTGGTCGATCACGACGGCGTGTCGACGTTCTGCGGCATGTATCCGCAGGCGCTCAGCGCTCGGATCCTCCCCGATTTCGTCGCAGAGGTTCGGACAGACATCTTCGCTCGCGCGATGCATCCAGCGGGCACGACGTCCGTCACCGGGATCGACGCGATCTCGCTCGACGAGCTGCGAGAGCCAGGCATCGCAGAGACGCTCCTCGAAGCCTGGCAGGACTCACTCGACGACGCGATCGATGCGGCGCGCGGCACGCGGCCCGAGCTCCAGACCACCGACGGCGATCCGCTGGTGTTCGCCAACGACATCTTCGAGGTGCACCCGCGTGATCACGCGGAGATCAAGCGGCGCCTCCTCGCTGCTGCTCTCGAGCTCGCCAGTATCGCTGGCGACGCCGCGAACCGGCCGCCCGTCGTGTGGGTGCCCGGAAAAGAGAAGGGTGAAATCCAGCTGGTCTTCGTGCGCCCGAGCGACGCGACGGTCATCGGGCATGCATCACTCGACGCCACGACGCTCACACTCGAAACGCTCTCGACCAAGCGCGCCGACGCCCTCCGCGAGCTCGTCGAGGGTGCATGCGGAGAGCTCATCAAGCACGACAAGCGCATCGAGGACACCGCCGCGGAAGTCTTCGGCAACGGAGAAGACGACTTCGACACGTGACCGCGTCGAACTCAGCGCGCCCAGAGGAGCGCGAGGTCGAGCTCGATGGCGTCGAACGGCTCGACCCTCACCTTTGCGTCGCCCGTCCACGTGCCGACGATGCGCCAACCGTCGCCGTCGAGCCGCAGCGCTTCGAGGGTCTTCACGATCGGATCGACGAACCACACGTGCTTGACGTGCTCGCGCGCATAGATGGGGAGCTTCTCCGAGCGATCCATCGCCGCGGTCGAGGCCGAGAGCACCTCGCACGCCCAGTCGGTCGCGAGCGTAAAGTACGGTTTGTCGAAGGGGATCTCCGGCATCCGCTCGCGACGCCATCCGGCAAGATCGGGAACGAGCACGTCGTCGACGAGGTGGAGCTCGGGCTCGTCCAGGATTACCCATCCGCCCGGGCCGCCGCGACCGCGTCGAAACGGTGGACCGAGCTCCTCGCCGAGCGTGGTGCTCACCAGCGCATGCGGGGGCCCGGGACGAGGGCTGACGCTAAGGCTGCCAGCGAGGATCTCGCCGACCTTGTGCTCGGGCAAAGCCTCGATGTCCGCGTAGGTGGCGCGCGGCGGTACCGTCTTCGCGACCATCCGTCGAAGGTAGCGCCTCGCGAGAGGCGTCGCACGTGGACGATCGCACGCAAGCGTGCGAGCCCCGCCGCCACGCCGCGAGCCCGTCCATCGCGCCTCACCCCCGCCGAATGAGGGCGCCGAGCTCCGCAATCGACAGCTTCGCGCTGGCGCCCGTGCCTTCCAGGATGGACTGCGCGAGCTCGCGCTTCGACGCGTGCAGCGACATCACCGTCTCCTCGATGGTGCCGCTCGACACGAGGCGCACGACCGTCACCGGACGCCGCTGCCCGATGCGGTGGGCGCGATCGGTCGCCTGATCCTCGACCGCCGGGTTCCACCACGGATCGAGGTGCACGACCGTGTCGGCCGCCGTGAGGTTCAACCCGGTGCCGCCCGCGCGCAGCGAGATCAAGAAGACGTCGCCCTCGCCCGCCTGGAACGCGGACACACGCAGCGTGCGATCCTCGAGCGCGGTCTGGCCATCCAGGTATTGAAACGAGATCGACCGCGCCGTCAGCGCTTCGGCGACGAGCGCGAGGTGGCCCGTGAACTGGCTGAACACGAGCGCGCGGTGGCCGCCCGCGCGGAGCTCATCGACGAGCGCGAGGAACGTGTCGAGCTTCGATGAGGGAATGCGGCACGTGTCGTCGTCGAGGCGTGGGTGGCAAGCGAGGCGCCGCAGCCGCATGATCTCGGCGAGGATGCGCATGTGGCCTTGCTTGCCGCCGCCCTCCGCGATCGCTTTCAACGCGGCCTGGCGTGCGGCTTCGTACAGACGTCGCTCGGGGACGCTGCGCTCGATCGCGCGTGAGACCTCGGTGCGCGCGGGGAGCTCGGTCAGCACCTCGGCCTTCGTGCGGCGCAGGATGAACGGGCGGACGAGTCGCGCGAGCGCTGCGCTCTGCATGAGATTCTCGTCGCGCTCGATCGGCACCACGAAGCGCGTGCGGAATTGCGCCTCGCTGCCGAGCAGCCCCGGGTTCAGCAGATCGACGATGCTGTAGAGATCGGCGACGCGGTTCTCGACCGGTGTGCCCGTGAGCGCGATGCGGAAGCCCGCCTGGATGCGACGCACGGCGCGCGCGCGCGTGGTCTCCTTGTTCTTGACGAACTGCGCCTCGTCGAAGACCGCGGTCGCGAACTCGATCGCCGCGAGCGCCTCGATGTCGCTCTCGCGCGCGAGGAGGTCGTAGCTCGTGATGATCAGCGCGTTCTTCCCGACGCCGCGCAGCAGGTTCTCGCGCCCTGCACCGCGGTAGACCACGGCCTTCAGCGACGGCGCGAAGCGCTGCACCTCGGCGAGCCAGTTCGGCCCTACCGATGTCGGCGCGACGACGAGCGCCGGCCCGAGACCACGACGCGCCTCGAGCACGGCGAGCGTCTGGATCGTCTTGCCGAGCCCCATGTCGTCGGCGAGGCACGCGCCTGCGCCCCACGCGGCGAGCCTGCTCATCCACCGAAAGCCTTCGACCTGGTAGCTGCGCAACGTCGAGGCGAAGCGACGCGGGACACGGGGCTCGCTCGCCGTGGCGGCGTCGATGCGCGCGAGCAGCTTCCAGAACGCGGGCGCTGCGTGGAGCTGCTTCTTCGACTCGACGAGGTCCATCAGCAGCGGCGCGCCGAGCCACGGGATCTCGAGCCCCTCACCGCTCTCGCTCGGACGCGCGATCGCGTCGAGCTCGGCGAGGCGCGCGCGTAAATCGTCTTCGAGCGCGACGAGACGCGACGGCCCGACCGTGATGTAGCGCTGCCCCCGGCGCGTCGCGGCGAGGAGATCGTCGAGCGAGATCGTGATGCCGTCGAGCTCCGCCGAGCCGTCGACCGCGAACCAGTCACGCCCCGTCGAGATGCGGTAGACGAGCTTCGATGCCTTTACCTTCGCGACGATCTGCGGAAGCGGATGGCGAGGCCACTCGACGATCGCGCTGCGCTCCGTGACGGCGGCGCGCAACGCTTCGACGACCGCGAGCACGGCCTCGAGACCCACGACGCGCGCGTGCGTGCGATCGTCGAACTGCGCGGCGGGCTCGAGAAAAGCGCGGAGCGCAGCGAGCTTCTCGTTCTCGTCGAGGAACGATCGGCGCGTGCACGTCGCACGATCGACGCCGCGGTCGATGATCTGCGCGCGCCCTTCGCCGGGCGGAAACACGGCACCGCGCCCGTTGGCGTCGACCATGGGTCGCACGTGGAACGAGAGCGCGATGGCGTCGGGAGCGATGCGCGCCTCGGGCGCGTCGTCCTCGCCCGTGAAGACGCGAACGAGCGGCCGCGCGTCGGCAACGACAGGCTCACCCGCGAGCTCGTCGGGGAGCGCGACGTCGAGCACGTCGCCGAGCCGGGCCAGCGTGTCGGCGAGGCGCATCCCCGCGTCGGCAGGAAAGATCGCGGCCTCGCGCACCACGGCGAGCACCGCGCGCGCTTCGGCCGGCGCGAGGCGCGCGAGCACGCAGAGGCCGCGCGCGGGATCGAGGTGAACGAACGAGCCACCGGCGTCGAGCGCAGCGCGCACGTCGGCCGCCGCGAGCTCGAGGCGCGCCACGGAGAATCCGAAGCGCCAGCCGGCTGCGCGGGTCGCAGCGGCGCCATGAGCGTCGTGCCGGTCGTGAGCCTCGTGACCGGCGTGACGGTCGTGACGCTCGAGACGCACCGCGAGCTTGCCCGAGACGACGCGCACGGGGACGTCGATCGCGGTGCGGACGTTGTCGTGCCCCTCGAGGAGCGACAGCGCCTTGAAGACGTTCTCACGCCGCTCGGACGCGTCGGTCTCTTGACGCAGCAGGTAGTGCGTCGACATC
>CAXSGV010000018.1:0-4749 GCA_964236615.1 uncultured Polyangiaceae bacterium
CCTCGACGCCGTCGTGCGCGACGTGACCGAGAGCCGCCACCCCGTGCTCGCCGCGAACATCCGCTACACGAAGGACACGCCGGGCAACCCTCCGCTCTTCGCACCGTACGCGCGGTTCGACGTCGGCTGCGTGCGCGTTGGCGTCGTGGGCTTGGTGACGGGCAGCTACGGCGCGGACGACAAACCATCGCGCGATCCGTTCGACGATGTCTTCGTGCAAGACGACCACTACGTCGCCACAGCCCTTGCTCAGGTCCGCGCGCACCGCGACGAGGTCGACGTCATGATATCGCTCGACCACCTGGGTCTGTTCGAGGACACGACGCTACTCGGTCGCACGCCCGGGCTCGATCTCGCAATCGGCGCGCACACCGAGGAGCTCCTCGAAACGCCGCTCTTCGTGGGCCGCCGCGACGGATCGCGCGCGTGGGTGCTCGAGGCGGGCCACTGGGCGCAGACGGTCGGGCGCGCCGATTTTGCGTACGACCTCGACAAGAAGAAGCTGTCGATCGAGCGCTACAAAATCGTCCAGGTCACGCCGGCGCTTCCGTACGCCGAGGACGTCGGCGATCTGGTCGACGAGGTCGAGCAAAGCGCGGCACCCGACGCGAACCGCGCCATCGCCGTCGTGAGCAAGCCCATCGATCGCGGCGCCGGAATGGCCGACCTCGTTTGGCGAGCGGTCCGCGATCGCTGGAGTGCGGACGCGCTCCTCATCGGCCGCGATTCCTTCTGGGCCCCGCTAGCCGCGGGGCCCGTCACGTTGCAGTCGCTCTTCGACACGGTGCTCGTTCAGCGTGAGCCGTCGGGCACGTCGGGGTTCACCTCGCTGTGGATCGTGTCGATGACCGGCGCGGAGCTCCAGGCGTTGCGCGGTCGGATGAAGGGGCCGGTGCTCGCGCTCTACGCCCCGTCCGCGCTCGACCCGGCGCGCGTCTACCGCGTCGTCACCGAGAAGCGCGCGCTCGAGCGACCGTCGACCGCGTTCTCGGGAGCCGCCCCTGGGCCGTGGCCTCACCGCGAGCCGGCGCGCTTCGGTGGAGAGCTGATCGACGTGCTCGAGTCCTACGCCCGCGCGCGTACGGCCGGCGGTCTCACGCTCGACTGACGACGTCCTTCGACCATAAAATCGCGCGCTCGAGGTCGTCGGGCTTCTCGAACACGGTGCCGAGCGCCTCCGCCGCGGCGCGCGTCGCGTCCGTGGCGCCCGCGGTGAAGAACGCGATGGGCAAGCTCGGTGCAGCCGCGCGCAATGCTTGGGCAACGTCGACGCCCGTGCCGTCACCGAGCTCGAGGTCGAGCAGCGCGCCCGCAAGCGTGCCCGCGTCGACCCCGCGCGCTTCCGCGACCGATGTCGCTCGTTGCAGCGCGACGCCTTCGGCTTGGAGGCGCCGCGTGAGAAGCAGGAGCGCGACAGGCGAGTCGTCGACGACGAGAAGAGGGCGCACGAGAGCCGCTCCAATCTAGCGCACGGTGCACCAAGCCGGTGCTTCGCTTTGGAGCGGTAACGCGCTGTGCACCGCCAATTTGCCTGTACTTCGCGGGCATCGTCCGCCGGCACCGCTTTCGCAATGCCCTCTCCTCATGATGAATCAGCCGTCTGACATGAGCATTCAGGTTCGTTTTTGGGGTGTCCGGGGCAGCATCGCGTCGCCTGGTCCGGAGACGTCGCAGGTCGGTGGCAACACGAGCTGCGTGGAGGTGACCTGCGGCTCGACGCGCCTCATTCTCGACGCGGGCACGGGCCTACGTCGGCTCGGCGACAAGATGCTGGCCGAGAAGAAGCCGATCGACGCGACCCTGTTGCTGTCGCACTTCCACTGGGATCACATCCAGGGGCTCCCGTTCTTCGTGCCGGCGTACCTTCCGTCGACGAAGCTCTCGATCGTCGGCGGCGTGAACGGGATCATGAGCCTTCGCGACACGCTCGCGCACCAGATGACGCAGCCCGTGTTCCCGGTGCGCCTCGACGAGCTGACGGCGTCGATCACGACCAAGGACGTGCGCCCCGGCGAGGTCTTCGGTGTGAACGACGTGACCATCAAGGTCGCGAAGGGCAACCACCCCGGCGGCGTGCACGCCTACCGCATCGAGTACCAGGGTCGCTCGATCGTGTTCGCGACCGACACCGAGCACTTCGCCTGCGTTGACCCGCAGCTCCAGGCGCTCGCCGCCGATGCCGACGTGCTCATCTACGACTCGCAATACACGCCCGAGGAGTACCGGGGTGCCGCTCGAAGCTCGGCTGGGGCCACTCGACGTACGTCGCGGGCGCCGAGCTTGCTCGCGCGGCGGGCGTCGGAAAGTACGTCCTCTTCCACCACGATCCGTCGCGCAACGACGACAAGGTCCTCGAAATGGAGTCGCGCGCGCGGGAGCTCTTCAGCGAGTCAGTGGCGGCGCGCGAAGGCATGGAGATCGTCCTTCAGCCCGTCGCGAAGGCGGCCTGAACCAGGTGACGCACGCTCGGTCCATCGCTACGCTCGGGTTGCCGTTGCTCGTTGGCGCACGGACCATGTCCACCCGGCTATCCCTCCTCGTCGATCTCGCCTCGCTGCTGACCCGCGAGGTCGACTTCGATGCCCTGCTCTCGACCGCGTGCGAGCGCATGGCGACCGCGCTACACGCGGGCCGCGCCAGCATTTGGCTCGTCGACGCCGACGAGGGCGATCTCTTCACGCGCGTCGCCGTGCTGCCCGAGCTGCCTGCGCTGCGGCAGCCCATCGATCGCGGAATCGCCGGCCATGTGGCGCGCACGGGTGAGGTCGTGCGCGTGGACGACGCCGCCAAGGATCCGCGCTTCGATCCTTCAGCCGACAAAGCGACCGGCTACACGACACGCAACATGCTGGTGGCGCCCATCCGCGAAGATGCGCGCTCGCCCGTGCGCGGCGTCGTTCAGATCTTGAACCACGACGAAGGCGCGTTCGACGAGGACGACGAAAAGTACCTCATTGCCCTCGCGACGCAGCTCGCGCGCGCCCTCGCGCTCACGACGCTGCGTGCGGCGGATGCGTCGGGCCCCGGCGTGACGATGCGCGGACCGTTCAACCGCATCGTCGGTCGCTCGAAAGAGCTCGGTGCGGTGTACGAGCGCGTCGCTCTCGCAGCGCAGACCGACGCCACGGTGCTTTTGCGCGGCGAAACGGGCACCGGCAAGGGGCTCTTCGCGCGCGCCATCCACGTCAATTCGAAGCGCCAATCGGGCCCCTTCGTGACCGTCGACTGCACCACCCTGCCGGCGCAGCTCGTCGAGAGCGAGCTATTCGGCCACGAGCGCGGCGCGTTCACCGGCGCCGATCGCAAAGTGCCGGGCAAGGTCGAGATGGCCGAGGGCGGAACGCTATTTCTCGACGAGATCGGCGACCTCCCCGTCGACATGCAGGGGAAGCTTCTCCGATTTTTACAGGAGCGTTCGTTCGAGCGCGTCGGCGGTCGCACCCCGTTGCAAGCCGACGTGCGCGTCGTCTGTGCGACGCACCGCGATCTCGAAGCCGAGGTGAAGTCCGGCCGCTTCCGCGAGGATCTCTACTACCGCGTGCGCGTCGTCGAGATTGGCCTGCCGCCCCTTCGCGTGCGCGGCGCTGACGAGGTCGAGGCGCTCGCCCTGCATTTCGCGGACATGTACGCGCGCCGCTACGGCCGCCCCGCGCCGCGCTTCGAGAAGCCCGCGCTGCTCGCGCTTCGTGCTCACGCGTGGCCGGGCAACGTCCGAGAGCTCGAGCACTGGATCGAGAGCGCCATCGTCCTGTCGCCGAGCGGCACGATCAGCCAGGCCGACCTCCCAGCCTCACGCTCGATCGCACCACCCAAGCACAAACCGTCTTCCGAGCCCGAGCCCGCTTCCGAGCCCGAGCCCGAGCGCGAGCCCGATCTGGCCTCGGCTCCCGCAGGCCACGTACGCCTGCCACTGGGCCTCAGCCTCGAGGAGGCCTCGCGCCGCTACATGGAAGCGACCGTCACCGCGAGCGACGGCAACAAGGCCGAAGCAGCCCGCCGGCTCCAGATTGGCCGGAACACGATCACCCGCATTCTGAAGGGCTGACGCGACCACGCCCCTTGGATTAGAGTGCGCCTCGATGTCCAACGCCCCGTTTTCGAAGGCCGCTGTCCGCGCGCTTTATGACCTTCCGCTCCTTCCGCTCATCGACGACGCGCGGAAGGTCCACCTCGCGCACCACAAGGACAACGAGGTCCAGCTCTGCACGCTGCTCAGCGTGAAGACCGGCGGTTGCCCCGAGGACTGCGGCTATTGCCCGCAGTCGAGCAAGCACGCTGGCGGCGTCGACGCCGAGAAGATGCTCGACGTCGAAGAGGTGATCGCCAGCGCGCGCCGCGCCAAGGCGCTGGGGTCGACACGCTTCTGCATGGGCGCGGCCTGGCGTGAAGTGAAGGACGGCCCTGCGTTCGATCGCGTCATCGACATGGTGAAGGGCGTGAAGGGCATGGGCCTCGAGGCCTGCGTCACGCTCGGCATGCTCGACGAGAACCAGGCGAAGAAGCTGAAGGACGCGGGCCTCGACGCGTACAACCACAACCTCGACACCAGCCGCGAGAACTACAAGTCGATCATCAAGACGCGCACCTTCGACGACCGGCTTCGCACGCTCGAGAACGTCCGCAAGGCCGGCGTCACGGTCTGCTCCGGCGGCAGCGGGATCGGGTACCGCCCGAGCAGGAAGTCCGCCGGCAGGTTCACCCACACCGGCACACTGCCGACGAGCGAGTCGAGACCGATCTCGACGAACG
>CAXSGV010000018.1:4759-7355 GCA_964236615.1 uncultured Polyangiaceae bacterium
CCAACCACCACCCCGACCCGAGCCGCGAGAATTACCGCTCAATCATCTCGACGCGCACCTTCGACGATCGCCTCCGCACGCTCGAGAACGTGCGGCGTGCCGGCATCACCGTCTGCTCGGGCGGCATCATCGGCATGGGCGAGAGCATCGACGATCGCTGCGAAATGCTGCGCACGCTCGCCAACCTCGACCCGCAGCCGGAGAGCGTCCCGATCAACGCGCTCGTCCCGGTGCCGGGCACGCCGATGGCCGACATGCCGCCGATCGACCCGCTCGATCTCGTCCGCATGATCGCCGTCGCGCGCATCCTGATGCCGCTCGCCCGCGTTCGCCTCTCGGCAGGTCGCACCGAGCTCTCACGCGAAGCCCAAGTCATGTGCATGCTCGCGGGCGCGAACTCGATTTTCTACGGCGAGAAGCTCCTGACGACGCCGAACCCGCAAGAGAACGACGACCTCGCGCTCCTGAAAGACGCGGGCCTCACCGTGATGGCTCCTTCGCCCTGACAGCCTCGCGGCGCCTCTGTCCTCAGAGCTCGCCGCGGGCGGAGTGCTCGAGGAGCGACAGCGTGAACGTGCGCGCGACGCGGCCGCCGCGGAGGATCGTGATGCGCGAGCGGCGCGCGACGTTGCGGTCGGGAAACAGCTTGCCGGGATCGGCATCGAAGCGCGCGTCGCTCACGTAGAGGACCTTGTCGGCGTGTTGCCAGGTGGCGCGCGGGGTCCACACGTCGAAGTCGTCCGGAATCGGGGTCGCGCAGCCGACGCGGAAGCGCGTGCCGAGCCGCGCGTGGAGCTGCGCGCAGATGATCCAATGCGGGCCGACGACGACGATCTCGCCGCGTGCGGACTCGGCGACGGCGATCTCTTCGACGGCGCTCACCGCGTCGGGCCAGCCGAAAAGCTCGTTTGCGATGTCGGTGCGCGCGTCGAGCGAAGCAGGCGCGTAGCGCACGAGCGCTGGCACGAGCACCCAGGCGTGCACGAGCGCGACCATCGCGAGAGCGATGCCCGTCGCGGCGCGAGCGAAGCGCTTCGTGATGTGGCGGAGCGGGCCATCCGCCGCCTCGAACCGGCGCGCGTAGTGGAGCGGTAGCGCGAGGAAGGCCGGCCCGAGCCAGTGCGGCTCGGCGACGCGGCTCCACAGGGACAAGAGAAGGAGCGGAACGAACGCGATCGCGGTGACCCAGAAGAGCAGGGTGCTCGTGGCGTCGTCCTTCCGGTGGCGAAACAGATCGATGGAGACCCATACGATCGCGACCGCGAACAGCGGCGACAGATAAGCGAGCTGGCCGCCGAGCACGGCGCCGACGTTGCGAACGCTCGGGCCCGCACCTGCCTGCGTGCTCACGAGGCGGTGCGTGATCATCGGCCACCCAGTCTTGGCTTCGAAGAACACGACCGGCAGGATCACCACGAGACCCGCGAGAAGCCCGGCCCACGGCCACAACGTATTGGCGTGCTTGCGCAGGCGCGGCGACGCATAGGCCACGATCAGCGCGACGATCAGAAGGACGCCTGACGCCTTGCACGCCGCGCCCACGCCCGAAAGAAGCCCGGCACCGAGGAAGCAAACCGCAGCGTCGAGGCTCGACGGCGCACGCGAGAGCGCCCGCGCAACGAGCGTGAGCGCGCCGAGCCACGTGATCGCCAACAGCAGATCGGGCGTCATCGCGAAGAGCCCGATCGCGATCTCCGGCGTTACGGCGAACGCGATCGCAGCGAGGAACGCGCCTCGCGCATTCGCGCCCGAGCTGCGCGCAGCGAGGTAGACGAGGAAGGGCAGGGCCGTCGCGAGGATCGCAGTCACCACGTGCGCCGCGTTGGGCGGTGGGGCGCCGCCGCCGCCGATCACGCTCGCAAAGACGCCGATGAGCCCAGGATGATCGAGGTACGCCGGTGCCGGGTGAAGCGCGTACGACGCGTAGAGCGCCTCGCTGTCGCCCCAACCGACGGCGCGCGCGGCGTAGAGGCGCACGCCGAGGAGGGCGAAGGAGAGCAGGACGAAGAGCTTCTTTTCCAAGGGCGCACTCTACGTGGAGTTGCGGAGCCACGGCTCGAGCATGCGCGCGACGAGCCGCGACGGAGAGCGCTCGGGGCCGAGGAGGGCCTCAATCTCGTCGCATGCGGCGAGGAGTGGGGCGCGCTCGTCCAGGGCTCGTGCGAGCGCGGTAGCGAGGCGATCGGCGCGCACGTCGCGCTGCAGCAGCTCGGCGAACGCTTGGCGGCCGAGGAGTATGTTCGGCAGCGCGATGCGCTTCGTACGCAGAAGCGCGCGCGCAGCGAGCTCCGTGAGCAGGCCGGCGCGGTAGATGACGACGGGCACAGCGCGCGCGAGCGTGGCTTCGAGCGACGCCGTCCCCGACGCGCAGATGGCCGCATCGAACGCCGCCAGGACGGGCGTCGCGCCCGTATGCGGATCGACGTGAAACACATCGACCCGGTACTGCTTCGCGAGCGCGAGCGCGCGCGCCTGCGTGATGGCGTCGAGGCTCGGCGCGAGTAAGACGCGCGCGTCGACGCTCGCGCGATCATGGCGTACGCGCTCGTACGCTTGAAGCATGACGGGCAGGAGCGCGTTGACCTCGTCGACCGAG
>CAXSGV010000018.1:7376-26687 GCA_964236615.1 uncultured Polyangiaceae bacterium
TCGCGATCGCCGCGGCGTAAGGGGTGAGGCCAAGCGCGCCGCGTGCCGTGGCGCGATCCATCGCCGTGGCCTCGCGCGCCGGGTGACCGACGTAGTGCGCATCGATGCCGTGCGAGCGCCACAGCGGCTCCTCGAAGGGGAGAATGACGGCCATGCGATCGACGGAGCGGCGGAGCGACCGCATGCGATCGGGGCGCCACGCCCAGACCTGCGGCGCGACGTACCAGAGCACGCGTACGCCGTCGGCGTGGAGGCGTGCGGCGAGCAGCGTGTTGAACTCGGTGTAGTTGACGAGCAACGCTGCGCGCGGCTTTCGCGCACGCGCCTCGCGCACGAGCCGGGCGTGGGCGAGCGCGATTGGGCCTGCGCGTACTGCCACTTCACCAAGGCCGAGCGCGGTCAGATCGCGCAGATCGGCGAGGAGCTCCACGCCCGATCCAGCGAGCGCGGCTCCACCCATCCCGAACGCGCGTGCGCCGCCACTGGGCGAGCCAACCGCGTTCATCGCTTGAATCACCTGCGCGGCGGCACGATCGCCTGACGCTTCGCCGGCGACGACGAGGAGGCCCGTCATCAGGGGCGAGCGCGGGTTCGGCGTGCTCGTGCGCCGCGTGCGCGCGCGCCGATGGCTGCGACGAGCCCGAGCGCGATGAGCCCTTCGAAGCCGTGAGCGCCAGTGTTGCTACCCGTGCCCGTGGCGGCGACTGCACAGGTCTTCTTCACTGGAACAGCACACTCGCCGGTGAAGCCGTGGCGTGGCGTCGGATCGCAGACGTCGCCCGCGATCTTCTGATCCTCAGCGGCGACGCGCGTGCCGTCGGGCGGGTAAATCGCGCAGATCCCCTTCACGTCGTCGGCGGTGAGGTTGCGCATGGCGGTCGCGCCTTGCTTGTAGTGTGCATACATCGTGGCGTGAGGATCGGTCGAGTGCGCAAGGCCGAGAAAATGGCCAGTCTCGTGGGTGACGATGCTCGCGAAGTCGAAGCCGTCGGGCGGGACCGGGTCGTTCACCGTGACGGCCTGTTGTGCCGTGTTGACTTCCATGTCGGCGTCGTAGATCTCGCCGCTCTCCGGGCTGAACGTGACGGTCGTGAGCGCGAGCGTGTTGTTCGAGTCGGAGTGACCCCAGACCGTGTCGCGGAAGACGATCACGTGCTGGTTCGCGCCCTCCTTGTTGTACTCGACGTTCCCGCACGCCACGGGTCCGAGGTCGCGCACGTCGATGCTGACGCGCGACTGGCCCGAGCCGTCGGTGGTGCAAGAGGTGCCCGTCCACTTGGTGAACGCGCGCGTGATGGCTTGCTGGGCGTCGTTCAGCGAAACCTGCTTCGACGCGTCCTTCTGCATGCTGTAGCCGACGCACGCGTTCTTCCAGAAGAGGGGCTTGCCGACGGTGCAGCACTCGTCCCCGCCGATGGTGCACTCGCCGCGAAGGCCCTGGGTCGAGGTGCGGCAGAACGCGGACGCGGTCGATGCCGACGCGAGAAGGGCGAGACCAAACGCCGGACCAAGAAGGCCCGCGAAAACACGACCTCGCCTGCGCGATTCACTTGCCATGGGTGCGGCTCCAGGCAGAGGCGATGTCCTTGGCGACGTCGGCGACGGGGCGGTTCGTGATGACGTCGGACGCGAGCGTCGTCGACTTCACGCGAGCCAGCATCGACGGCTGCGGCGGGTAGAGCACGCCCATCGCGTTGCTCGTGCGGAACGTCTGGAGGTGCGTCTTCGGGTCGACCTTCACGTGAAATTGCCCCTGCGCGCGCGCCGTCACGATGTGCGTGTCGCCGCCGGCGGCCGCAGGATCGGGCCGCAGGAAGAGCAGCGAAGGCAGACCGATGTGCAGCGTGGCCTCGCCCTCGACGGTCTGACCGACGTCGCCCACGATCCCGCCGAGCGTGACGATCCACGTCTCTTTGCCGGTGCCGAGCTGCCCCGCGATGCCGTTGTCGATGTGGACGCGCGTGTACGTGACGATGCGGCCGCCCTCCCAGACCGCGTGCTGCTCGGTCGGCGTCGCGATACACGCAGTCGTCGTATCGGCGACGAGCGCGTCGAACAGGACGGCGATCGAGACCGAAGCGTGAGCGTCCTTCTGCGGCGCCGCACCGTCGGCGGCGACCAGGGACAGCGTGAGAGCGAAGGCTAAGACAGCGCGCGAGGCAAGCGCACGGGCGGGCATGGCCTATGACCTTAGCGCGACGTTCACCACCGAACCAGCGCGCAACCCCAATGAATTCCCGCGCCCAGCGCCAGCAGCATGTTGAGCTGGCCTTTCTTCAGGTTTCCCGCGCGATGAAGCTCGTCGATCAAAATCGGCAGTGTGCCCGCGCTCGTGTTCCCGAAGCGCTCGATGTTCATCGGCATCTTCTCGGGCGGCACGCCGAGCTGCTCGCGAATGTAGACGTTGATGCGCTGGTTGGCCTGGTGCGCGAGGAACCAATCGATCTTGTCGAGCGGGACGTCCTGCTCCTTCGCGAGCTCGCGCGCGGTCGCGGGGAGCTTCGTGACGGCGAACTTGAAGAGCTCGCGGCCGTCCATCCGCGGGATGTACATGTCCTCGGCGAACATGTTGGCCTTCCAGTACGGGCGCGTTCGGAAGCCGCCGCCGGGCACGTGGAGAGTCTCGGCGTAGCGGCCGTCGGAGTGGATCTTCACGCCGCGGAGACCGGCGTCGCGATCGGTGGCGCGGAAGAGGAGCGCGCCCGCGCCGTCGCCGAAGAGGACGGCGAGCGCGCGGTGCTTGTTCGCTTTGTCGCGCGCTTCCGGCGTCGCGCTGCGGTTGTTCTTCGGGTCGAGCGCGCCCCAGTCTTCCCACGGCATGAAGCCGGCGTGCGCCTCGGCGCCGACGAACAGGATGGTCTTCGCGGCGCCGGTGCGAATGAGACCGTCGATCATCTGCAGGCCGAAGATCATGGCCGCGCACTGTTGGCGAAGATCGAGCGCCGGCGTGCCGTGGATGCCGAGCTTCGCGCCGAGCAGCGCGCCCGAGCCCGGGAACACGTAGTCGGGCGTCATGGTCGCGAAGACGATGTAATCGATGTCCTTCGCTTGAATGCCAGCCGACTCGATGGCGCGCTTCGACGCCTCGAAGCCGAGGTCGCTCGCGCCCACACCTTCGGGCGCGAAGTGACGTTGGCGAATGCCCGAGCGTTGGTAGATCCACTCGTCCGACGTGTCCATGACACGCGACAGATCTTCGTTCGTGACGGGATCGCCAGGCACGTAGTGCCCGGTCCCTATGATCTCGAAACCGATGGGGGATGCCACGAGGATGGCCGCGGTTTAGCCGAACGATGCGCGGGACGCGAGCGTTTCGGCCGGATTTGCCGCTCCAAAACGGTCATAGGTTCGTCACGGACCCCGCCCGGCTGCGGTTCGCGCGCTCTCTAGGGCGCCGAGCTCTACGGCTTCGGACGCGAGCGAAGCTTGTAAAGGCCGGGGCGCCGCAGCCCGAGCACGGTGAGGCTCTCGTCCGATCGCTGAAGCGTGAGGACGTCGCCCATCACGATCGGGTGCACGATGTGGTGCCCGTCGAGGAAGAGGCGCGCGTCGTTCATCTTGCTGTGCAGAATGATCTTACCGTCCTCGCCGATGAGCCCGGTGGGGAGCGCGAGCTTCGTGCCGAGGCGCACGTAGGGCTCGCGCACGACGAACTGAATCTTCTGCGAGGTGAGCGGGAGCACCTTGCCGCCCGCGCTGCGTTGCGCAGCGGTCGACCCTGCGGCCGGGCCAATCCACAGGCCGCTCGACTTCTGCTCCTCTTCCTCGACTTGCTCCTTCGCGCCCTTCGTATGGCGGAACACGCGGAGGATGTAGCGGGAGGTCGCGGCCGGAAGCGAGTGGCAGAAGAGCGCTTCGTTGAGCACGCGCTTGTGAACGCAGCGATCGTTGATGTCTACACGCATCCGCGCCAGGTCGACGCGCGCGAGCGAGCCATCGAGCGCGAGCGCGAGCGTGCTCCTCACGTTGCCTTTGCGCGCGGCGCAGAAGAATCCGACCGAGCTCTCCGGCGCGCTGTTCACGCCGAGAAGCGGGACGCCGCGGCCGACCTGGTGCGAGGCCGCGAGCAGTGTGCCATCGCCCCCTACCGTGATGACGAGATCGAACGCGGAGTCGACCTTGGCGCGCGGGCCGAGCAGGAGCTCCATGCGCGCGCCGACGGCGTCGAGGGCCTCCTTGAGCTCGCGTACGGTCTCTTCGTGGGCCTCGTGTGAGCGCCGCATCCGCCGCACCGCGGGATCGCCGCGAGCGACGAGCGCCTTTACGTGCGCGTCCTTCTTCTCCTCGATGAGCGTGCTCCAGCTCGTGCGCTTCACGAGCACGAGGACGCGCGGGCCTTTCGCGATCCTTGCCATCAGGGGAGCTCCGCGAGCCGGCGCAGCGCGAGCTCGGTCTTCGCATCGCGCAGAGCACCAGCGCGCGCGTGCGCGAGCGCCGCGTCGAGGCGCACGGCGATGACCTCGCCTTCGCGTTCGAGATCGGAGCCGTCCTCCGACGGGAGGCCGCGCTGCGCGGGATCGACCACGACGTGAAAGTACACGTGCCGCTCGCCGATGACGCCGGGCGCAGGCCACGAGTACGGCCCGAGCTCGGAGAGGGCGTCGGGATCGACCGCGAAGCCGACCTCCTCGAGAAGCTCGCGCGCTGCGGCGACGCGCGGCGCTTCGTCTTCGATGATCCCGGCGGGAACCTCCCACGTGTTTCCGGAGTCGAAGGGCTCGATCGTGCGAAGGGCGACGGGAGGCCGCATGCACGAGCGCAGGAAGACGTGGCGCACGCCGGCCTCCTCGTAATGCGCGACGACGATGACCGCGTCGAGGGCGACGCGTGTCGCGACGTCGTAGGAAAACGGCGCGCTGACGGCGCCGCTCGGGTAGTGCGCGACGAGATCGAGACGGCGCAGATCCAGAAAACCGCCGGTCGCCTTGGCGCTGCTCGAGCGGTCGGTCACGATGGAAACGGTCACCGCCGGGGGCGGGGGAAGCGGCTCCGTCGGCACGGGCCCCACGCTACCGCCATCCCGTCATCCCGTCATCCCGTCGTGCGAAGACCCGCCGCGATCGCGTTCAGCGAGAGCAAAAGGCGAGGGAGCGCGGCTTGCTCTGCGGCAGCGTCACCGGCTTTGCGCGCGCTGCGCCAGCTGCGGAGCGCGTCGATTTGAAAGCCGTGCAGCGCGCGAAGCCCGGCGTCGCGGAGTGCAAGCGTCTTGAACATGCGCGGGCGGCGCGAGTGCATGGGTCCGCCGAAGAGAGCCTCGAGCATCGTCGTCGTGCGCGTGTGCTCCGAGCGTACGAGCGCCAAAAAGCGCTCACGCACGGCTTCGTCGTCGACGAGCGACGCGTAGTCGGCGAGCAGATCGAGCGAGGCCGAGGCGAGCGCGGTCTCCACGTTCTTGAGGACGTAGCTGAGGAACGGATGGGTCGCGGTGGCCTTGGCGATGCGCGCGAACGCCGCGGGATCGCTCGCATGAATTCCCTCGAGCGCGCTGCCGAGCCCGTACCAGCCGGGAAGGTAGTGGCGCGATTGGTTCCAGCTGAAGACCCATGGAATCGCGCGAAGGTCGGCGAGCGAGCGCTTGCCCGTCCGGCGCACCGGCCGCGAGCCGATGTGGGCCTGCTCGAGGGCGTCCATCGGCGTCGCGCCGTCGAAGTAGGTCATGAAGCCTTCCGTGTCGATGAAGGCGCGGTAGGTCGCATGGCTGCGCGCCGCGAGATCGTCGAGCAAAGGCGTGATGTCATCGATGGCAGAAGAGCGCGGCGCCGTGTGCTTCATCGTGGTCGCGGCGACGCCCGCGAGGAGAAGCTCGAGGTTGTACGTCGCCGTGATCAGGTTCGCGTACTTCTGCGCGATCGTCTCGCCCTGCTCGGTGACGCGGAAATCGCCGGTGACGGTCCCATGCGGGAGCGCGTCGAGAAAGCGATGGGTCGGCCCCGCGCCGCGGCTCACCGTTCCGCCGCGCCCGTGAAAGAAGCGAAGTCGCTGCCCGTGGCGCTTGGCGACCTCGGCGAGCCGCTCTTGCGCGCGGTGAAGACCCCACTGCGAAGCGAGGATCCCCGCGTCCTTGCAGCTGTCGGAGTAGCCGAGCATGACGTCGACGGGACGACCGCCACCCTGCGTCGCCGCGGCATCGGCCGCGAACGTTTCGAGGGACGCCTTGGTGATGGGATGCGAGAGGAAGCCATCCAGGATCGCGGGTGCAGCGTCGAGATCGGCGAGCGTCTCGAGGAGCGGCACGACGGGTAGATCGCAGACGAGCCCGCGCTCGGTCATGTGCGCGAGGCCGACCTCACGCGCCAGCAGGTACACGACGAGCAGGTCCGAGACGCCGCGGGTCATGCTGACGATCAGGCAGCCGAGGCCATCGAGCCCGTGCGTGTCGCGCTCTTCGGCGAGCACCCGAAAGGTGTCGATCGCGTTCTTCGCTTCGTCCCCGAGCGCGGTACCGACGAGCGCGAGAGGGCGAGGCGTGGCGAGATCGGCGTCGAGGAGCGCGCGCCGGCGGGGCTCGTCCCATTTCGCGAACTCGGACGCATCGATCCCCGCGGCGGCAAAGAGCTGCGTGACGGCGCGATCGTGGAACGCGCTGTTCTGGCGTACGTCGACGGCCGCGAGGTGAAAGCCGAAGGTCTCGACGGCGCGCCGCACCGGCTCGACGTCGGCTGCGGCGATACGATCGGCGCGAACCTCGTGGCACGCGCGCGTGAGGACCGCGAGATCGGCTTCGAGGTCGGCCGGCCGCGCGTAGGTGGGGAGACGTGCTGCGATCATCAGTGCGAGCTGGCGCCACGGCTCGCCGGGGTGCTCCTTCTGAATCGTGAGCGCCTCGCTACCGAGCAGCGGCGCCATCGCGGCGAGTGCCTCGAGCAGCACCGGTGGCGCCGCCTGACGACTGTCGGCCAGCGAGAGCCTTTGCGCGAGGGCGCAGAGGTTTTCGCGGTGAAGAGAGAGCGCGGCGCGGCGGTGCTCGCGCAACGTTTCGCGCGTGAGCTCGGCGGTGACGAGCGGGTGGCCGTCGCGGTCGCCGCCGATCCAGCTTCCGAAACGAAGAACCGGCCGCACCCCACCGTCGAACGCTCGCGGATCGAGCTTGTTCTCTTTCCACGCGTCGGCGAGACGCGCGTCGAGTCGTTCGATCACTTGCGGGAAGACCTCACGCAAGTAGTGGAGCGCGTTCCGTCGCTCGTCCTTCACTTGCGGCTTCTGCTCGAGGAAATCGCCGGTGCGCCACAGGCGCTCGATCGTCGCTTTGATCTCTTCGGTCGTGTGCGCCTGTTCGCTCTCGGTAAACATGCGGTTCTCGCGTCGCACGAGGAGCAAGTAGAGAAAGCGCGTCTGCTCGAGGACGTCGGGCGGCTTCGCCTCGGTCGGATGCGCGGTGAGGACCGCCTCGACGCGAACGTTCGCGATGGCTTGCGCGATGGCGTGCGCGTCGAGACCCATGGCCGCGAGCTGTCCGAGGTTCTGCGCCCAGAGCCCGGGCTCCCGACGAGCTTCACCGCGTGTCTCGCGGAGGCGACGCGACTGCGCGGCCGCGTTCTCTTCGACCAGGTTCAAGAGCTGGAAGGCCATCGAGAGTGCGGCGACCTCGCGCACCCCGAGTGGGCCGTTGGTCGCTGCGAGCGCCTCGGTGCCGGCTTTTGCGTCGGCCGCACGCCAAGGGAGGCGCCCGATGAGATCGCCATCGCCCACGCCCTCGAGCACCTCGGCGAACGCCGTCATGAGGTAGCCGAGGTCGCGCTCGATCTTGTCGAGCGCGAAGGTGAGGATGTCGGAAGCGTTGGAGGGTGGCTGGGTCATGTACGCCTCAATCAACTGCGCGAGGCATCGCGGAGGCGAACCTCGCGCTGCGGGAACGGGATCTCGATCTTGGCTTCGCGGAACGCGGCCTCGACCTCGAAGCGGATGGCCGACGCGATGCGAAGGTCGTCCTTCGGCGAGGCAATCCAAACGAGCAACGCGAACACGAGCGCCGAGTCGGCGAACGCGTCGAGGCGGACCTCGGGCGCGGGCGTTGAAAGGACGCGTGCCTCGGCCTTCGCGATGCGGAGGAGGATCTCTTTCACCTGCTGCGTGCTCGAGCCGTAGGCGGCCGTCACGTCGATCTTCACCCGCAAATTGTGGGTCGGTCGTGAGTGGTTGATCACGGCTTCGGTGATGAGCTCGCTGTTCGGAACGATGATCGTGACCTCGTCGCGCGTGACGATCGTCGTTGCGCGGAGACCGATGTCCTCGACCTCGCCGAACGCGTCGCGGACCTTGATGAAGTCGCCTTTGCTGACGGGCTGCTCGATCAGGAGAATGATGCCGGAGATGAAGTTCTGCGCGATGTTCTGCAGACCAAAGCCGATGCCCACGAGCAGGACCGCCGAGGCCGCGAGCACGGCGTCGAGCTTGAGCCCCATCGAGCTCACGGCGCTCAGCGTGCCGATGAGGATGATCGAGTAACCGACGATCTTTGCGACCGCGAACTGCGCCCCCTGCGAGTGGCCGCGCGCCGCGAGGATCTGCCGAATCCAGCGCCCGACGACGCGCGCGAGCGCGAACGATCCGATGATGACGAGGCCACCGACGATCAGGGAGCCGGGGGTGATCGCGCCCCCGGAGAGCGTGATGAGCGGCGTCGCGAGGAACTGGCGGAGAGCAGGGAGGGACACGGGCGCGGCGAACCTAACAGAACCCCGTCAGAGCCTCGATGGTGAGATTAGAGTGATGCCCATGAGCTCCTCACGCTGGAAGGTGCGTGCCGCGATCGGTGATCCTCAAGCGCCGTTCGCCACGTTCCGTCGCGTGCTCGATCGTCATGGTCTCCTCGCGAGCGACGGGCGCTTGCGGCCGGATGTGCTGCTCGTCTCGATGGGCGATCACTTCGACTACGGAAGTAGAGAAGCGCGCGACGAGGCCGCACGCAGCGGCCTCGAGCTTCTCGGGTGGCTCGCCGCGCACCCCGAGGACCAGGTCGTCATCCTCGCGGGGAACCACGATCTCGCGCGCGTCGGCGAGCTCGCGGGCTTCGACGACGCGGCCTTTGCGGCGGTCCAGAAGGAGGCGGACGCCGTGTACGACCTGACCGGCGCCGATCGCGAGGACGCCGAGAAGGCGTTCCTCGCCAAGCACCCCAACGTGCCCACGGCGGAGTGCATCGCGCGCGACTTTTCGAATTTCCGCGTTGCGCAGCGCGAGCTCGTGCACGCGCTTCTCGCGAGCGGCCGAATGCGCGCGGCCTACGCCGCGGCCGGCGATCTCTTGATGTCCCACGCCGGCGTGACGGTCGACGCGGCGACACCGGCGCACGGTCGCGACGCGGCGTCGATCGCGGCAAGCTTGCAAGCGCGCCTCGCGAGCGCGTTCGCCGGGTACGCAAAGCACGACGCGGCAACGGGCCTTCCGTTCGCCGTGCCTTCGCTCCCGCATCGGCCGGGCGACGCGGAGCACGGCGAGGGCGACGGCATCTTCTACCATCGGCCCGCCAAGCCGAACGCCGATGGCACCAGGCAGCCGCGCCGTTTCGATCCGCGCAGACTTCCACCCGGCATCACGCAGGTGGTAGGTCACATCGGCGATCCGAAGTGCCGCACGCTTCTCACGCCGGCGTGGACGGACGATGCATCGCCGCGTCATGGCGTCCTTCGCCACCTGATCACCGATGGCGCGGCGGTCCACTATGCGCACGGCACACCCTCGACGACCCCCGCCGCGGCGGAGGCCGCGATGATCTTCGTCGACGGCGGCATGGCCAAGGCCGAGCCCGACGCTTACGAGCTGCTCGATCTCGATACGCGCTCCGCGCTCGTTCCGCGCTGAGCTGACCTCCGAGCGAGAGACGGAATAACCAACGATTCGAACGCGTAAGGTACGCTTGGAGGCGTGAGGCGGCTGACGCGGGGGCAGAGCCTCCGCAGATTCACTAGAATGAGGGGGCAGCCCCGTGCGGCCGGAACTTTGGCGGATCACGCACGTCCTAAGCGGAGACCTTTCGGAACGGAATGACTGACCCGACACCCCACACGCACGCTCTGCCCGACCTGTCCTCGATCGGTCGGCTGGCAGGCGCGGCCGAGCGCCGGATCCGGATTGGGCGGTCGTTTTCCGCGGGCGTCACGGCAGCCTGCGTCGCGCTCGCGGGTGCGGCCATTGTCCTCACGCTGCGGAAGACGGGCCACGTGGGCGAGGGGGGAGCGCGCGTGCTCCTCGGCATTTGTGCGCTCGAGGTCGCGGTCGTGTCGGCGATCGCCTACCTGCGGCCGCTCCCTTTGCGAGCCGGTGCCGTGGCGCTCGATCGCTACCACGCGCTCGCCGATCGCCTCTCGAGCGCGCTGTCGTTCGCGAGCCTGCCGCAGGCCGAACGCACCCCCTTCATGGACGCCGCGATCGAAGACGCGGTCGCCACGGTCTCGGGCACGAACGATCTCGCACGGAAGAAGCTCGTCGGCGGAATCAGCCCCAAGAATGCAGTTCCTTTCACGGCTCCGCGCGATCTTCCGCTCGCCGGGGGGCTCGCGCTCGCGGTGCTCGTGCTCGCGCTCTTCGAGATCCGAAAGCACGAGCCGGTGCTGTCGGCGAAGACGATCGACGCCGTCGACGTGACGGCCGACGACATCGACGCCATGCGCGAGTTCCTTCGCGACATGGAGCAGAAGAACCAGAGCGAGGAGGCCAAGCAGGCGACGCAAGAGTTCAACCAGCTCATCGAAGATCTCGCGGCCAAGCGCCTCGACCGCACCGAAGCGTTCCGGAAGATGCAGGCGCTCGAAGAGAAGCTGCTCGAAGGGCGCGAGGCCGACCACAAAGCGCTCGAAGACGCGCTCGCGAAGATTGGCGAGCAGATGAAGATGGCGGAGCTCACGAAGCCCGCGGGCGAAGCGCTCGAAAACAAGAACCTCGTCGACGCGGAAAAGCAGCTGCGCGATCTCGCCAAGAAGATTCGCGACGGCAAGGCCGACAAGGCGCAGCTCGAGAAGATGCGCGACGCGCTGAAGAAGGCGTCCGAAGACCAATCGAAGCGCGCCGAGACGATCGCGCAGAAGCGCGACGAGCTACAAAAGCAGCTGCTTCAGCAAAAGCAGAAGATGGGCGACGCCGGCGGCACCGAGCAAGAGAAGAGCCTCCTTCAGAAGAAGGAGCGCGAGCTCGAGCGCCTCGATCGCGAGCAGCAGCAACAGGAGCAGACGGGTCGCCAGCTCGACCGCCTCGATCGCGAGCTCTCGCAAGCCGCCGAAGATCTGCTGAAGGATCTCGGCGCGTCGGCGCAGGATCTCGAAAAGGGCGCAGAAGACATCAACCGCATGGCGCAGGAAGAGATGTCGCAGGAAGAGAAGGAGCAGCTACGCCAGAAGCTCCAAGAGCTCCGCGAGATGCTTCGCCAGCAAGGGCAGGGCGGCCAGCAGCAGATGGTGCGCCTGCGCAAATTCCAGCAGCGCGCGCATGGTCAGAGCGGCCAGGGCGGCCAGCAAGGTCAGGGTCAACAAGGCCAGGGCCAAGAAGGACAAGGGCAAGAAGGGCAGAACGGCCAGGGTCAGCAAGGCCAAGGTCAGCAAGGCCAAGGTCAGCAGGGCCAGGGTCAGCAGGGGCAGGGTCAGCAAGGCCAGGGGCAGCAGGGCCAAGGGCAAGGCCAGGGGCAACAAGGTCAGGGCCAAGGGCAGCAAGGCCAGGGTGGCCAGGGCCAAGGTCAGGGGCAGGGCGGCAAGAGCGAGCTCTGGGTCGTAGGCCCGAACGGCGAAAAAATTCTGATGATCACCCAAGGCCAAGGTCAGGGCCAAGGCCAAGGCCAGGGCAGTGGCAGCGGCAAGCCCGGTCAGGGCGCGGGCACCGGCCACGACGCGAACGTGCAAGGCGGCGCGACGAACCCGAAGGTCGGCACGCAAGACACGCAGGTCGCCGGGCAGGACACGGGCCAGGGCGCGAGCCGCAGCGAGGTCATTCAAGGCGCGGCGGAGCGCGGCTTCGCGAACCGCGGCTACACGAAAGTTTACCGCGAGTACCACACGGTCGCGGAGGAAGCGCTCAACAAGGACGAGATCCCGGGCGGCTATCGTTTCTACGTACGCCGTTATTTCCAGCTGATTCGCCCGCGCGACGCTCAGTGATCACCCCGCACCCGCACGCCGCAACCCAACGAGGAATGACTCATGACGCAGAGTGACGCAGCCGACGTGCGCGCCCAGGTAGATCAATTTCGCTCGAGCATCGAGGCGTTGCGCGCCGAGATCGGTAAAGCGATCGTCGGCAACCGCGAGGTCGTCGACGGCGTCCTCACGTGCCTTCTCGCTGGCGGTCACGCTCTCCTCGAAGGCGTACCGGGCCTCGGCAAGACGATGCTGGTGCGCACGCTCGCCGAGACCATGAGCCTCGCGTTCTCGCGCATCCAGTTCACGCCCGATCTCATGCCCGCCGACGTCATCGGCACCACCGTCATCGACGAGACCCAGCAAGGCGGCAGGGCGTTCGAGTTCCGCAAGGGTCCGGTGTTCGCGAACATCGTCCTCGCCGACGAGATCAACCGCGCCACGCCGAAGACGCAGAGCGCGCTCCTCGAAGCGATGCAGGAGCACCGCGTCACCGTCGGCCGCAAGACGCACACGCTCGAGGAGCCGTTCGTCGTGCTTGCGACACAGAACCCGCTCGAGATGGAAGGCACCTATCCGCTTCCGGAAGCGCAGCTCGATCGCTTCCTCTTCAAGCTCCATGTGCTCTTTCCCGATCGCGACGAGCTCCACCAGATCCTCGATCTCACGACGGGCGGCGCCACCGAGCAGCCGCGCGCCGTCATCGATCGCGCGACGATTCTCGACATGCAGAAGCTCGTGCGCATGGTGCCGGTCGCGCGTCACGTGCAGGACTACGCGATCCGCGTCGTTCAGGCGACGCACCCCGACGGCCCCGACGCGCCCGATCTCACGAAGCAGTTCGTGCGCTTCGGTGCTTCGCCGCGTGGCGCGCAGGCCGTGCTCCTTGCCTCCAAGATCCGCGCGCTCTTCGAGGGCCGCTTCGCTGCGAGCGTCGACGACGTTCGCGCGGTCGCGCTCCCCGCGCTCCGTCACCGCGTCCTTCTCAACTTCGAAGGCGAGGCCGAGGGCATCAAGACCGATCAGGTCATCGGGGCGATCTTCAAGAGCGTCGCAGAGACGAAGGCCGGCCTGAAGTCGGCGGCCGAGTAGCCCGAGGACTCCAAGGGAACGAATCGGTCATGGGCTTCCTCGACGGTCTGAAAGCACTCGCCAAGGGCGGGCCGGCGTCGCTACGTGGCAGCAAGGCTGCCAAAGCGGGCGTCGGCACGAACGACGATCTGTTCGACGACGACTTCCAGCGGAAGCTCGACTACCTCGCCATCGTCAGCCGCAAGGCGTTCTCGGGTCGCATGCGCGCCGAGCGCCGTACGCGCAAGACGGGCAGCGGCGTCGAGTTCGCCGACCACCGCGACTACCAGCCGGGCGACGACTTCCGCTACCTCGACTGGAACGTCTACCAGCGCTTCGATCGCCTGCTTCTGCGGCTCTACGAGGAAGAGGAAGACCTCGCCATCTACTTCATCATCGATGCCTCGGGCTCGATGGCGTACGGCGAAGGAAAGAAGCTCCGCTACGCCAAGCGCGTGGCGGCAGCGCTCGCTTACGTCGGCCTGGCGAACCTCGATCGCGTGTCGATCGTGTCGACCAGCGATCGCGTGATGGAGCGCATGCAGGAGACCCGCGGCAAGGCGCGCATCTTCAAGGTCTTCCGCTTCCTCCGCGAGGTCGAGCCGATGGGCCAGACCGATCTCGGCGACGCGATGAAGACGTTCGTCGCGCAGCACAAACGCCGCGGGCTCGCAGTTCTCATCTCGGATCTCTGCGATCCGGCGGGCTTCGAGAAGGGCATCAACGTGCTCCGCTACAACAAGTTCGAGCCGTTCGTCGTCCACATCGTCGACCAGGAAGAGGCCCACCCGAAGCTCTCCGGCGACGTCCTCCTCTACGACTGCGAGACCGGCGACGAGCGCGAGGTCACGATCACGCAGAAGGTCCTCGATCGCTTCAAGGACATCCACAAGGAGTACACGCAGGAGATCGATCGCTTCTGCGCGACGCGGCAGGTGCCGTACATCAAGGCCGACATCACGACCCCGTTCGACGAGCTGATCCTGCGCGTGTTCCGGCGCGGCGGGTTCCTGCGGTGACCACGTGATCCTCGCCGGCCTCCCGTTCGCCACCCTCGCCACGATCTTCGCGATCGCAGGCGCCGCGGTCGTTGCATTCTACATCCTCAAGCTGCGCCGCCGCACGATCGCGGTGCCGTTCTCTCCGCTGTGGCAGCGGATCCTCAAGGACAAGGAGGCGACGAGCCTCTTCTCCAAGCTGAAGAGGCTGCTCTCCTTGCTCCTCCAGCTCGCGCTCTTGCTGCTCCTCGTGCTCGCGCTCGGTGATCCGCGCGCGGCAGCGACCCTGATCAAGGGGCGCAACTTGATCGTGCTCGTCGATGCCAGTGCGTCGATGCAAGCCACCGACGTTGCGCCGAACCGCCTTGGCGTCGCCAAGGACGAAATCAAATCGATGATCCGCGGTCTCGGCGGCTCCGACCGCATGCTCATCGCGCAGATGGACGCGATGATCACGCCGCTCGGCCCCATGAGCGGCGACACCTCGGAGCTCGAGCGCGCGCTCGACCAGATCAAGGCCACCGACGCACGCGCCGATTTTCCGCGCGCGCTTCGCTTTGCGACCGACTCCCTACGCAACGTCGAGAACGGCGAGATCGTCGTCGTGAGCGACGGTAACCTCGGCCCCGCCGCGGACTCGACGGGGCCGGTGCACCTCGGCGACGCGAAGATCTCGTTCGTCTCGGTCGGCACAGGCAAAAAGAACGTCGCCATCACCGAGTTTTCGGTGCGCCGCTACCCGCTCGACAAGAGCCGCTACGAGGTGATGCTCGAGGTCACCAACACCGGGCCCGACCAGGAAGACGTCGAGCTCACGCTGCTCGGCGACGGCAACCTCGTCGATCTCACCAAGATCCGCCTCAAGCCGGGCGAGCGCCTGCCGCGCTTCTACCCGAACCTGTCGGGCGCGAGCCGCACGCTCGAAGCGAAGATCCAGCGCGTCGACGGCTCGCACGACGATCTGCCCGCGGACGACAGGGCCTACGCGCTCCTTCCCGAGCGCCGCCGCGCAAAGGTCCTCGTCGTGACCGAGGGCAACACCTACCTCGAAGCCGCGCTGCTTCTCGACGAGTACCTCGAGGTCACGCTCCAGGATCCGCGGCAGTACGCGCAAAAATCTGCGGGCGGCATCCAGTACGACGTCATCATCTTCGACCGCGCGACGCCGGCCCAGTTCCCGCGATCGAATGCGCTCTACATCGATCCGCGCGGGCCCGGCTCGCCGGTGAAGGTCGAGCAAGAGCTCGTGCAACCAGGCTTCGACAAGATCGATCGCAAGCACCCGGTCGTGCGCTTCACCGCGCTCGACGACGTGAACGTCGCGCGCGGCCACAAGCTCGTGCCGCAGGCGGGCGATCGCGTGCTCGGCGCCTCCGAGGGCTCGCCCATCTTGATCGCCGGGCAGCGCGGCGGCTTCAAGTTCGTCGCGATGGGCTTCGACGTTCGCGACAGCGATCTCGCGCTCCGCGTCGCGTGGCCGCTCTTCCTCATGAACACCATCAACTTCTTCACCGACGAGGACGCGACCTACCTCTCGAGCTTCCGTACCGGTGACGTGTGGCGTGTTCCCGTCGGGACGCAGAGCACGCAGGCGACGCTCAAGGTGCCAGGCGGCACGAGCGAGCGCGTACCGGTCCACGAAGGCCGCGCGGTGTACCTCGGCGAGCGCGCGGGCTTTTATGAGCTGGTATCGGACAAGCCCGTCGAGCCCGCAGTCCCCGATCCCTCGATCGAAAAGGCGCCCGACAAAGGCCCGGCCGACAAGGCCGAGCCCGCCGCCGTGACGGCGTTCGCGGCCAACCTCCTCGACGCCCAAGAGAGCACCATCGCGCCCGCACCCGAGCTCACCGTCGACGGCAAGGCAGCTGGCAAGGTCGAAGGCTTCCACGTCGGCGTGCGGCGCGAGATCTGGATCTACCTTCTCCTTCTCGTCGCGCTCCTCACGACGATCGAGTGGGCCACGTACCACCGCAGGATCACCGTCTGATGGATGCTCGAGAACGCAAGGCGCTGATCAAGCGCGTCCTCTTCGGCGCGTTCGTCGTCGGCGTGGGCGCGCTCGGTCTGTGGCTCTACCTGAAGTACGTCTTCTACGCCGGCCCCACGCTCGCCTGGAAGCGCAACGGGCAGGACTACGAGCTTCTCAGCCCGCGCATGCTGGGGATCGGGCTGCTCGCTCCGTACTTCTTGTGGATGATCGGGCGATCGCTCGCCGATCTGCCGTGGCCGCAGCGCGTGCTCTCGGTCGTCCTCCGCGTGTCGTTCGTGCTGTTGCTCGCGCTCGGGCTCTCGCGGCTCGCGCGCACGGCGACCACACAGAAGG
Source organism: uncultured Polyangiaceae bacterium (assembly GCA_964236615.1). GTDB lineage: Bacteria > Myxococcota_A > Polyangia > Polyangiales > Polyangiaceae > CAXSGV01. The sequence goes on from CAXSGV010000018.1 coordinate 23,831, forward strand.
TGTGCACGGTCTACCTGGTCGACGTCTCGGAGTCGGTGCCCGACGCCGCGATCGAGGATGCGAAAGTCGAGATTCAGAAGGGCTTCGACCAACGCCCCGACGACGATCTCGTTCGCGTCGTCACGTTCGCCCGGCGCCCTCGGGTGGTGCCGACGGACGACAAGCCGAAGACGGTCCCCGAGCTGGAGCGCCACGACGTGGCATCGACCGATCCCAAGAACGCAGGGAAGGCGAAGACCGGCCTCGGCGCTGCCACCGACATCGCGAGCGCGCTCCAGCTCGCCTACGGTTGTATCCATCCGGTTACTTGCGTCGCGCTGTCGTGTTCTCCGACGGCGTGCAGACCGACGGCGACGTCCTCGCGGAATCGAACCGCGCGCGCGAGTTCGGCGTGAAGGTCTACACCGTGCCCTACCACCGCCCCGTGCCGGGCGAGGTCGCGGTGCGCGAGCTACGCGTGCCCGACAAGATCCACGTGGGCGAGCCCTTCGAGCTCCACGCCAGCATCTTCTCGAACCGCCCCCAGAAGGTGAAGGCCGTATTGAAGCAGGGCGAGGCCATCAACGGCCTCGACGGCGTCCGCGCGCTCGATCTCAAGCCCGGCGACAACGACGTGACCTTCAAGAGCGTCGTGCGCGTGGCAGGCGAGGTCACGTACGCGCTCGATCTCACCGACATCCCGGACGATCGCTTCAAGGAAAACAACCGGTACTCGGTTGCGGCGGCCGTGCCCGGACGTCCGTCAGTCCTTTATGTAGAGGGCAACACGCAGCGCGCGAGCTACCTCTCGAGCGCGCTCAACGCGCAGGAGTTCGAGGTCGAGGTTCGCGGTCCACGCGAGATGCCCTCGTCGATCCGCGAGCTCGAGCGCTTCGATTTCGTGATCCTCTCCGACGCGCCGGCCGAGGCCGTCTCGCTCACTCAACAGGACGCCATCGAAGGCTACGTGCGTGACCTCGGCGGCGGGTTCTTGTTCGCTGGCGGCGAGAGCGGCTACGGGCTCGGCGGCTGGTACCACACGACGGTCGAGCGGATCTTGCCGGTCCGTATGGACTCCGAGAAGCGCCGCGACGAGCCGGGCGTGGCGATGGAGCTCGTCATCGATCGATCGGGCTCGATGAGCGGACTTCCGCTCGAGATGGCCAAAGCGGCCGCCAAGGCCACGGCCGACACGCTGTCGAGCGACGATCTGCTCGAGGTCATCGCGTTCGACTCGCAGCCGACGAAGGTCGTGAAGATGACCGCGGCCAAGCACCGCGCGCGCTTCCAGAACGACATCGCGCGTATCCAGCCCGGCGGCGGCACGGAGATCTTCGGCGCGCTCGACGCCGCCAACCAATCGCTCACGGTGACGAAGGCGCGGAAAAAGCACGTCATCCTGCTCACCGACGGTCAGGCGCCCGCGCAGGGCATCCGCGAGCTAGTGCAGGGCATGGCGGCCGAGGGCATGACCGTCTCCACCGTCGCGCTCGGCGGCGGCGCCGACGACGCGATGCTCCGGATGATCAGCGATCTCGGCGGCGGTCGCTTCTACAAGGTGCTCGATCCACAATCACTCCCACACATATTCACACATAAAACCGAGATGGTGAGCCGCTCGGCCGCCGTCGAAGAGTACTTCCAGCCGAAGGTCGCGACGCCCGCGGATTTCCTCCGTGGCATCGACATCAACGCCGCGCCCTATCTCCATGGCTACGTCGCGACGAAGATGAAGCCCGCGCCGGCGCAGGAGATCCTCACGTCGGAGCTCGGCGAGCCGATCCTCGCGCGCTGGCACGTGGGCCTCGGCTGGTCGCTCGCGTGGACGAGCGACGTGAAGAACCTCTGGGCCGTCGAGTGGCTTCGCTGGCCGGGGTATGGTCAGTTCTGGGGTCAGCTCGTGCGCGAGCACATGCGCCAGAAGAAGCGACAGGTGCTCGACATGCGCGCGGAGATCGATCCCGCGACGGGCCACGTGAAGGCCGCGATCGACGCCATCGGCGGCGACGACAAATTCCAGAATGGCCTCGACGCGAAGTTCGAGATCTCGGGTCCGCAGCCGGGCGGGGAGAAGAAGACGCTCCCCATGAAGCAGACCGCGCCTGGCCGTTACGAGGCGGACTTTCCGCTCGATCGCTACGGGTCGTTCCTGCTCCACGCGAGCCTCGAGAAGTCCGTCGACGACGGGAAGGGCGGCGTGAAATCCGCGAGCGTCGCCGAGAGCTTCGGTCACGTGACCAACCCGTACCCGCGCGAGTACCTCGCGCTCGCGGCCGATACCGTCACACTCGCCCGCGCCGCCGAGGTCACCGGCGGCAAGCTCAATCCCGACGCGAAAGAGGTCTTCGATCCCGCCGGGCAGACCATCACGTACCACCAGGATCTCTGGTCGCGCTTCATCGGCGCCGCCATCGCGGTGTTCCTGCTCGACCTCTTGATTCGGCGGGTACGCATCTTCGATCGCAAAAAGACCGCGCGACCGAGCATTGCACCGAAGCCCGTCTAGCCCCGTCTAGCCCGGCTGGAGCAGGACCGCGTGGATGGCGGCAGGGGCTCGCGATCCAGCGGTGAACGCGGCCGCGTCCGGGTCGAACCCAGCATCCTCGCGACATTTGCGGGGTTTTGCAGCAGGTAACCGTTGGACCCACCTTTGCTTACCCGGGGCTCATGATGGCCTTTCGTAGAACGCTCCTCGTCGCCGCTCTCGCCCAGGGGGCGATCAGCGTCTACAAGAACGGCTTCTCCAGTCGCGCGGAATACAAGTCCGTCGTCACGCTCGAGCGCAGCGCGACGTCGTTCCTTACCGATCTGCTGGAGGCACCCGATGTCCGAGAAGCCGCGCACCGGCTCTGCGAGCCGGCAGACCGCTGAGACGCGC